>QYYE01000125.1 GCA_003589585.1 Candidatus Bathyarchaeota archaeon
GGTTTTAGAGGATGTTTTTGCTGCGTCTGGAATAGGATATGGACGCCGTGACCATGAAGAATGAGCCTGTGCCGACAAACATGAGTGCGTATCCACGGTATGGATAGGTTGCGGCTAAATTCAAGCTAAGTGCTGCAACATCCTCAGTTGCTGACGCTTGATATGAGTAGAAGAATACGCTGACTGCAAATAACGCAATGGCAAGCATTAGTAGACAAACTTCAGTTTTAAATTTCACTGCCCTTTCCCTCTGCCAGATTAACGCTGAATCAGTACTTTTAATCAAAAGGTTATTTTAGCTTTTTGGTAACTAGCACTACTGGTGCCTTTTCTTGACTTCCGCGGCATGTAAAAAAGAACTTCAAAGCTTTCTAGAAGAGAAAAAACATAGAGAACTCAAAGTCGTGATTATGCCAGATTTTTTTCTCGACCGACTCATTAACATAGGCTGGGATGATAAAGAATTCTCGGGATTAGTCTCAAAGGTTGTCGAGAGAAAAGGCGGCAGCATCGACGGCATCCCCCAGACCGATTTGCGTGGAGGAAACGCCATCAACACTGCGTCAGCTCTTGCCTCTCTAGAAGCTAAGGTTACGCCGATAGTTTGCACAAACGAGTACGGTCTGCAACAGGTAAAGCATTACCTCAAGAACACTCCGATTGACCTTTCCCGAGTTAAAATCTTTGATAAAGCTTCCATAACAACCGCACTAGAATTTACAACTCAAAAGGGAAAAACCAATGTCATGCTCCGAGACCTTGGAGCGCTAGCTGATTTTAGCCCAGCCAACCTCAAAGAAAGCGATTACAAGCTGTTTGAGGAAGCAGATTACACCTGCCTTTTCAACTGGGCGGGAACCCTGAAAAACGGAACCCTTCTTGCTCGGGCAGTTTTCGGCAGGGTAAAACTGAAGGGGCAAGGTAAAACCTACTATGACACAGCTGACCCCACACCCAACCGAGAGGGAATCGTTGAGTTGATGGAGAAGGTTTTGAAGACCAATCAAGTGGACATTTTAAGCCTAAACGAGAATGAAGCAGTAACTTATGCAACAACGCTCGACCCGTCTTTGGAGGAAAAAAAGCAGCAGCTATCATTTGCTGATTTGGCAATGGAAGCAGCAAGGGTTCTGGCTAAACGGTTGTCAGCAAGGATTGACCTGCACACAACCGATTTTTCAGCGACCTTAAACAAGAAAACAGAGGTTAAAGTACCTACTTTCAGGGTTAAGGTGCTTAGGGCAACAGGTGCAGGGGACGCTTGGAACGCAGGAAACATCTTGGGCGACAAAAACGAGCTTTCGGATAAGTGCCGTTTGATGTTGGCAAACGCTGTTTCTGCCTGCTACCTCTCCGATGTCGACGGGATGCATCCGACAAAGGGCAAACTCTTGGGTTTTCTCAAAAATTTTTAGCTTTCTCTATTTTTTAAACGGAAAAGTCTGGCAAAAGCAAAGGCAATAATCCGAAACATATTCTCATTTAGGCTTCTAAGAGCAAGTTCAGATTAGAGAAGCGTTTGCCCGACACACAGGTCACCAGAAGCCTTAAATTGTTATTAAATACTGTTTAGTATGCTGAGTATGCTAAGTATGTTAAGAGAGCGAGAAAAGAATGGAAAACAAAGAAATGACGGAAGAATCAGAAGAAAAAAAATACCCACGGGTTATCGTGAAAGGATACATGCGTCCCGATGGTACCTCCTACTATGTTGCAATCCCTAAAGAGATAAGAGAACTGCTCGGACTAAAAGGCGGAGAATACTTTGTCATGAAAGCCAAACCAGCAAAACGTGAAATCAAGTTGAAGCTCGCGGAGTTTGCTGAAGAAGAAGGGCAGCCATGAAGAGATGGAGGCCCCTTTTTTATTTCCCCTACTTTTTTACAGTCTTAGTTTTTGAAGTATGCTTACGGCTTGGAACGTGTTCTCAAACGTTGAAATGCCAAGGTCGGAGCGGGCAAATCCGCCGTTGCGGTTGCGGCAGTTTAACAAGAAGTTTACTGTTTGTATTGGGTGCCTGCAATCTTCGCCCAGTAAATCAAGCGCCATCACGCCATAGTATGTGTATTCAACATACGGCATATAGCTTATTGGAATTACAGTGAATCCTCCGCTGGGCTTTTCGCATTTTCTGACATAAGACGCGGCTTCGGGTAGACCTTTAACATCCCTTTCCAACATGCTCAGCGATGCTATTGCATAGTAAGTTGCATTAATGCTAGAACGTTTATTGAAACCAAAGCCGCCATCGCCATTTTGGAAGGACAACAGCCACTTTGCCAGTTTATCCCTGTCAAAATCAAGGCTGAGCAAATCTGCAAGCTCCAAAGCCATGTAAACGGTTGTAAACTCGGAGGAAACCTCGGGAAAAACATCTCTTGAACCCAAGTACCTCTCTAACTTGATAACTGAAGCGGTAATTTCTTTCAGTTTTTCGCCGAGTTCTTCGCCAAGCAACAGCACAGCCTTTGTAACGTAGTAACTTGAGTAAATGCTATCTAAGTCAACAGTGCCCAGCCAACTTTTTGTTTTTTCCGAGTTTGGAAACGGCTCGTTCAGAAGCTTCAGGATTGACAAGCCATAGTAGGTGTCCTGGGTGTTTGACTCTGCGCCTTGACAGAAAGTGTAGCCGCCGTCCTCATTTTGCCGGTTAACCACGTAGTCAACAACGCTCTTAGTCCACGCGTGGTTTTTTTGCCGTCCTGCTTCAACCATTCTAACCATTCCTCTTTTGCTTTTAAATGGTAGAAGCTATCATCCTCTGCTAAGACGGCAAAGGCGGTTAATAGGCGAGCCTCATCGCCCCATGCTAACTTGGAAAGACCGCCAAAATAATAAGCATTTCTTAACTACCCCGATTTTTCAATGGATTATTTTTTTTCGGGTTGCGCTGAATTGTTTTTTGAGTTTAGGATAGAGCTTTTGTTCTTTGTGTGGGTGTGGAGGCTTTACGGCTGCCACAAGACTGCAATTGAGGGCGATTGCTTTTTGCCCCTGCATTGCTTCCCAGCGTCTGTTTCGGTGTGGGATATGCGTTTTTCTTCACACGCGGTACATGGCTTCCATGTTGAGGGCGTCTTCTTGTGGATGTGAATGTGCATAGCGACTCAGAAAAAAGCCACAATCAAAACCAGCGAAAAGAATAGAACAAAAAGAGGCTGAACAACTATCTCTTGATTTACTGTTTTGAGAGCCAAATTATTTTAAGACCGCTAGCCACTACCATGCAGGTAACAATCAACTAGCATGGGTGGATGATGGATGGCTAAACTGTTTGGAAGTTCAGGAGTCAGAGGCTTAGCAAACGTTTTCTTAACCCCCACACTGGCTTGCAAGGTAGGCTCAGCAGTTGCAACCCACGCCAAAGCCAAAAAAGCCGTCATAGCACGGGACACGCGTGTTTCTGGACCCATGATTGAGGATGCTTTGGTATCGGGTTTGCTGTCATGCGGCACGGACGTTTTGTTGGCTTGCATTGTTCCGACTCCTGTCTTGGCTTACGCCACCAAAGCCTTGAAAGCAGATGTCGGCTTCATGCTCACAGCCTCGCACAATCCACCGCAGTACAACGGGATAAAAGTTTTCAAAGGAAACAGCTTATCCTACACGGAAGAAGACCAAAACGCAGTCGAAAAAACCGTGGATAAAGGCACCTTCGCCTTGACAGATTGGCGTACGCTGGGCAAAACCGCCTATTTTGATGCCGCCCAAATCTACATGGGCATGGCTCTAAAAGCAGTCTCTTTGCAGCGGAAATGGCGAGTGGTTGTTGACCCGGGATGCGGCGCCACCTTTCACATTGCCCCAGCCCTGCTAAAAGCCATAGGCTGCAAAGTAACCGCTTTTAATGCTCAGCCCGACGGGTATTTCCCCGCTCGAAAATCTGAGCCGACCGCTGAGTCTCTTATGGATTTGGCAAGCGTTGTTAAGTCACTGGGTGCTGACTGTGGCGTTGCCTTTGATGGTGATGGCGACCGTGTTGCCTTTGTAGATGAGAATGGCGTTTTCGTCGATTTTGACCGCTCACTGGCTGCGTACGCCGCTTATGCGCTCAAACAAACTGGCGGAGACGGAGCAGTGATTACTAATGTTGAGGCTTCTATGTGTGTGGAAACGATGGTTGAAGCGCAAGGCGGCAGAGTTATCCGAACCAAAGTCGGCGACATCTACATTTCAGAAGCTATCATGCGTGAGGGCGCTGTTTTCGGCGGAGAACCATGCGGCGCCTGGGTGCACCCTCAGCATCATTATTGTCCTGACGGACCGCTTTCTGCAGCCCTAATGCTAAAGGCGCTGGAAGAAGAAAACATGAGCCTAGGAGAATTCATCTCGAAAGTTCCAGAGTACATTACGCTGCGAGAAAACATAGCTTGCCAAAATGAATTAAAGTATAAAGCGGTAGCAAAGATTGAGGAGAAACTAAAAGATTTGTTTCCTGATTTCACTGGCTTCTCCACGGTTGACGGCGTACGGTTAGCCTTAAAGAACGGCTGGCTTCTTGCCAGGGCTTCAGGAACTGAACCTCTGATACGGTTGACTGTGGAAGGTGAATCACTTCAGACAGCAAAAGACATACTTGCCAAGGCAGCAGATTTAATTCATAACCAAATAGGGGAGGAAACAACATGAAAGCGGTATTGTTAGCGGCTGGCGAAGGCGTCAGGCTCATGCCCATAACAGCGACCCGTCCTAAGCATCTGATTAAGGTTGCAGGGAAACCAATCCTGCAGTTCTGCTTAGAAGCCGTAAAGAACGCGGGAATCACAGAAACAATCGTTGTTACGCATTACATGGGAGATGCCATTCGCCAGTATTTTGGGAACGGAGGAAAACTGGGTTTACGCATCAGTTATTTGGTGCAGCCAGAGGTTTTGGGCACTGGGAACGCTGCCAGCGTAGCTGAACCTTTTGTTGAGGACGAGTTCGTGCTCGTCTATGGGGATTTACTGTTTGGGGCAGACGCTGTTAAGAATGTTTTGCAATCGTATGTGAGTGGAGAAACTGCTGCGGTTATGGGTGTTGTACAGGTTGATAAGCCTGAAAGCTATGGAGTAGTCGAGCTGGCTGAGGGTAAAAAAGTTAAGCGCATCATAGAGAAACCCACCGCTGGGAAAGCGCCGTCGAACCTGGCAAACGCAGGAGTATACGTGTTTTCCACAAGCGTTTTTGACATGATAAAGAAAACAAAAGCTTCTGTGCGCGGAGAATGGGAGCTCACCGACGCCATAACTTTGCTGGCTAAGCAGGACAAAACGGTTTTGGCATCCGAGATTTCAAAGGACGATTGGTTTGATGTTGGACGGCCATGGGATTTGCTTGATGCAAATAATTGGGCGTTGAAACGCATGGAACACAGGGTTTTAGGCTCGGTGGAGCAGGGTGCGCATTTGATTGGTCCTGTTTCAGTTGCGGAGACAGCGCGTATTCGCTCGGGAGCCTACATTGAGGGACCAGCGTTGATTGATGAAGAATGCGATGTTGGACCCAACTGTTTTATCCGCTCTGGAACAAGCTTGGGGAAAAAGGTGCGGGTGGGCAACGCTTGCGAAATCAAAAACAGCATCATCATGGACTACACCCATGTTGGACACCTGTCTTATGTCGGCGACAGCATACTTGGCAAACACTGTAACTTGGGCGCAGGCACAATAACCGCTAACTATCGCCTTGATGCCGGCTCAATCAAGATGATGGTAAAAGACCAACTGGTTAATACTGGAAGACGAAAACTTGGCGCTGTTCTGGGCGACAACGTGAAAACAGGCATTAAATCCTTGTTTATGCCTGGCGTAAAAGTCGGCGTGAACAGTTGGGTAGGACCAAACTTCATGGTTGAACGAGACTTGCCAGCTAACTCTATGGCTTTTTTGAAGCAAAATTGGGAGTTAAGAGAAAAAAAGCTGTAACCTATATTTTTGAATCTCCCATTCCAAAGAATGCCTAGTAATAATTTAGCCGAGATCGCTA
>QYYE01000126.1 GCA_003589585.1 Candidatus Bathyarchaeota archaeon
CTGGCTTTCGCTTCCTTCACTGTTACTTTTGTTAGGACGCCTTTTTGGAGACCGAACCCTCCGCCTCTTGCACCTATTAACTCCAAGTCGGTGATGGGTTTTCCGTCTGGAGTCTTATCGTGAATTTCAAAAAAGCTAGAGATTGCGCCTGGTGCAAAGGCTTTGGCGGTTTTTATTTGCATTATGTCGCCTTTTTAGAGGTTTGGGGGCGTTGTCTTAGAAATGGGAAGGCTAGTTGACATACTTTTATGATTGGGGGGGCAACGAGCAGGACAAATGGGATTTCTGTGGCAAACGTCCATACGAAGATTATGGGCATGAATACTGCGTCTATAGGTGCTTTTATGTAGCCTGCAGGTGACCAAAACAGTTGGCTGTATGCCCAAACGCCGATTGCTATGATTGCTGCCCCAAAGATTTGTCCGATAAGTGTGCCAGCGGTGAAGCTTTTCCATTCGTGCCAGCGTAGTGAGACTAGTGCTATTATGCCTAAGCTTACTAGTACGGTTACTACTGAGAAGATTATTATTATGGTTGTTGAGAGACCTTGTGTGAAGGCTGCAAATTCTGCGGGTAAAAGCAAGGTTGGCAGAAACAATCCTGCTGCTAGTGCGGCTCCTGTTAAGGTTGCGGTTAGCAGTATTTTTTTGATGTTTAGTTTCTTGTATGACATGTAGCCGATTATGAAGAAGACTACAAAGTTTGATGTCACTCCTGCGGTTAAACTAAGCAGTGGGTCTCCGTGGAAGAGCATGTCTCGGACGAATATTCCGATTGCTGCTCCGATACCTCCAACCCATGGTCCGAAAAGTACCGCGAAAACGGCTGGTATTATGACTGCTGGGTAGAATGCTACCCCGAAAAATGGAGGAACTAAAATGTCTGTGAGTCTTCCAACTATTGTGTATAGTGCTGCACAGATGCCCATGACGGCTATATCCATTGCTTTCATTTTGCTTTTGCTTCCCTGGTATGGTTTTTCAACTCAATTGCTGGGTTTTGGTAGATAAAAGTATCCTTTGAATTGTTTAAACATGTTTAAACTTGGCGTTGGGGTTTAATCGGAGAATTTTTTTTCGCAGAATTGTTAATGCTTTCTTGGTTATTTAGGGAGAATGAAAGAAATAGCTTTGTTAGGTGCGCTTATTTTTTATGTCTTTTTATGCGTTCCTGCCTTTGCGTTTTCATGCGCCAGTCTTTCTTTCTCTGGGTTGCCATAGAGAAGCGTTCTTGTCGTGGAGAGTCAATTTTTCTGTAGCGTGAGATATTTAGGTAGAATGTTTCAAGATCAATGTTGTTTTCTTTTAGGTCTTGGATGTTTCGGTTCAGTTCCTGTTTGGCTTGGGGGTCACTTGTTTTGTCGAAGGTTTCTGAGTAAACCATGTATGCGGCATGGAACTGGAAGTTTGAGAGGTCATCGATTAAAAGTTTCTCGATTTGGGGTGCTGTTTGGTTACTGTTGGTTTGTTCGTTTGGTTGTTGTGTCATGTTTATCCAGCTTTGATGTAAGCAATGATTGTTTTTCCCCCTTTTATAAGTGTGCCTGTAAAAATGGATTTTTTGAAGAAATGCTTGTTTGTGTTGAAAAGAGAACGGACCCAGATTTAAGGCATATTAGAAACTCCTTGCACAACCTAAGAGTGTAGTCAGTGTTGGCGATTTCTGCAGTCAATAGCAGACTAAAACGTTGAGCCCTCACCAATAAGGACTTGACCCGAACATTTTCAGTTATCTCTCTCCTGCCCCGTGGAGTCGTTTGGGCACTTGCCTTTTTAGCTTTTTACCACAACCATCAGTTCGGTAATTAGAGATGACTCAAACAGCCCAAATAAAAACGGAAGAGGATTTGCTTGTGGACCTGACTTTCCACGGGTTCCCCACTTGCTTGCTCAAGGATTTTGCATTGAAAATTGTTAAGCCCTACTTTAACGGCAACCTGAATCTGGCAATCAAGACCTTAATGGAGAGCGCCATAGCTGAAGAATCACTTGTAAACCGAGCCATAGACATAACAAGTCGTTAAACAGTTAGAAGTTCAGTTATGGCTGCGAAACCTCTATTTCTCTTTTTGCCGCTCTTTCCCGTCCAGGCTTCCTGGTTTCTTGGGCTGCTCTCTCGAATAACGGCTTGATTCTTTCAGGCATGTTATCGGCGACTTTCTGCATTTCGCCTCCGCCCATTCTCAGGGCAAGAGTATTTATAACTCCACGGGCTGCATCCTCAGGATTGATTACCGCGCGCCTTTGGGCATCGTAATAGTCTTGTATGCAATCGTAAAACTCCTCAATAGTCTTCATTTTCAGCGGTTTATCCCTCGGGTCATAGCCGTCCATAAGCATGCCTTTCATAATCATGGGAAGGTTAGCTGAGAAGTGAGCAAGCTCTTCAATTGGCAATCTGTCACGAATCGCCTGCAGCACCGCTTTTGTGGCTTTGTAAACCATGTCTCGGCTGTCCCAATGCAGCTCTTCTTGGATGTCGTTTATCCAGAGAATAGTGTTTTGTATGGCTCTATCTAGAGAAAGAATGTTTGTTGACATAAAACGACTCCTTGAAAAGATTTGACCCTTGACGGTGTCTTAAAGGTTTGTGAGTGTATGAATGCGTCAACAACAACGAACAACGTTTTGTTGGCGGCTTTACTTTTAAAACTAAAATCGTTTGCAAGTGATATCTACATGGTATCAACACTACTTTTTATACCTCAATCAGGTTCAATATCAAACGCAGAATTCTGAGGAATAAAAAATGGCTTATTTTACTGACCGCGTCGACGCTGGAAGGCGTTTAGCTTTAGCCTTAAAAGATTTCATTGGAAAAACCGCCATAGTCTTAGCTATTCCAAGAGGCGGCGTAGTTGTGGGTTTTGAGATAGCTAACGACCTTGATTTGCCTTTAGATGTTATTATTCCAAGAAAAATCGGCGCGCCCGACAACCCCGAGCTGGCCATTGGCGCTATGACTGAAGACGGCACCACAATTCTGGACGAAAACATAGTCACCTACATAGGGGTATCTGACGATTACATCAAAGAGGAAAGCGCAAGGCAAAAGAAAGAAATCGAGCGAAGAATGAAACTGTACCGCCAAGATGAACCTTACCCAAACCTAACAGGGCTGGATGTTATCATAGTTGATGATGGGATAGCTACGGGTTCAACCATGAAAGCAGCATTGGCTTCGGTTAAAAACAGGGGTGCCAAAACAGTCACCGTTGCCATACCCGTGGGTCCGCCTTCAACCATAAAAGAACTGGAAAAACAAGCACACAAAGTCATTTGCCTGTACACTCCTGAATTTTTCCAAGCCATCGGTCAATTCTACGATGACTTTACCCAAACCACCGATGAAGAAGTCATCGAGTTGTTAAAACAAAGCAGACAAAGAAAACAGGTAGGCAAGGTGATAGTATGAGCCAACTAGAAATTGCCATAAAAATTCCCGTCGGCAACGTAGAAGTGGAAGGCAACTTGTTTGTGCCCTCGGGCGCTACAGGAGTTGTGTTGTTTGCACATGGCAGCGGCAGCAGCAGGTTCAGCCCCCGAAACCAATACGTTGCAAAAGAACTTAACAGGGCAAACATTGGAACATTGCTCTTTGACCTTCTCACTCAAGAAGAGGAAGAAGAAGACATGTTAACCGCAGAATACCGCTTCAACATCGATCTGCTAGCCGAGCGCCTTGTAGGTGCAACTGAGTGGATAAAAAACGACCCTCAAACAAAAAATCTGACCATCGGATACTTCGGGGCAAGCACCGGCGCCTCAGCAGCACTGATAGCGGCGGCAAAACTCCCAGACGAAGTTGCAGCGGTGGTTTCACGCGGTGGACGACCCGACCTGGCTGGCGAGTATCTTTCAAGAGTGAAGGCGCCAACTCTCCTGCTTGTAGGCGGCTTAGACACGGTTGTGATTGATTTGAACCAGCAAGCCATGGACCAAATGACCAACGTAAATGCGCTTGAAATTGTGCCTGGCGCTACTCACCTTTTTGAGGAGCCCGGAAAACTGGAAGCGGTTGCAAAATTAGCTACTGACTGGTTTCTTAAGTACCTGAAATGAAGATTGCCGTTTTCGCTTCTCGAACATCAGGATGCTCAGATTCTTCTAAAGGTAGCAGTAAATAGGGTACAATTTGGAATATCCCTTAATAACATGTCAAATGTAAAAAACGCCACGGGAACCAAGAGTTAAGGGGGAGTTTAAGTAGCACTTGGATTGCAAAGAGATCAGCGATTGCAGTCTTCCAGCGGTCAAGAAGGCTCTTGAGGAGAAACTGGCTGCTCTTGAACGGGAATTGAGGGTGAATCTGCATAAAAAGCACATGTTAGAGCATGAAATTGATGAGCGCATCAAGAAGATAAAGGAAATAGAATTGTCAATTAAACGACTAGATGATTTCTGCTAACCTTTCCAATTCCGGCGGGAATTTCTTATTCGGCTTTAGGCTGCTTAAACAGCTTGTACAACGCATAGGTTTCCGCTAACTCAGCAGTGTACAGGAAACTGAAGGCTAAAACCGCCTCCAAGGGTACACCCATGTAGACCTTGTCTCTTGAAACCTTCACTGCTTGAGCCTCAGACGTCAAAATCACATTCAACACATCTCCCACCGCCAACTCGTCACCAACCCGATGCCCATCCTCTGATTCTTCGTCGAGGGCTATGACTGTTTTCCATGTGCCCCCAGCGCCAAAATCAACAATAACGTAGGGGTGACCATTTTGAATCAGGGCTGAGGTGGAGATGGAGGGGATGCATTTTTCGCATTGCCCGCTTAACTCAAGCATTTCTTTATCATTTAAGGGCACGACAAGAACCTTATGCTTAAGGCTGGCTTCATCGGTAACTGTAAAAAACTTCATTCAAAATCACAGTCTACTAGTGCTTTCTGGAAGCTATAACTTTTTCTGTTGACTCTTCAGCAGATTAAATTGTTATTGGGATATGCTAAATTGTTGTAAAGGCAACGGCTTTAAATATATGGAAGTAAAAGCAAGCTTAACATGGGTTTAATATCCACATCTATTCGGCTTCAACCTGGAGCTATGTTGGGCAGGTGGAAAACGGATGCGTCAGAAAAACTTTTGGAGAGTTCCAACTTTTGCTTGTTGCAGAAGTTCATGTATGCATATGGTATCTATTGTATACGAGTGAGGTATGTTGACGCTTAAACCGTTAGCCGTGCGCGTCCCAGCTGAATTGGATCAAGAAATCTCTGAAATCATAAAAAAAGAAAAACTAGACAAGGCAACCGTTGTCCGAAACCTGCTTGAAAGGGGCATTACGGAGTGGAGAAAACAAACTTCCTTAGACCTTTTAGGTAAGGGGAAAGTCACTTTTGCTGAGGCAGCAGGCATCACTAAGCTGTCTTTGTGGGGATTTGCGGATTTAGTAAAGCAGCAAAATATTGAATGGGTCAGATTTGAACCACAAGAAATAGAAAAAGAATTCACGGAAGCGGCGAAGCGTAATTGAAGCCCTTGGTTTTCAATTCTACCCTTTTGATATATCTGTCCAAGGCTGGGTTGTGTGAGATTATTGAAAACCTACAGGAGAAAAAGTTGACTTCTCCCCTTGTTAGGGTGGAAGTTGTGGATAGTGGCAAACTAAAAGGCTTCCCAGATGCGATTGTTCTAGAGAAATTGTTTGATAACGGCGTTTTTGAGGTCTGCAAACCCATTAGACAATTTGTTCCTTTCGCGACTGTCTAGGACACGTGGGCTTCATGCTACGGACGCACAGGTTTTAGCGCTCGCCAGAGAACAGGCGGGGCTTGCGGTTATTGATGATGAAGTGGCACGCAAAACCGCTAAAATCTACAATATCAGCTAAGTGGGGCACACCCCATATTTTGGCAAGGGCAGTTTTTGAAGGATTCCTATCAAAAGAGCAAGCTAAAGAGGCGGCTAAGGACATTGTCTTTGCTGGTTGGCGCT
>QYYE01000127.1 GCA_003589585.1 Candidatus Bathyarchaeota archaeon
AAGCGCTTTTGGAGAAAATGCAAGGGAAAACACAAGAGCTTCAGGAACAAATTAAGATGTTAGAGATGCTTCTTGCTAACTATGAGATTCAACATGTCGTGGGCGAAATTGAAGATGAAATCTACCAACGCGAGATAACTCTTCTCTCGACTGGACTGGAATCAACAAAGAATGAACTAGTCGTGATTAAGCAAGCAATAAATCAACTTTGTCCGCCAGCACAACCCATTGAAGCCCCTGTGTCTCCTGAACCAGTTGTCCCCGCCGCTGAAATTAAAGTTGAAGAATCTGTTCCTGCAGGAATTATTACTGAGGCTGTTCCAGCCGAAGTTGCCCCTGTCGAAACAGTAATTGTTGAACCAACTCCAATTGAAATTCCAGCGATAGAAGTTGAAACTGCCCCTGCAGAGCCAGTTGCTGAAGTTCCAGTAGACATTCCGGTTGAAACGGTTGAAATGCAAGATGCTCCAGCGGAAACTGCCCCCGTAGAAATAACCGCTGAAGTCTCTGTTGAAACTGCTCCAGCAGAAATGGAACCCGCTCCAGCCGAAGTTGCTCCCGTAGAGACAGCCCCCGTAGAAGACGTTCCAATTGAGGTTGCACCCGTCGATGAAATACCAATGGAAGTTGCTCAAGCCGAAGCTGTTTCTGAAGAAATTGCTCCAGTAGAAATTGCTCCAGGCGAGCCAGAAACTGTCATCGTTGAGGAGGCTTCAATAGTTGAAGAGGTTCAAGCTGAGGCTGCCCCCATCGAGACTGCCCCAGTAGATGAAGTTGCAGTTGAAACTGCACCAATTGAAGCTCCCACCGAGCCAGAAGTCGAAATTATTGCCGAACCAATCTCTGAAATAATAACCCAAGAACCTGAAATAACCGAGCCAGCAGTAGAAGAACCAATCATTAACATGGAAGCAGAAGTTGCTCCAGAAGTTATGGCTGAAACAGAACAACTTGAAGCTGAGGCAGAACTCAGTGACCCTGAAGTTGTTACTGAAGTAGCAGTCGAGCCGGAACAACCAGCAATTGAAGAACAAACCGCAGACATAGATACAAGTAAAATAGTTGCTGACGCAGTTCCACAACAGGACACTGTTCCTCTGCAAGTTTTTGATGTAGCTCCTGAAGCCGAGCCAGTCGAGACAAAACTTGATAATGTCATTGAGCAGGCAATTGACCCCGTTGTGGAGCCAGTTATAGTGGCGGAGGCTGTAATTCAGGCCCACCCTTTAGAGGCGCCTCAGGGGGCGCATTCAGAAATAGTCACCGATCAAGAGCAAAATATAGACGAAGCCGCAGACGATACCGACCGCTCAGAAGAAACCACTGATTAAGAATAAACTCTTCTCTTTTTCTTTATTTTTAGATAAAGCCCAGCCTTTTCTGTCTTAAAATTGTGGCTTTCTCAGATAAGTTATTTCTTTGATCAATGTCTTTATTGTAAACGTCAAGTTTTAACTTCGGTTTTCCGCTTGAAGAGCAGCGGCAAACCCGCCAGCGGAAGAGATAGCAACCACAAGTCCAAGTTATGTCCAAGGAACCAAGCGTACCAATCACTCCAGCCGCCGAAGAATATCCACGTTAAATAGTTCCATAAGAAGTATAAGCCTAAAACAGTGGTGATGGCGCCGACTGTGCGTATTCTTAGTTGCTCTATGTTTTCTGTTCCTATGGATTTTTTGGCAAAATATGCTGTGAACAGCGCTAGTGCCAGAAGACCAAATACGGTTGTGGCAAAACTGAGCATGGTTTCAGGAAAAATCGTTAAGTATTCGACCCCTCGTGATGTTACCGTAACAATCCAGATTCCAGTATTGTTAAGCCAGAAAACGAAAATGTAAATTGTGCCTGCGATTAGAGCCCATTTTATGGCTTCTTTTTGCGGTTTTTTCGGTTTTAACTTGGATCTAAGTTTAAACAAGGAAACGGGAATGGCTATCGATGATACTAAGCAAGGAATTCCTGTGGTTAACAATAAATTTACGCTAAATGTTCCGCCTGCCTCTGAAGGCAAAACACCCCAAATTCCCGATGTTATAAGTCCAACCCAGTAGAGCGCTTCAAAAACTAAAATCCACCTGAGAATTTTCAGCGTTGAAGAATACGGTAGCTCTTTTCTGACAAAGTACAAGATGACTGCCGACACGGCGATTAGACCGGCTATGAACCTGAAAATCAAAAAAGAAGTCGCCGTAATATCCGTTATAAATATCCAAAATGCAAGTTGCTCAGAAAGCCCCTCCCACTCGCCAATCCATGAAAGGGTGAACAAGGCGTGGAGGGTAAAAACAAAATAGGCGACGATAACTGTTAATAATCCAATTTTTAACGGGGTAAAGAATCTCTGGCGTTCCATAAAATCAACCAGGCTAAGCGTTAATTTAGATTCGTTCTCTTTGGTATATTATACTTGCGGTTAATACTTAATCGCTAACCTCCTTGGCAGTTTTGGGCAGAATCGGTTAGTCTTAAATATGGATTAATTTCTATTCTACTAGTGGTTCAACGGAAAAACAGGAAGCGACAACATTGGAATTGAGCGATAGAAAGGTTTTTGGTTTCCTATGTGCCCTTCAGGGCGTAGGCGCTGCTTTCGTAGCTATTTTCTTGGCTGCTTACTTGGTTGGGTTGCCCACAACGGCTGTTCTTCACTCTGAACCGGTATTTAGGATTCCGCTTGTTATTTTCGGTGCCATATTCCTTGCTCTAATCTTAATCACAGTGGCTCTTGCTGTACTCCAAAAGAAAAGCAACTAAACCACCTCTTGAAGATTCTGAGCAAAAATTAACTTGTTGCCAACTTTTTGCAGTCACATAGGCTTAAGTGTGTTGACTCGCCTTAAGATTCAGGGATAATTTTTCTTCTGGAGGTGAAGTTTTGACTGGAGAGAACGAGGAAGTACTATCAACCACGACAAGTGAAGGCGAAACCGGCGTCATGGTCTGCAAAACCACAGATGAGGCTAAACGCCAAAAAGTTTGTATGGAGATAGAAAGCGCAGGTCAAACACCAGCTTCGACAGTATCAACCACCGAGAAAGGCATGCTCGACAACAATGTGTACAATTTGATGGAGCAACTCACAATCGAAAACAAGAGCCTGTGGCGCATAAAAAACAATTACAAAAACGATGCCGCAACGGATAACGAAGCAAAGGAATTTTGGAATTTCTTAGAGAAGGACAAAGAAGAAGTTGTTAAGCTGCTAACCGAGCGATTAAGAGAAAGATTATAAAAACACCCTTTTTTCCCACTTCACCTATTCTAACCCTTGGCTTGACGTTTCACTCAAGGTTTGCCTCTCGCCGTTTTCAAACAAAAACACGTGCCCAATGAACGATAAAACTCCATCCTCATAAACAAGCGCTGAACCTTCGGGCACAGCAAAAATTCTCCCCTCTTTGGACAAATGCTCCAGTTCCCCGTCCTTTTCGCCCGACTGGTAATGAACTTTGAGCGTAAAATCAACCAAGCCAAGACCATCAACAACTTTGGTTTTTGAATTGCTCCGGCAGGTAATTACGCATTTTCTGCAAAGCGCCAGCGCTCCTGCGCTTCTGCCAACTATGACTCCGTTGTAACTGCTGAGCAAGCGGTCTAGACCCATGTTTTTTAGGCGTTCGACCAGAACGCTTGTAACTCCTCCTGTCAAGTAAACTAGGTTGGAGTTTGCCATTTTCCGGGAAATGGTTTCGATGGAGTCGGAGTATTCTGCAAAGTTAACGGTGTCTGCTCCCAGGCACTTGAAGTAATCAGCCAGCCTTTTCCTTCTATGGTATCTTCTATCAAACGATGCTCTTGCCCAAGGAAACACAAGAACTGACAGGGGGTTGCCTGCGTCTTGGAAGGCGCGTTCGTTTACTTCCCTTGCATTTCGCCGGAAAACGTTTTCTCCACCCAAAAGATACAGTTTAGGCATACAAGCAGTAAACCGAGGGGCGCTTTAAAAAAGTAAGCGCTAGTTTAGAGTAGCCAAAAACCTGTTGAGCATTGGCGCTGAGGCTTGGTTTATTGAGTAAAGGGTTTTTAACCCATCATTTGTCTGCACCACGAACTCGGTGTTCCGTAAGCATTTCATTTGCCATGTCAACGCCTGTGAAGTAACCCCAACCTCATCCGCTAATTTGCCATGCGCCAGCTCCTTCTTGCTCAAAAGCGCCTCAAAAATGCTTTTAACCGTCTTACGTCGCAACAAGCAAATCGCAGCAATCTCCCTCTTAGTGAAACGCTTGGAAATAAAGAACCGTTTATACCGCCCATCCCGAACAAACGAAACCAAGCCCGATTTAACCAAAACCCCTAGATGATACTGAGCTAACCCCACTGGAAGACAAAGACTTGCACAAACCGCCCTAAACTGGACGCCTGGATTGGCGCTTATATAATTGTAGATTTGGGTTCGGGTAGAGTTGGTTGGGGACGCGGTGTAGGTGTCGGCTTGGACATTGAAGGATGGAGAGAACGCCAGCATTACTGTTTTGTCTATGGTTATGGCTTTGAGGCTGGTTATGCCCGAGTAAATTTCAAGCCGTCGAGTCCTGTCCCGGGAGTAGCTGTAGCTGAAGATTTTCTGCTGGTAAATTTGTGCTGCAAAACAACCGATAACAATTAAAGTTAAAGCTGATGCGATGGCTACTCGTTTAGCATTCAAGGAGATTCAGCCCTCGCTTAATATTTTGGGGTCTTCATGTTTTTAACAGTATTCGTAAACAAATGTACTAGTCCAATTGGTTGCAGAACAAAAAAGCCTTATAAGGTTTAGATGAAAGAGTAGCCAGCGATGAAAAATGGCCTTAGATGGTTATGTCGAATACAAGCGCAGGGAATTTTGCAAAGACGTCAAATGTCCCGTGCAGCTGGAGCTAAACAACCAAACAGAGGGTTCTCCAGAATACGAGAGGACGCGCAAGAAATGTAGCACTGGCTGCCTTTTTTCTACATGGCAGTTTCACCACTGGCTCATAGAAAAAGGTTATTTAATCCTAAAACCAAAGGGTTCGGCGGAGACATGAATTATGGAGTGGGGTATGAAAAACAGGTTAAGCCAACTCATCCAGAAAGATGGCAAAGCACTCTTCCTGCCAATAGACCACGGCTACTTCCAAGGACCAACCCATTGTCTTGAGAAGCCCGGAGAAACCATCAAAAACATCTACCAGCACGCTGATGCGCTGATGATGACGCGTGGCGTGCTGAGAAACTGCATTAACCCGGCTATCGAGAAGCCGATTATACTGCGGGTTTCAGGAGCCGCAACGGTGGTTGGGGAAGACTTGGCTAACGAGAACTTGGTAACTTCCATTCAAGAAATTATTAGACTCAACGCCTCGGCTGTTTCCATGTCTGTTTTCATAGGCAGCAAATACGAGCACCAAACCCTGTCAAACCTGGCAAAGCTTGTCGACGAATGCGAAGACTACGGCATACCCGTTATGGCAGTCACCGCTGTAGGCAGGGAACTTGAGAAACGAACCGCACGGTACCTCGCATTGTGCTGTCGTGTTGCCGCTGAAATAGGCGCAAGAGTCGTCAAAACCTACTACTGCGAAGACTTTGACAAGGTTGTAGAAGGCTGCCCCGTGCCAGTAGTTATTGCTGGTGGACCAAAAACTGAGACGCAAAAAGAAGTATTCGACTTTGTGTACGATGGCATGCAGAAGGGCGCGGTAGGCGTTAACTTGGGCAGAAACATCTGGCAAACCGAGCACCCGGTAGCTTCCATACGCGCGATAAGAGCCATAATCCACGACAACTACACTTCTCAAGAAGCCTTTGACCTGTTTGAACAAGTGAAAGCCGGCAAGGCTTAACCAACCATTTTTCTTGGTGAAAACGTTTGCTTGCCGCCGTCTACTACAACAACCATGACGTAAGAATCGAAGAAATGCCCATCCCCCAAATCAGCG
>QYYE01000128.1 GCA_003589585.1 Candidatus Bathyarchaeota archaeon
GGTTTTCGCCTTTTGACGGGGAAACTTGGCTTTTAGTTCTCTGATTATCTGACGGGTTTCTGTTTTGGACGGATGCGATATTGCGCCTTCGGGGCAGATTGAGTCGCAACCATTGCAAAGGACAACGCAGTTGTATGGGTTTTTGACAACTGATCTCTTTTTTCCCTGCTTCTCCTCGAATTCGTATACGCCTAGTTTGCAGTAGTCTACGCATTTTCCGCATGAGATGCATTTTTCATAGTCTATGGTTGGGTACCAAGGGATTTTGCGTCTGGGTATGCCGTGGAATGGTTGCTCTGACATAGCTATTCATCTTGTTAATTTAAAATATATCAATATTTAAATATTGTTATACACTTTAAGCAGTCCAAAACGAAAACACGTCAAGATTTTGCTTCTCAAACTGCTTATTCAGAAAAGCCTTAACCTCATCCTCATCCAAATTCGGAATCCCCCTCTTGTCCTTATGAAACGGGATTCCCGTCTCTCTTAGTGCGTCGCCCTTTGGAAAGTCATAGAAGATGTAATAGCGCCTGTCGTGGAGCATTATGAGCTTGAGCGTTGTTAGTTCCTTGTTTGGTGAAAAACCGTTTTGTTCGAGAATAAACACGATTGAGCCGGGTTTCTTTTCGTTAACTAGTTGTTTGTATTCTTCCCAGCTTCTGATTCGAATATGCCCCTCAGTCATGACTAACCATAAACCATTTTTGTGCGGTTAATTGATTAATGTAAATATTTAAATATTGATATAAATCCTTCTTGAAACCATGACCCAGCTAACTGCCAATGAGTTGAAATTTAAAGCTAAAATTTTCCACGCCCTCTCAGCACAGGAGCGACTGGAGATTCTCGAGTTCTTGCGCGGCGGAGAAAAATGCGTTTGCGAAATCATCCCACATCTAAATGCCATTCAACCCGTGGTTTCAAGGCACCTCAAAATCCTAAAAGACGCTGGACTTGTTAAGGACCGAAAAGACGGAAACAAGCGAATGTACTCAGTTACACACAAAAGCGTCTACAGAATTATTGACAGTATAACGCCTGAACTGGTGAATGCCCTTGCAAAAGAAGTTTTAGAGCGTATGCCGCTTCTTAAATGAGACCAATTTTTCTAAAACGGGTAGCTTAACGTGCCTCTCTCAGTTCTGCAAAAATATTAATTAGCTGCGAATTATAACTCCATTATAGGAGCTATTTTTGAACATCTCATTAGCAAAACAAGTTGAAATCAAGCAAACTGGGCTATGGATTGCAACAGCGCTTACACTTTTGTTTACCTTCACAGTCACTTTTCTAACGTATGAGGGCGAATACAGGTGGCTAGGTCACGCCGTAGCAGGAATTGCAGGTTTAGTTCTGATTATCCTTGTGATTATTAACGGGGCAACGCTGACTGGAAGGCTCAAAAGAGTAGGTGCAACAAACGTATTTAAAAAACACAAGAACATAAGCATGCTTTTCAGCCTTTTCATGGTCGGCACTTTTCTTTTTGGTCTCTGGATAACCTTTTCCCAAGGCGAAGAACTATTAGCGTCAATTCACGGCTGGATAGGCTTAACCATCGTAATCCTTGCAATCATTCAAGTTGTGCCATGCTTTGTGACCAAGCATCGAGCAAAAATCAGGTCTTTGCACATGGTTCTTGGCTTTGCCCTTGCTGTTCTTGTCGTTATCCAAATCGCCTGGGGTTTAGAAAATGCGTTAGTTGGCGAAATTAAAGATTTAGTTTTGATTCACTCCACGTTTGGAGCCATCGCAGCTCTTGCGTTAACGTGGGTTATCGTTGAGATGCGGCATCTTACGCCCAAGGGTTTGGGAAGGGCAAGGCTCGCAAGCTACATTGCCGCTTTCTTTAATATCGTTGGATGCTGGATTGTAAGCGGCTATTATTACCTGACTGTTTATACAACCCAACTAAGACCTATCATTGTAGAGGGTCCCTACCCATGGATTCACCGCGTAGTAATGGAGACAAAAGAGCACGTCTTCTTGTTTTTGCCTGCTTTATCCATTACGTTGATGCTGATGTTAGTCTGGCTTGGGATAGATGAAACCCTGATAAACGATTCTAAAGCTCGCAAAGCAATAATCGCCGTTGCCATTTTAGCCTTAGTTATGATTTTGATAAATTTTGTTTTTGGTACTTTGATTTCTTTCGCAGCAAACCTTGAATCAGGAGGTCATTAAGTTGGAAACACGAAAAAGTAAGACAGTGGCTGTTCTTATCTCCGCAATCCTTACCATAATTATCGTTGGAAGCATGATAATACTAGATGAAGTAGACACCGCCTTTAAGGCATTTTTGAATAGCATAACGGGGCATCACTGGGTAACAAAAGGCGTCTTTACGGCAGTTCTGTTTCCGCTGTTTTCCGTCATATTCTACCTTTCATTTCAGTTCGAAAGCGTAAGAAAAGCATTGCAAGCAGAAAATGTTTGGGGCTGGTCAATTCGATTGGTCATAGTTACTGTCTTTTTCTTTTTGTCAAACCTCATCAACTACATAATTCATTTTTACGCTGTATGAAAAAATAAAAGAGGTAATTTTTCCTGTTCATGTTGTAGGTTAAAGCGTTTTAGCCTTTATGCGCTTTGTACAACGAGACAGGACCAAATATGGTCGCAAACTGAGTCGTTTCCTTGACTTGTCCAAAACCAGCATGGCCAAGAATCATGGGTATTAATCCCTCTATATTATCAGAAGCCTTTTCAAAATACTTAATCGCAATTGATGGCAACCGCATCAGGATACTTTTGGGTTTGCCAAAATCGGCAATATGCAACTCACCACCTGGTTTTAGGACTCGAAAGACCTCTTTTAGCGCACGGATTTTCTCGGCTCTGTTTAGGTGATGAAGCATCATGCTGGATACTACACGGTTGAAGCATCCATTGGGATAGGGCAACTCAACGGCTGTTCCACAATTCAAAGAAATATCTAAACCACTCCGTTTAATTTTTGCGCAGCCGATGGCAAGGATTTTTAGGTCAAAATCAAGCCCCACTACCGTCATGTCCGGGCAGGCTTTCTTTATCATGATTGTGAGGGTTGCGGTGCCGCAGCCTAAATCAAGCACTCTAAAACCCTCTTGCAGCTTCATTTGCTCAACCAACCGTGTCTTGAAAGCGTATTCACGGGCAATCCGAGCCATTACAAAATCGTAGGCTGGCGTCAGAAAACTATAGCTGAGGGCTGGAGTGCCCCTGCCACTCTTTTTCTGCGGTGATTCTATGGATGAAGAGGCTGAGTTGGGCATGATTTTGTCTTCCAACCTGTTTATTTCAAAAAGAGTTTACCATACTTTCATGGTAGCACTACTATTTTTAGGTAATTAAAAAAGGGCATTGCTTTATTATCAAAAAATGGATGAATAATTTGGCATCTTAATCTTTCAACTTGAGCTTGCTTAGAAAATTATAAATATTCTTTTCTGAAAATTAGTTCCTATGAAAAGCAAGCAAGAATGCCTTGTTTTCTTTATCTTGTGCCTATTAATCGGCACGTGTTTCGCTTCAGTGGTAAGCAGTCAAGAAGGGGAAGAGGAACCTAACGTTGAAGTGTTAACTGTAACGTTGAATACTCCAGAGAACGCAACAACAATCACGTCTTTTAACGCTACCTTCACTTATATACCAGTAACAAACGGTACCAATGACCTTTTCGTTTTTGCCAAGTTATACATAAACGGTACAGATAGCCTTGCTTCAAACCAGACAGCTATCGCAAACAACACTGTTAACTCGATTTCTTACACGTTTGCCTCCAACGGCACCTATCTCTGGAACGTGCAGGTCCGCAATAGCTCAGCAAACGTCTTAGCTGACGCGGATTTCTTAATAACGGTTGCTGTTCCCGAAGAACCTGAACCAACTCCTATGCCTACACCGACCATGACTCCCACGCCAGCACCAACGGTTGCACCTACTCCTACGGCTACACCGACTTCTCCACCGCCGTCTGAGTTCTTTGGTTTAAGTGCTGAGGCAATGGTCATAATTGCGGTAATAATAATCTTAATCATAATTGCTGCTGCAATAGTGCTTCTTAGGCGCAGATAAAGAAGCAATAACCCACTTTTCTTTATTTACAATCAAGAAAAAGAATGGCAGATTAGTTATCGGGAATTCCAGACGCATCTTATTGCTTTGCCCTCGCACGCCAAAACACAAGGTGCACTGTTGCGCTCTGGCTTGCAAGAAGAACAAGTGTACTTTATCTTCTTTCGGTGTTCCTCAGATACTGAAGCCACCGTTTTGTCTTCAAGGTCAATGAACATTGTTTCTAGTTGGAGGGCTGATTGGGGGCACTCTTTGACACATTTGCCACAGCCGTTACATCTGTCAGTGTCGATTACTATGTAGTACTCGCCTGACCCATCTGTGTAGCCATAATGCGTTATCATATTTTTCATTAGCCCCTTTTTGGTTTAGCTTTTTTGATCCTTCTCATAGAGAGCTTTTGCAAATAGTGCTGCGCCTAAAGCTCCTGCAACCATCGGGTCTAAACCGCTTTCCCGCCATTTAGGCATTGGAAGCGTTTTCACACCCAAAATGACCTCAATTCGGCTCACGATACCAATGTTCTTGGATTGCCCGCCCGTAACGACAAGTTCCTTTTCTAAACCCACCCTGTTAATCAGGTTCGCCATGCGGACAGCCATAGCCCGCGTGTAGGCAGCCAGGACTTTTTCTTTAGACCAGCCCTTACGCAAAAGCCCCATCGCTTCGGTTTTGGCGAAAGCCACACAGGTGCAGCTAACAGGTGGGGGTTCTTCTTCAATTTTTAGGGATATGTCGCCGATTTCTTCGATTGGGATCTTGAGCAAGTCAGCGAAAACTTCCATGCCTCTGCCTGTTCCAGCAGCACACTTGTCATTCATCAAAAAGGAGACAACTCTGCCGGTTTCGTCAGCTCGGATTGCCTTGATATCTTGCCCACCCACATCGAGCACGGTTCGGACGCTAGGTCCCCAAATATAGTTTGCGCCTTTTGCGTGGCAGGCGATTTCGGTTATGGCTTTGTTTGCCATGGGCACGTTTACTCTGCCGTATCCTGTGCCGACGATGTATTTGAGGTCGCTTACTTTAAGCCCTGTTCCTTCCAACGCAAAGTCAAGGGCTTTTTTGGCGCTTTCAGGGCTGTTTGAGCCTGTTCTTGTTATTCCCCAAGAGTAAGCTTCCCCGTTAATCATAATGGCTGCTTTAGAGCCAACCGAGCCTACGTCAACGCCAGCGGTGATTATGTCCTTGCTGGTCCATTTCTTTCCCTCTACAACTCGGTGGTACTCATGCCAACGCCAGTACTCAACATCTTCTTTTAAGTTGCTTGGCTCCTTCATTTCTGTCCCTCCTTTACTCGTCCTGCAGCGATGAGAGCTGCGCCTAAAGCGCCTGAGAACTCTGGGTACTCAGGAATCAGGATGTCAACGCCCAGTTTGCGTTTGAGCGATGCTACAAAACCGGGGTCTTTAGCTACCCCGCCAACCAGCACCACATCAGGGTTTACTCCGAGCCTGTGGATCATTGAGGAAACACGGTCAGCCATAGCATCAAAAACCGCTCGTGCGATTTCTGGTTTTGACTCTTGCCTGTGGATAAGTGAGACAACATCGGATTCGCCAAAGATTACGCATGAAGCATTTATGGGACTTGCCCGTTCAGCCTTAAGCGAAAGTGGACCCATCTCTTCCAGCTTCACTTCTAATGCTCTTGCCATAGCTTCAATAAAAGCTCCAGCCCCTGCGGCACAGCGCTCGTTCACGACAAAGTCCATCATAATGCCTTTCTCATCACATTTTACCGCTCGCGCCTCTTCAGCGCCAACATCA
>QYYE01000129.1 GCA_003589585.1 Candidatus Bathyarchaeota archaeon
AAAAAACCAAAGATGGGACCAATAATAGGAATAAACATAGCTAGGCAGATCCAGTAATTGTTTAAGAAAATCGCCGTCGCTAAAGAACCGACGTCTCGGTTTGAAGCGATTGTTTGGTTTAGGCTCTCGCTTATTTGCCTTGCCTCCTCAGCGCTGACAGTAACAAAAGTGCCAAGAACAGTCATAACGGTAGCAAGCACAAAGACAGCTATAAAAGAGTAAATTCTCTTACGCCTCGCCGAAGCGTTCCTCCAAAAAGAAAAATCCAAAACCGCGTCGACCGCCATTTAGGTTAACGGTTCTATGTTTAGGGCTCGAAAGCCTCTTGCACAAGGGTTTAACGTTTCTGACAATTTAACCTTTTTCAAAAACCCTTCACCATCAACCGCAAAGCCGCGAATGTCATGCTCGGCAGCTATAAGCGAATGAAGAAAAACATAATCCCCAATTACTCTGGGCTGGCAAAGAGACGGCAACCCCAAGAGAACAGGCTCTTTTTCCTCAGCCGCCTTCTTGCAAGCATACAAAATCGCTTCTGAACCAGCCGTCAACTCAGCAATCCTCACGGGAACGCTTTCTTTGCCGATAGCAAGCATATCAATGTTGTAGAGCCTGGTGACTTCGCCCGCTATCTTTCGGAGCCTAGGCAGGATTTTCAGGATGTTTTGCCGTCCTGTTCTTGATGCCCGCAGGCTTGAAAGCTCAAACGGCGATAACTCTTCAATGGAAACAGCGCCCAACGTCACGTCCAAGTGGATAACGTCTGCTGGCATCTTGTCTAGCAGGCTTCGGCAAAGCTCTGCCTCGTGCACTATGACTTCAAAACCTGAATCGACTTCTCTAAAGATTGGTTCTGAGAGCCGAAAAGAGGGTTCGCGGTAAGGCGGATTAACCAGTACAGAAACCGAAGCCACCAGTTGTTTTGGCTCAAACTGGCTGTCGAGTATTGCTGCTGCAGAATCCGCCGCGATAACCCTCAAATCTCTTACACCTCAAAGAGTAATATTTAATCGATGAAAATTTAGTTTACTCTTCGTGCTCTTTTTTAGGTTTTAGGTTTAGGGCTAAAATGTACATCTCAGAGCTTTTAGCTCGGCTTGCCTGAGGCTTCACAATCTTAACGCTCTCAAAATGCCGCTTAACCGCCTGTAGGAAATCGTTGAGTAAGTCGCCTTCAAACACTTTCACAAAAAAGTTTCCGCTGGGACGAAGAACCTGCAGGGAAATCTCGAGAGCTTTGGTTGCCAAATCAATCTGCCTTGCATGGTCAACCTCCCAAACCCCCGTTATGTTTGGAGCAGCATCAGAAATTATAACATCGGCTTTTCTGGGCAGGAAGGAGAGGATTTGCTGTGCAATGTCTGGGTCGTTTAAGTCGGCAACAATGGTTCGTATGTACTCTTGCGTGAAAGGCTCAATAGGTTTGAGGTCTACGCCTAAAACAAAGCCCTGTTTACCCGTCATTTTTCTTGCAGCTTGAATCCAACCGCCCGGCGCAGCGCCCAAATCAACAACTACATCATTTCTCTTGATGAAGCCGTATTTCTGGTTAGCTTGCACCAGCTTGTAGGTGGCACGGGAACGATAATTTTCTGCCTTGGCTTTTCTATAATAAAACTCTTTTTTTCTATCTTGGATCCAAGCTTTCGGCAACAGAATCATCCTCTACCATGCTAGGCGCGCTTGGACCTTCAGGAGCAGCGGGAACTTCGTTTCCTAAATTCAAAATCCAATCGGTTAGCCTTTGACAGCTTTTAGGCGATATGGCGGTTGTTGGGTCACACCTTGCGTTATCTGGACACAGCAGGCATGGGCAGTCCACGATGGTTTCGATGGATGCAGGAAGCCTTTTTGGATACAGCCTATAGGTCCACCTGCCGTCTTGAAGCTCTTTTTCCCTGCGGATTAACCCTTTCTCTTCAAGCTTTATGGAAACGCGCGAACCTTCCCGGCTGCTAGCGCCTAGTTCACGCCATAAATCTGATTGAAGTACACCGTGGAAACCTGTATTTACCACGAAATGAAGTGCTTTCTGTTCAAGGTCGTTGCGTTTAGGCATATTGCGTCAGTTCCAAATAATACAGTAATATAAGCGTTGATTCCACATAAAAATATGTATCCCTAAAAAACCGTGGAATAGCATGAGAAACCCACAGAAAGACCAGCAGACAAAACAAGCGTACTGTTTAGGCATAGAATCTACAGCAGACGACTTCGGCGTTGGAATATGCAGCTTTGACGGCGACATACTAGCCAACAAGTCAGACGGCTACATACCAACCGAGGGCGGAATCCACCCAAGAGAAGCCGCAAGACACCACGCAGAAGTCGCCGACAAAGTCCTAAACCACGCCCTAACAGCAGCAAAGGTCAAACCTAGCGACTTATCGGTGATTGCTTTCTCGCAGGGTCCAGGCTTAGGTCCATGTCTACGCACAGGAGCTACCGTTGCCCGAGCCTTAGCTTCATACCTTGACATACCATTGGTCGGCATCAACCACTCCGTCGCGCACATTGAGATTGGCAAATTAAAAACAGGCGCACAGGACCCCGTGACCCTTTACGCTTCAGGCGGCAACACCATGGTCACAGCCTTCGACTCAGGACGCTACAGAGTATTCGGAGAAACCCTCGACATCGCGTTGGGCAACTGCTTGGATGTTTTCGCCCGCGAAGCTGGCCTTAAGCATAAGAAGGGTTTTCCGCTGGGTGCCGCGGTAGAGAAGCTGGCTTTGGAGGGGAAGCGGCTGGTTTCTTTGCCGTATGTGGTGAAGGGCATGGACTTGTCCTTGAGCGGCTTGCTTACAGCGGCAACGGCTCTGCTGTATAAGGGCGATTTTCGGCTTGAAGATTTGTGCTATAGCCTGCAAGAGCACGCATTTTCTATGGTTACTGAGGTTACGGAGCGTGCGTTGGCGCACACTGAGAAGAGGGAGGTTTTGCTGACGGGCGGTGTTGCAGCTAACAAACGGTTACAGCAAATGCTGGCGGTCATTGCACAGGAGCATGATGCAAGTTTCCATGTGGTTCCACTGGAGTTTGCCACTGACAATGGCGCTATGATTGCTTGGACAGGAGTTTTAGCTTACAAACACGGGTTGCAAACGCCTGTGGATGAGAGTTTTGTGAGATTGCGGTGGCGTGTGGACAAGGTGGATGTGCCATGGATAAGTTAACTGGGCAAGTTTTGCTAAAGAAGGGTGCGGAAGCCAGCCTCTACCTCGCCGACTGGCACGGTCGGAAAGTAGTGGTTAAAATGCGGATTCTAAAAAAGTACCGCCCTCAAGTGCTGGATGAGCGGATTAGAAGTTACCGAACGGTGCATGAGCCGCAACTGATGCATGAAGCTAAAGCCGCAGGGGTGCTCACTCCGCTGATTTACATGGTTAGCGTTGCTGAGTCTTTGATTGTTATGGAGTATATCGAGGGTAAACAGGTAAAGCAGCTGCTCAATGAGGCATCGAAAGCTGAGCGACGTGAATTGTGTGTAGGCATCGGCGAGTTAATCGGCAAACTTCACAAGAACGGCTTGATCCACGGCGACCTCACCACCTCCAACATGATTCAAAGTAGGGGCGGCAAGGTTTTCCTAGTGGATTTTGGGCTGGGAGAAAAAAACGTTGAGCTGGAAGCCCAAGGCGTGGATTTGCATTTGATGAAGCGGGCGCTGCAGAGTACGCATTACCGGTTCTGGGAAGAATGCTTCAGCAATGTGTTGTGCGGTTACTCGTCGGTTCTGGGGTTGGATGCGGCGGAAAGGGTTTATGAGAAAATCCGCGAGATAGAAAGGCGAGGACGCTATGTTGACGAAAGAAAACAGTAACTGCGAATTTGAGCTTAAAGGCAGGGTTGTCTTTTTTGCCACAGGCAACATTAACAAGTTTAGGGAAGCTAAAAGCATTCTTAGCCCCTTTGGCATAGCGGTTGCCATGCTGAAAATGAAGGGCACAGAAATCCAAAGCGACAGCCTGCAGGAAATTGCAAAGACAAGCGCCAAAGACGCGTTCCGCCGATGTCACCTGCCAGTTATTGTGGAGGACGCAGGCTTATTCATTGAAGCGCTAAAAGGGTTCCCCGGACCTTATGCGGCTTACGTGTACAAAACCATAAGCAACAAGGGCATTCTCAAGCTAATGGAAAACCTGGATAACAGGAAAGCCAAATTCCAAGCAGCAGTAGCCTACTGCGACAAACAATCATGCGAACCCATGGTTTTCATGGGCCAGTCAAACGGGGAAATAACCCAATCTGAGCGCAGGGAGCAGGGCAAGTCCGGCTTTGGTTTTGACCCCATCTTTCAGCCACAAGGCAGCGGGAAGTCGTTTGCTGAGATGACTATTGAAGAGAAGAACGGTTTTTCGCATCGGGCAGACGGTTTAAGAAAGTTTGCGGAGTGGTACAGGCAACAACGCTAATGTGTGTTTACGCTTCAGTGCTGATGTTGGCGGCGCCGATTTTCTTGCGGAACTCCTCGATTATGTGCATTATTTTCTGGGCTGCTTGCTCCTGCTCAAAATGGAGGGCATCTGGGCTTTCGCCTGCTTTGAGCATTTCTCTGGTGTAGGGCCACTTAATTGACAACTCCGTTCCGCCCTCTACCTGCTGGAACATGAATTCTATCTCTAAGGCTTTGCCGACCCAACTGGGGCTGTACTGCATTAAGAGGTAACGTGGGGGAACAAACTTTTTCACAGCAACGTCTTTCAAGCCTACTTCACTGAGTGCTTTCTGGATTAATTCTGAAGCGTTGTTTATGTCCATCTGAACGATGTATTTCTCTTCTAGAGCTTTCAATCGCATCTTGATTGCACGCGGGCAAGTGAAAACAGTTTTTTCAAATAAACGTTTCCTGCGGAAACCTGAAAAAAGGCTTGGAAATTACAGTTGACAGTTATTATGTTTAGTTTTTTACAGTTATTCTTAAATATCGCCGTACTGTGGGTGTTAGTGCATAATTAAGGTGTAGAGATGCCAAAGCAGGAAAAAGGAAAATCTCATTCGATTCGCCCAGTTAGCAGGCGTCCTCCAAGCTGGTGCAAGTATCAGCCTGAAGAAGTAGAGGCTTTCATAATTAAATTGGCAAAAGAAGGCCACTCGCTCAGCAGCATAGGTACAGTACTAAGAGACCAATACGCCATACCGCTAGCTAAACCCATAACGGGCAAAAGCGTAAGCGACACTCTTAAAGGCGCAGGATTGGCTCCTTCAATGCCTGAAGACCTTGGGAACCTCATGAAAAAAGCGCAAGCCCTTGCTGTCCACATGGACAAAAACAAGAAGGACCTGCACAACAAACGCAACATGCAGATAATTGAGGCTAGAATTCACAAGCTCTCAAGGTACTATAAGCGTCAAGGCGTTTTGCCGAAGAAATGGAAGTACGAAGCAAAAATCGCTTCCGTTACCTAAACGCTTCTCTCTTTTACTTTTAATTTTAATTGTTATGATGCGCCAGCTTTAAATCTAATTAGAGCCTTCTTAGCCAAGAAGTGAACACGCATGGCCACAGAGCAAACAGCATCCATTGAACGATTCTTAGCCTCAGCCGCACAAGCCTCAAAAGTTATCTTGGAAACCTTAGAAAAAGACGGTTTCATCCATGTTTTCTCTCATCTTGACGCTGACGGCATCGCAGCGGCGGGTGTTATTGGGAAAGCCTTGTTTAGGCTTGATGCCCAGTTCAGAATCAGGGTTACGCAGTGGGTTGATGAAAAAATCATCAGCGAAATTGTCGCAGATAAACCGCAACTGGTGATTTTGACGGATTTCGGAAGCGGGTACCTAGACCTGCTGAAT
>QYYE01000013.1 GCA_003589585.1 Candidatus Bathyarchaeota archaeon
TCTTTGGTTTTTTCGTTCTTTTCAGCACTGGTATTGCTATTGGCGCTGTCGCCAGCGTGCAGGGGTTTCCTGCGCACTTAGTGATTTTCCTGCTGATTTTAACTCCCATTTTCTGGTTCGAGTATATTTCTTACTCGGTAGGGATAACCGAGAGCGTCTGGCTTACCCGACGGTTGTGGCAGAGGCGGTGGCGTGAACTTAAAACAACTGCTTTAGCCATTGGTTTCATTACGCTTTTGCTTGCGGTTGGAGCTGTCGTGGAGGCTTGGCTCTTGATTGCTGCAACAGCCTAAAACCTCTCTTTACCTATTTTCTCAATGTTAACCTTGGATTTACCATACATTTTAAAGTGTGGTTGAATGTTGATATGGTTAAAACATCTACAGTTAATCGCTAACGGATGGAAAGCGAGGTTAAAGTTTATGGAAGAAAAACAAGCAAACACCGTATCGCCCCTTAACGCCGTTCTTGTCTTCATAGTAACAATGGGCTTAAGCCTAATCTTAGGAGCACTCATATCGGTAACTTTAGGAATTGGGGCTGCCTTGGTAATCTCAGAATTGCTTTTACTGATAATTCCACTTGGCTACTTGTTGCTGTCACGAGTGGACGTAAAAAGCTACATCAAATTCAACGCTAAACCCAAGTTGATTCTGCTTGGCATCGGCTTCGCATTCATACTATTACTGGTTAACGCCTTTTCTGTTGCTGCATTAAGTGCAGTTTTTGGAACCAGCGCAGTAGTTGAAGAAGCGAACGCTTCAATCATCCGCCTTACCCAATCACCTGAAGGACTGATTGCGATTGTTGCTTCTCTGTCGTTAGCAGGTGTTTGCGAGGAGTTTTTGTTTAGGGGTTTTCTCCAAAATTCCATTGGTCGTAAACTCTCTTTCGCACCAACTTTGTTTCTTTCATCTCTTGCCTTTGGGTTATTCCATTTTGACCCTCAACTCGTGTACATAATCAGCACTTTCATCGCTGGACTGCTACTTGGATACATTTATCATCGCTGGCAATCATACACTGTGTCGATGGCGGCGCACTCCACAATGAACCTTATCGTGCTGGCAGTGCTTCTGCTAACAATTTAGGCTGCAAAAAGCCTTCACTTTTTCCCTAAAAAGAGAAGTTAGCTTTGGCTAACCTCTAAACTAACATCCAAAGCCTTAACGCTGTGTGTCAGTTCACCCAGGCTCAGAATATCCACTTGAGCCGAGGCGTATTCAAGAAGGTTCTCCTCCGTAATTCCGCAGCTTGCCTACAACAAGACATTCCCAAACCCAGCCTTCTTTAGCAGTTCACTGGCTTGCTTAAGCTGTTGTGGCGAGAAATTATCCAGCATAACTATGTCTGCGCCTGCCTGTGCCGCTTTTAAGGCATCCTCAGCTTCTGTCACCTCGACTTCGATTTTTTTGGTAAAAGAAACCTTCTGCTTAGCCCTTTTAACAGCCTCTTCTACGCTCCCAACGATTGCGATGTGGTTGTCTTTAATCAAAACCAAATCATCCAAGTGTAGCCTGTGTGGGTCTCCACCTGCTATGAGCACCGCTTTCTTGTCAAAAAAGAGCAGTCCAGGGGCTGATTTGCGCGTTGCAGCAACCCTCGCGGCAGAGTCTGCTTTTTGCAGTTTTTCGGTTAGCCTGCGTGTGGTTGTTGCTATGCCGCTCATGCGTGAGATGATGTTTAGCATGGTTCTTTCGGCTGAAAGTATGGTTTGGGCGTCTCCAGAGAGCTCCATGAGCACTTGCTTGTTTTCTATTTTCTCTCCATCTGCCACTTTTGCCGTGATGTTTAGCCCTAAGTAATCTGCAAGTATGGTTGCCTCTTCAACCCCCGCTGCCACGCCTTCTTCTTTGGCAATAACTACGGCGCTAACTGTCAACCCTGCAGGAACTACTGCTGTGGCGGTTACGTCGCCTTGCCCAATGTCTTCGGCGAGGATTTGTTTGAGTTTTTCTTCCAGAACCTTTCTTGGAATAAACATGCTTTGTACTTTAACTGTTAAGGCTTAAATTACTTGCTTTTCCCGTAGAGTAAGGATAAGTAAAATAACCCTTATACCAATCTGTATGATGTATGCGACTGCTACTGAGCTGCTCTGAACTGGGCTTGGGACACGTTTCCCGAATCGTCCCCTTAGGGAAAAGGCTGCAAGAAAAAGGGCATGAATTGTTCTTTTTTTCAGGCGGCAAAGCCTACCAAATACTACAGAGCCAGTTCAGGAACGTGCATGAGTGCACCCCCGTTTCTTGGTATGAGAATGGGCACGGCATAATCACTTCCGCATCACTCATCAACCTCTTGTTTCCACTGCCCCTGTTTAACTTGGAGAAAAACCGCTTTGAAATGAAAAGCTCCAATGCCATGGAAACAATCAACCGCTACTATGACCTCAGAGAAAACATCCGAGACATCGCCCCAGACATACTCGTCGCTGACGGAGACATAAACGCTCTTCGCCTTGCCCAACGATGGAAAATCCCATCGGTATACATTGCTAACCTGATTAGACCAAGCTATGGTTTCTCAGCGCTGCTAAGTCCAGGGGAACGCTTGGTAGAGCGTTATGTCAAGAACTGCTCAAAAATAATAATCCCCGACAACCCACCGCCCTACACCATATCAGAATACAGCATAGGCAACTTGGATAACATTGGGTTAAACGGAAAAGTTGAATTCATAGGAAGTTTTGTTGACACAACGCTGGTGAAGGGCGCTCAAGAGCACGTTTTTGCCCCGATAAGCGGACCATCAGGAACCAGAGCCCAACTCATGAAAACACTCCTGCCGGTCCTTGAAAAACTAAAAACCAAATGTATAGTAAGTTTGGGTACACCAGGAAAGAAAGTAACCACGAAAATTGGCAACTGTGAGCTCCATACATGGCTGTCTTCAGAGGAGCGGGAGGAAGCCATGAAGAACGCCAAATTCGTAATTTTCAGCGGCGGACACATAACCTGCTTTGAAACCATCAAGTATGCCAAACCAGCCATCTGCATCCCAACCCAACCTGAACAGTTAGGCAATGCGGCTAAACTTCAAGACTTAAACTGCTCCATAACCGCCAAAAACAAAAAGCAGCTGGAAAAAGCCGTAGTTAGAATGGAGCTCGAACAGGAATCCTTCGACAAGAACATGCTGGCGCTGAACAAGTTTTCTGGCAGGTTTAAGGGTTTAGACAGGGCAGTAGAAATAATCGAAACACTACTGGATTAGGGCTTGCTAAGGTAGACCCGTTTCACTTCTCCCATTGGCGCTTCTTCCTCAAAAATAATGGCTGTAAACTTGTAGATTTTAGCGTCCTTGGTCAGCCAAGTGTCAGGGGAAAGCCCTGCTTTCATGCAGCATTGACACAAAAACTCTTCGGTGCACCAACTCCACTCAATGGGCACTTGGGGCAAAAGCAAACCCTTGTAGTAGCCTCGCTCCACGATTAAGCCGTCCTCGCCAACCTTGATTTGGTTTAGGTACTCCTGCGGATTAGCCGCTTCAACGTGCACTGGCGGGGTTAGCACGCTGACTTCAAAAACAACCCTGCCAAGCTCCCCCAACGATAACGGATAGAAGCGCGGGTCCTCTGTTGCAGCGTTTACGGCAGAATCAATCACTGCCTCCACAAGCGGGCTTGTTGGGTAAGGGTAGCCAATGCAGCCCCTAAGCTCCTTCTCACCATCCCTAAGAGTGCTTATAGTAACGAACACGCCGCATTTTTCCAGCAGTTTTTTAGGTGTTTCTTTTGGCGACTGAAGGGTTTTTCTGTTTTCCAGTCGCTCTCTCACCGCATCTCGAGCTAGCTGGACCAAGAATTTGCCTTCTTCTAGAGTCAGTTCAAAGGTCATGCGGTTTCTCTCCTTCGCTAAGTGATAATACTAGATTAATGCTTACCTGCTTAAAAATTAGGGATAAAGAAGAGTTTAGAATTTTGTGGATTCTTCAGCTACGCCTTCCTTGGTTATGATAAGGAAGTCTATGCCGTCACCGCTCATGGCGTCCCTGCTTACCGCTGACTTTATGGATCTTGTGATGAGGCTTTTTGCTTCTTCAGCGCTCATGCCGTCCTTGTAGCCTTCCTCTAAGACACCCATGGCGATTTCTGTTCCTGAACCCACAACCGCATACTTGTCTGGAATCAGCGAGCCCAGCACGTCAAGCACGTAGAGCGATGCGCCCTCTTCATCTAAGCCGCCGACAATTGTCTGGGTTATTAAGGGTGCGTACCTTCGGTTGAAAAGTATGTTAGCTAAAAGTTTTGCTGCTGAACGCACACTGATTTTTCTGCCCACATCCATGCCGTACAGGTTAGCTTGCGCTTCCATTTCCCGGGCGAGAATCTGCATGTCCCCGACAAGTCCTGCGCATGCGACGCCGATGCGGTCGGTTATTTTGAAGACTTTTTTGCCGCCTTTGCTCATGACAAAGTAGCCGTATGTTACTCTTTTTTCAGCAGCCAAAATTACGCCGTTAGCGAAGACAACGCCAACGGTGGTTGCGCCTGGAATAAATGCGTAGCCGCCTTGCTGGGCTTGTTGACCCTGCGTTTGACCCTGCTGCTCTTGCATTTGCACTTGCGGCATAAGTGGGATTTGTGGAATTTGGGGTAACTGAGGGAGTTGTGGTCCATATCCGTCCATAATTTTCGCCTTTTCGGTTTGTAATACACAAGACAAATTATTAAGGTTACTTATAACAGTTCTAGACCGCTTTGGTGTGATTATGGGTGACGCAAAACCCGTTAGATGCCAGAAATGCAGTAACCTGTTGGTTATGTGACTGTACTTGCCAAAGGACTGCTTAGTTTTCAGCAGCCTATGACGGATGTTAAAGTGGTTGCTACCTGCATGGACTGCGCTCAGTGAGGGCGGATTTAGGGAACATTTTTAGATTACCATTATCTCTCATCCATAAACTAACATTCAAGGGTCAGCTCTATGATTGAAGTCTACAGCGAAAAAATCAACGCCATATGGTTCGGAGTCGCCTGTGCACAACAAAAAATCTTTGCCACCGCATTTGGCGGAACCCAGCAAAAAGTTCTAGCAAACCTCATTGAAAGTTTACCGTTTGATATGCCTTTTCAGGTGTTCCTTGAGCCTTCGGATTTTGCCCATACAGTGCTGTCTTCCTTAAGCCAGATTTACGAGGGCAAAGATCCACAGGCAAACTTTAGCTTAATTACCGAGCATCTGCCAGCATTCACCAGACGTGTGCTTGAGGCAACCATGCAGATCCCAATCGGCTACGTGGCTTCCTACGGCGCTATTGCTAAGGCTGTGGGTGGTGGTGCAAGGGCTGTTGGGAACGTTATGGCAAACAATCCTTTCGCGCCCATCGTGCCTTGCCACAGAGTGGTGAAGTCTGATTTTGGTTTGGGCGGCTATGGTGGCGGTTTGAATGTTAAGGTGCAGTTGTTGAGTCGGGAGAAACACGGTTTTGGCTCTTCCAAAGAGGTAGAAATCGAAGGTAAGAGCGTTGTGGTTTTTCCTGTTGAATACGTCTTAAGGCTTAACCTGTGATGCGTTTGCGTAAATCATAAAAGCATGCAAGGGTCAACTCAACCAAGGCGAAGAACATGGTAAATCGCGGTCTTTACGTCGGGCGGTTTCAACCTTTCCACCTAGGTCACCTTGACGCTATCCAAGAAGTCCTAGCACAAGTTGATGAACTTGTCATCGTCATCGGCAGCGCACAGTACAGTCACAGAAGCAATAATCCGTTCACAGCTGGGGAACGGCTGGTCATGATTCGACGCGCACTAGAGGAAGCCAACGTGGATTCCTCCAGACTGTGGGTTGTTCCTGTTCCCGATGTTCATTTGCACATGCTTTGGGTTAGTGCAGTGGAAGGTTACACGCCGAAATTCAACGCCCTGTACTCTAATGAGCCGTTAACTCGGAGGCTTTTCATGGAGGCAGGCTACCCAGTTAAGAACATAAAGCTGTTTGAAAGAAGACTGTACATGTCAACCATTGTCAGGGAGAAAATGGTGGCTGGCGATAGCTGGACAGAGCTTGTTCCAAAAAGCGTAGCTGACTTTATCAATGAGATAGATGGGGTAAACAGGCTTAGGGATTTAGCGAAATCCGACAGGGTTTACTAGCTTTTTTGGTTTAAACCACAACTTCCTCTGACGAGCGCTGGTAGTAGCGCCAAGCCAGATAATAAGTAACGAGAAGAATAAACAGCACAGCGGTCACGGCGAGAAATGGGTCAACAAGCAAGGCAAAGAAGTTGTTTGCCAGGTGAAGCAGGACAGCAATCAAATAGTATGGGATAAAGCGTTTTTTAGCTAACCCGTAAGAGGCAATGGCGGCGCTTGAAGCATGAAAAATCACGCCTGGAATCCTCACCACAAAGGGAACTCCTAAGACAAAAACGAAGAGTATTAGTTCAGCTATGCCAAAACCAAGCCCTATCAAAATCCCCAACGTAACAATGGACCTTTCAGTTTCACCGTGCCTGTAGAATAGGGGGAAGACTTTGGCGAATTCTTCTATAAGGGGGGCAAATATAACGATGGAGCAGACTTGGGCAAGCAGCACTGGCAGGGTGATGCAGAGAAAGTCGGAGAATTGGGAGAAGAAGAAGGTGAACGGTATGCTAACCATAAAGCCTGACATGAAAAAGAAAATCTTCTCATAAACCTTAGGCTTATGAATAGGGATAACACATTTTCGTTCGGTTTCCAAAAAAAGCATCTTCTACAACATACAATTGCTTTTTCCTATTTATCAGCCTTTTGAATGTCTCAACGTCAACTTGACTGAAAGAATTAGAACCCAGCGTTAATCAGGTCAGATGGCTTCATTATTTCTCTAAGAAGCACCGTGGCGTATGAGCCTCTAAGCAGCATGAAGCTAATCTGAGCTTGGCAACTCCTGCCGTTTGCGCTTTCTGAGACGTTTGGCAGCTTGAAATCTCTGATGGGAGTAACAACCGTTCGCAACCCGCCCTTTCCGCTCACCCTTGACAGTGCATTAAACCGTAAATTCTCCAAAGCAACGTTTTCTTGCCCAAGAACCTCACGCTCCAACTCGCCCATAACACCGCCTGAAAGCCTCTGTTTCACGCCAACTATCGGCAGAGCAACACGCAGTCTTCTCGCCCCGACTTGCTCGTTAACCTGCGCCGAGTTTTCTTCCGTCACCATTTTTGCAATGGTAGTCAAAGGTAGTCCTGAACGTTCAACAGCAACCACGTAATCTCCAACCTCAGCTTTGTTAAGAGGCAAATCGTTCTTGATTCGGCTACTAAGGAAACGGTTAAACAAGAAAGACTGGTGTGCCTGAACAAAAAGCGCCTGAAGCTTGAGGGGTAACCGTTTGAATGCGCCGATAAAATCCTCAGGTTTCTCAGCGAGATGACGAAGCATTAGCCGTTCAAAACGAAGCTGTGCAGGAAAGTTTTCCAGCGCCCACTTAAAATCCTTTGTCTCCTTCAACTCTTCGCGTGCTTGCCTAGAAGATGGATGCTCATCAACGCTTGATTTAGCCAGAAAAAGCATCGCAGCCTCCTCAAAATCGCCGACAGCAAGGGCTTTTCCAACCAGATGCGTTATTGGACGAGTGGTTCCGAAACGTTGGTGACCAAAAAAGTTTGGAATGCCCCCAACTACCTCAAGCTCTTGCATTGCCTGCGCTATCTGTTTCTCAACTGTTGTCTTAGAATTTTCTATTGCTTTGATTGTTATGGTGAAGTTGTTGCCCAGCAGGTAGTATAGCGACAGCATTTCATGGAAATAGCCGACGGGGTGCACCTCAATGTCTTTGACTTTAACTTTCTCAATATCTTCCGTTGAGGCATTTTCGATTGTTATGTGCTGGGCGGTGACGGCTTTGGCGTCTTTTATTCCTGCAAACGAAATCCGACTCTGGTCAACTCCCAACTGCTTAGCAATATTTTTGATTGCCATGAAAGTGTCCCAGTTACGCTTAACCAAAACGCACAGCAAAAACCGCTGCTTAGATGGAGTAGACCCTAAAACCCTGCTGGCTGTTGCTGCTTGAACTTGGGCTTTGGAGCCATCAACAAGAACCTCTTCAACCACAAAATCCTCAGCAGACTCACGAATCAACCCGCCGACGCCTATAGTTTTGGTCGCATAGACCTCCATGCCAAGTGTCTTGTCTAGGCTTGGAACAGCCAACATCATGTGCCTTCTTTTTAGAACAGCGGAAGCTTACCTGTTAAACGGTCGATTTTTTCTTCAGGCGCAGGGCCAATCCCCAGGCAGGTCACGGTTCCCTCAGGAATCTGAGTTAAACCACGGTCAACAATCAAGGCGTTAGGCAAACCCAAATCATCCGCCGCCTCTTTGAGCTCGTTGAGTTCCTTTTCGCTTGGAACTTTAACTGCGACTTTTCTTTGTCCCTCAAAAAGCCATGCCTCAAACCAAGTCCTGTGCCGTTTATGCGCTTCCTCTGAAGCAGAAACCGCCGCGTGCCCTGCTTGCGCTGCAATTTTGCCTTTTCCCAGCTTCAAATCCGTGCGAAAAACGAGAACTTGCTTGTATTCAAATTCGCCCAATTTTTATCCCGCTTCTAAGTGTTGCAAACAAGAATTTTAAGGATTTGCAGACAAATACTGCATCAGCAAGTAAGCCATAGCAGCAAGCATGGAGGGTTTCCCTAAGACTTTAAGCATCAGCTTTCCCTGAAAGTCAATTTCATCCACATCGCTCAAGGCTTCACCCACGCCTAACTTGTTGCAGAAACGCAGCACGTCATCAAGTTTCTCGTCAGAGAGAGAATCCAAAAACCGCCTAAGCCTAAGCATTACGCTGAAATCAAAACTCAACAAATCACTGCATCGTTTCTGGTAAACCTGCAGGACATCCGAGGAAACGTCGCCTTTCTTGAGGGCTTCACTGGCAACTTCAGCGGCAATTCTGGCGCATGTTAATCCGAAGATGACTCCGCCGCCAGTGGTTGGCTTAACCTGCGACGCGCAATCTCCCACTGCAAGAAAACCATCTGCATAAGCCCTATCGATTGGACCGCCCAAAGTTATAGCGTGATAGGAAGTTTTTGTTATTTTGGCTTTGGCAAGCTGCTTAGAAGCCACCGGGTGTTTGCTCATTAGTATCTGAAGGAACTCTCTAGGGTTTCCAGTGTTCGTTGCTAAGCCAACTTTTGCCGTGCCGTCAAGTCGGGGGATGAGCCAACCGTAAAAGCCAGGCGCAAAAGCCCTGCCAAGATAAACCTCAACCGCGTCAGACTCAACGTTTTCAACGCTATCGACTTCAGCTTCTACCGCGTAAACCAAACCTTTAGGCTTAAACGCTGACAAACCTGCTTGCCTCACAAGCCTAGAAGAAATCCCCTCAGCATCCAACACCACATCGGCATAAACGGTCTCTTCGTTGCCTTTGCCTTGTTTTACTTTTATGCCTCTAACGCGCCCGTCTGCCAAAATCAACGATTGCACCCGAGAGCCCAAATGGAAAACAGCGCCAGCCGCTTCTGCCTGCCCAGCCAAGTGCTGGTCAAACCGCTCCCTGTTCACTGCTGCGGTGACTGGCCGGGAGAGGTGAATTGAGAATTTGGTGCCCGTTGGCGAGTAGAAGTTGGCTTTGCTGTAAGTGTTCTCGACAGTTCCCTCGGGAAGCGGATACAAACCCATGGCTTTTAGGCTTCTTATGCTAAGGTGCCCAGCGCAATGCGAGGGAACCCCGACCTGCGGGTGCTCTTCAAAAACAGTCACTTTAGCGCCCAGTTTAGCCAAGTTTAGGGCTGCATAGGAACCGACTGGCCCACCTCCGATGACTACTGCGTCTGTTGGCTGCATTGAATCATCATTATGCTTACTGTGCTTGGTTCTTTATATAGGGGGAGGGGGTCTACCAGAAAGCAAGCCAGCCTCTTTTCCATGCTGCCTGGCTCAGGCACTTTTCTGCAACAAAAAACCGCAAAAGAGCCTAAAAAAGACCTAAATTCCATTTTCAATAGAAGAAAAAAGAAAAACAAATGCGTTATTGCACGAGTTCTATTCGGCGTTTCCCACGCGCCATAGAGGATGTGCGGATTTTCCCGCTAACCTCAAGCTTAAGCAGCAGCTCGTTAAAGTCCTTAAAGCCCAAGTCCTCAAACTCATCTCTCAACGCATTAAACAAGTCATCATCAGTCATATCGCCCTTCTTAGTCAGAATCTCCAATAATGCAAAGTACGTTGGACGAGTTTTCCAAATCTTCATTTGAGGCATACGCTTTCCTTCTCTAAGCAACAGGTGTTGCTGGCTTTTGAACTTGTCGGATTTGCTGCATGAAACTCTTGTACCACTTCTCCATGTCAGGCGTAATCGAAGGACCCATCTCTTTCATGGCATCCTGGAAATCCTTCATGGCGACTTCTCCAGCCTTCACATCCCTTCGAAGCGCATGCATCGCAGCTTCACGGCACAATGATTCTATGTCAGCACCTGAATAATACTTAGTCATCACAGCCAACTGGTTCAAATCAACATCTTTACCAATCGGCATACCTTTCGTGTAGATTTTGAATATCTGCAAACGACTTTTATCATCAGGCTCAGGCACATAAATCAACCTGTCAAACCTGCCAGGGCGCAAAACCGCAGAATCAACCATGTCAGGACGATTCGTAGCAGCAATAACCACAATATCCTGTAGAGTAACAATGCCATCCATCTCGGTCAGCAACTGGCTAATAACCCGCTCTGAAACACCACTGTCAGACATACCCATGCCGCGACGCGGAGTAAGCGAATCAATCTCATCTAGGAAAATCACGGCAGGAGCAGCCATCCGAGCCTTACGGAAAACCTCACGAATTGCTTTCTCTGACTCGCCGACCCACTTGCTAAAAACTTCCGGACCCTTAATGGATATGAAGTTAGCTTCACTTTCCGTCGCAACAGCGCGAGCCAACAAAGTTTTACCGCAACCAGGAGGACCATACAAGAGTATGCCTTTGGGCGGCCTAATTCCCAACCTCGTGAACATTTCAGGGTTCTTGAGCGGCCACTCCACAGCCTCCTTAAGATGTTGCTTCACGTCTTCAAGTCCACCAGCATCTTCCCAGTGAACCGTCGAAACTTCAATGTAAACCTCACGCATCGCAGTCGGAGTAACCTCTTTGTAGGCGCTGACGAAATCATCCATCTTTACCTCCATCTTCTCAAGCACCGCAGGAGGAATACGCTCTTCCTCAAGGTTAATCTGCGGCAAATAGCGCCTTAATGCTTTCATTGCGGTTTCCCTGCTCAGTGCTGACAAGTCGGCGCCTGTGTAGCCGTGCGTCATGTCGGCGAGTTTTTTAAGGTCAACATCTTCCCCTGACTTTTCTCCCTCAGGCATTTCAACACCGTGAAGGGGCATACCACGCGTGTGAATCTGAAGAACTTCATAACGCCCCTTCTTGTCAGGCACTCCGATTTCTATTTCCCGGTCAAATCTGCCTGGACGACGCAGTGCAGGGTCAAGGGCACCTGGACGGTTGGTTGCGCCGATAACAATGACGTTTCCTCTACCGCTTAACCCGTCCATCAAAGCCAAAAGTTGTGCGACTACTCGTCGTTCAACTTCACCTGTAACTTCTTCCCGTTTAGGCGCAATGGCGTCAAGTTCATCAACGAAGATTATGCTAGGCGCATTCTGCTGGGCTTGCTGGAAAATCTCACGCAAACGCGCTTCAGACTCACCGTAGAATTTGCTCATGATTTCTGGTCCGTTAATGGAGTAAAAGTTTGCTTCTGACTCATTAGCAACTGCACGTGCGAGAAGTGTTTTTCCGCAACCGGGTGGACCATGAAGTAAAACACCTTTTGGCGGTTCAATCCCTAAACGCTGGAACAGCTCTGGGTGGCGAAGCGGAAGTTCAACCATTTCTCGGACACGCTGAATCTCCTCATGAAGTCCACCGATGTCTTCGTAGGTTGTGCGTGGAAGCCCTTTAGCTTCAGGGGCTGGCTCGTTTAGTATGGTCAGCCTGGTTTCAGCGGTTACTTTTATGATGCCATGAGGCCTTGTTTTTGAAACAGTAAATGGTATGGCATGCCCAAGCATCATGACTAAGGTAGTGTCGCCTTCCACGAGAGTTCGCTCCATAAGGCGGTTTTTAACAAAATTAGTGAAGTCATCATCCACGTTGAGACGCATATCCACTGGCGCTAGAGTTATGGCTAGGGCTGTCTTGACCTTTGCTGGCCGCACCACAACATACTCGTTTATGGCTACACCGCTGTTTTTACGGGTGAAACCGTCAATACGGATGATGTCGCGGTTTTGGTCTTCACTGTAGGCTGGCCAAGCGATAGCGCTGGTTGTGCGTTTGTTCACAATTTCAATTACGTCGCCTGCGCTTATGCCTAGTTTTTGCATAGTTCGCTGATCTATTCGGGCGATTCCTCTGCCTACATCTCTTTGCCTTGCGTCTCCGACGCGTAGTTGTACTTCGCTCATCTTAGAATTTTCTCCAAATAATTCTGATGTTTAGGATGTGTGTTTGAAAAGGCGTTTATTCCTATATAAACTTTAAAGCGTAACTGCTGAGACTTTCAGGCGATTGACAAAAACAAATTGACGCGTTTTTGTTTAAAAATTAAGGGATATTGCGTTTACCTGCTTGTTCTGCGCACCATAAAGGTTTGGGCTTGGCTGACACCTGGGATTTTCGCAAGTTTCTCCTCGAATTCGTCAACAATGCCGGTTTTGTCTTCGGGGAATCTTGCTTGAACCAGCAGTGCTTTGAGCCCGAAAGCTACCGGTTCTTCGCCGTAGCCTTCTATGCTGGCGAATTCTGGCAGTACGCCTTCAATTTGTTTTTTTAGGGGGTCAAAATTTTCCACTATATCTTCGGGAAAAACTTTGTATGTTACAATTACGCTTCCCATAACTATTCAAGCCTTCTTTTATGGTCCAGTGAAACCGCATTTTGGGCATTTGTATAGTCGTCCGAATTTGCGGCATTTTCCGTCGCGTTTAATTTGGATTTCTCCGCAGTTTGGGCATTGGAATTTGGTTGATTCGCTGCCTGGTGCGATGGGTTTGCCGCAGCTTGTGCAGGTTACCAGTGACAGTGTGGTTTCTCTTTCTGTCATAAGCTTCATCTTCTTTGCGGTTCATATTGTAAGGCTTCCTTATATCTGCTATGCTTAAAATTTTCTGGTTTCCGCTGGAGTACAAATTAGTTTATTCTTTTCTTGTATAGTTGTTGGTGACCCCCTTCCCCCTCCACAACAACCAGCGCTTAATGCAGAAGATTGCGTTTTGGCTTCGTTGTTGGGTTTGGGTTGAGGGCTGGTTGTGGCTGGTTCCACAAGCAATTCAAAAAGGAAGGTTTGTTCTGATGTGATTGGTGATGTGGTTTAAGAGAGGATTGGTTTCCTAGGAAGAGGCAAGTTTGGAAAATATTCTAAAATTTTAGCCCTAAAATGAGAAGAAAAAGCGGATGTTGATTTTTTGCCTATTTTCTGCGTCTGGCTGCGTATACTCCGAATGCAATCAGAATTATGATAATGACAACAACCAAAACAATGATAATCGCGGTTTCCGTTGAAAGCCCAGCAATTGGCCCTGGAGTTGGTGTTGCTCCTGGTGGTGTTGGTGTAGCGCCTCCTATTGGAGTAAAGACAGCTTGGTAGTTGTAGGTGTTTCCATAGCCGTGGTCAACAGTATACGGGTTATCTGTAGGAGTGGGATCAAATGGGAATTCACCGTGAGCACCTTCGATTGGAAAGCCGGAAATTACCCAGTGGGAAAATTGCCAGCCATTATCGGGTATTGCAGTTAACCTGAGTTGCTCGGCATTAGCTAAGGCGTATGCGCCTGGTGAAGGACTTGTAGTTCCCCCCGCAGCAGACAAAACTATCACAATAGCAGCAGTTGCCATATCTGTTGGTATAGTGCCTCCTGGCGGCACCTGTAATGGCTGGAACACTGCTTCTACAGCATAAGTGACGCCTGCATTAACAGTAATCGTCGTAGGGTTCTCTGTAACAAGTAATCCTTCATCCGTGGCTATAATCCAGTAAAAGAATACAAACCCGTCGATAGGAGTAGCTCTTAATTCAACAACTGTGCCGGCAGGGAAAGTGTGAGTTCCTGCAGCTGGTTCTGTTGTGCCTCCTATGGAGTCTAAGATAACAACGGTTGCTTGGTTTTGAGCTTTAAGGTATATCATGCCGGAATTTAAGACAGCTATTAACAGTAGTGACGCAAGCAGAGTTAAAGCAAAAATCTTTGTTAGTTTAAACAATTCTTTAATCTCCTAAAAGTAACCATGCTTGCTTTGAAATATTTAGTTATGTGACTGTTGGCACACAGCAACAAAGCTAACGCCAATTAGTCTAAGTAGCAATTAATGAACTGCTTGAGAGAATATGAAAATATATCCTGCGACTTTAGAAGATTCCGCCTTCTCTAAAATAATAGTTTTCTTCCTTTTTAGAACCGAAGCTTCTTACACCTTCACGTTTAAGCTGACTCCGCAGTTTTTCAGCTTCCTCATTGGTTAATTCTCCTTTTTTCTGCAAGTAAGCAATGATTTCCTCAGCTTGCGCTTCTGTGTCACATCGGCGAATAAAATCAACAGCGGAAGGAATGTAGTGTCGGAACTTATCAGTCAGGTTTGTTGGCTCAAGGCTCTCTTCCTCCATTGCAGCTCTTTCGGCTGCTTCTGCGTCTTCACGCACCGCATCGATTGGCACCTTACATTCTTCTAGCTCTTCTAATTCTCTGTATAGATTCGGAAACATTTTCTTTAGAGATTTCTTGTCAATTGCCATAACGCATCATTATTTGACTAAAATAATGGAATGAGTTGTTTATGTCCTTTTTGAGAAGAAAGTGTTGCTTAGGCAAGAAGTTCAAGCGGGAATAAATTGCTTGGCAGGGTTATCTTGAAGAAGTCTTTCTAGCTCTTTGATTCTTAAGCCTTTGATTTCGTCACCGAAAACTTCGCACTTTCTTTTTTGCGATGCTTCTTCTTGGCTGCGAACAACAACTTCAAGCCCATGTTTAGCTAAAGTTTCAGCCTTTATGTTGAAAGAAGCAATCGTTACTCCTCGCTTGTTTACGGTTGTCCAAGAGGTTTTTAGAATTTTTATTCCTGCTTCTTTGAGTAGGTTTACGATTTTTTCTGGGTCATCAACGTAAACGGCAACATCTATATCGCTTCCCAAGCGTATTGTTCCGCGCCAAACACTTCCAATCAAAAGCGGGCAAAAACTCTCCAGAAGCTTCATAACTTTTAGGGCTTCTCTTCTCATTTGAATTAAGCGGTCTTTTCTTGCTGGACCCTCGGTTTCTTCAGCAATTCTGTCGAGTTCAAGGGCAACTTCAAGGTTAGAGGGTAAAAAGTGGGTGCCCAAAATTGCTGCAGCTTTTTCTTTAGCTTGCTTGTACTCCTTTTCAGATCCAAAGTAGAGCAGGGTTGCAGCTTCTTTGGCAACTTTGCGCTTTAAATCCAAGTCAACGTTCATTATTCACCAAGCGCTGACGTCAGCGTTTTGCTATTTTTGCGTAAAGTTCCACGGTTTTCTGAGCGATTCTATTCCATGTGAACTCAGCCAGCACACGTTTCCTTCCGTTCTTACCTAGCCACCGGGCTTTTTCAGGGCTTTCTAAAGCGTTAATGACTCCCCACGCAATATCAGACGGGTTATTTGGGTCTATGTGGAAGCCACATTGTTCTTCCCCGCAACAAATAACTATTTCCCTCATTCCACTAACGCCAGCTGCACCGACAACCACTGGTTTTTCCATGCTCATGGCTTCAAGGGCAACTATGCCAAAAGGCTCGTAATGACTGGGGAAAACAGCGACATCGCAAGCGGCATAGTGCAAAATTCTTTCTTCTTCTGGAATGAAATCAAAACAGAACTTGACGTAATTGTCCAGCCGCATGGTTCTGGTGAGGTTAGTTAAGTATTCTTGCAAGTCACCTACGCCAACAATTACCAGTTTTGCCTTAGGAAGCTTGGTTAAGATATGAGGCATAGCCATAATCAGTTTGTCAACCCCTTTGACCCCTACAAGCCGCCCGAGAAACAGAAGCATGTATTCATCTTCCTTAATTCCATAAAGTCCTCTGATTCTGCGAATCTGATCTGCTGGTATGTTCACTGGATTGTACTTTTGAGGGTCAACCCCGTTGTAGCTAACATGAATCTTTTCTCGAGGGAAACCAAGCTGGATAAGCTCATCTTTCATGGCATACGAAACTGTAATAATCGTATCAGCCATGTTAGCCCCCCGCAGCTCAATGTTACTGACCACGCCGGAACCGCCGCCTAAAGTTCTGCCCTTCTCTGTTGAGTGCACGTGAAAAGCCAGAGGTAAACCGCTTTCGCGTTTAACTGTGACGCCGCCCATCGCTGAAAGCCAGTCATGAGCAACCACAACATCATACTTCATGCCTTCTTTCTTAATCAGTTCGTTGATGAGTTTTGCCGCAGATAAGTAATTGTAAACCATAAGCTTACCGAACAAGTGCAGTCCTCTGCCCCACTTTTTGATATCGTCGGCAATCACATCAGGCAATGAATCCGATATGTCAATGTGGAGTGGACGATGAATTTCTATACCACGCCAAATTTCTCTAGTTGGCATCGAACCAGCATCATCATTCATAGTGAAGACGGTCACGTCATGGTCGTTTAAAACAAACTTCCGCGTAATCTCCGCAGCATAAGTCCCCAGTCCACCAACAATCTTGGGTGGGTACTCGTAGACAAAAACGGCAATTTTCATTCTCAGCGGTCACCATTTTACCACTTAGCATTAGGAATCTTCATACTAAAGCTTTACCTATCGAAACGCCAATCGAAAAAGCATTATTTCTAAGGGAGGGCGAGGAAAACTTTGATTAGATTGTTTTACATAGCACTAACAGGCAAGGTGCCACAAATGAGTTTATCACCTGTTAAACAAGAAGTGCTAGAAACCATGCTACTGCATGATAAGCCCATGAAAGCAGTGGAAATTGCCAAAGAAACCAAAAAAGAGTTTCCGCCAGTAATGATGCACCTTATCGGGCTTACTCGCATGGGATACGCAAGTTCTCCTGAAAAAGGAGTTTACGTTATAACCGAGAAAGGAAAGGAAGCCCTCGGCATACCAGAAATCAACAAAGAGAAAGCTGAGGCGATATTAGCGTATGCACCACATGACAAGGCATTCAATTTCTACGCCACAGTCGATAAGCCTCTTGGTTTACATGCTCATAACCTTCGAGACTTCGCCAATAAAATCCAAAGAGCAGACATATCCTCGGTCGAATTTCACCAAAGCCGTGGCGACTTTGAAGCATGGTTTGCGGGGCTTGGAGATAAAGAATTAGTCAAAAAAACCGCTCTACTGAAAGAAAAAAAGGTGGTTGGAGAGGAACTGCGCAGGCAACTACATGAAATCGTGGAGCAACGGTATTTGGAGCTAGCTAAACTGGCAGGTCAAAATGTTCCTGCTGAGCATTTTCACGCCTGACTCAGTGGCATAAACCGCTTTTCTAACTTCTGCAATACCTGCTGAATCGTTGTGTACTCCATATCTTCTGCGCTCAAACGAGCAGGTTCAAATTCACCCATCCGCCGTAGCATGCAGCCATTTTGGATAGCCTCGCGTCTTGCAATCGAAAACGCTGGGTCATCAAAGAGGTCAGCAATAAGCGGTTTGCCTTCATCGTCGCTTGAGATTTTGCCGTTAGCCACTTGGAAGCCTAAAGCGACAATCCGTGGTGGACCATCAAAAGCAGTGCATTTGGAAGCTTTCAGACCAACAGGCATAAGTGGACCCCAATGGCTGCCCCGCATCCAGCCCTGCACAAAATAGCTATGCATGAAGGGTGCCAAGATTTCTCCGACCGCTGGAAGCCCGTGTTGGGCGCGTGCAATCATTACTGGGTCGTCTTTGCCAACGTATTTTCCAGCAATCAGGGAAAGCTTGGAAACGCTGCTTGAAGCACAGATTAAATCGTCGCTTGCACGCCAGATGCGTGATATGGCATAGCGACCTACAGTGCCAATTAACGCCAGTAGCTCGTACATTTCAGCGGGGCACTGAAGCACTGTCGATTTATCCTCCAACGTGTCTATAACTTCAAACTTAAAGCCGCACAGCATATTCGGGTCAATAACCAAGCCAGCGGTATTCATTGGGTCAGCAAACATGCGAAACAAAGGATAATTAAACGAGCCAGCTGAAGTTTTATCAGCCGCAAAAACCACAATAGGGTCAGCAGCACGCTCTTCGATTTCCATCTCTGCCACGCCAGGACCCATCCCGCGCACATTGCCGCTAAAAGCGTCTTTCAATAGGTCTTGTCCTGCAGCGTAAAGTTTCAGTTTGAGCGCTTTGTCTGCGGCTTCTTTAAAGGTGTCCCATGCAAGCTTATGGATATCCCTGTTTTGCTCACCATTTTCGTGAACCATAAGCAGTTCAAGGTCATCGCCTGCGTTGAAAACAAAAGAACTGTTGATCAGGCCTTCGTTTTGCGCTTTTTCCATATTTTTTTGGGCTATGTCAAAAAGAGGTTTGGGAACAATATGGTGTCCAGCCAGAGAGCCGACGTCACACTTGATAATAGAGACTGTGACTTTTTTTGCCACAAACATCCCCCATTTAAACCAGGGGACGCATCGGATTTAAGTCTTTCATGACTTTAGGGTTTGCTGATGGAAAAAATGAAATACCTCAAGACTCAATATCTGGCTTGCGGGTGTTGGCATGAGCGAAGTCAAAATCGTAACAGTAAAGCTTCCTGAAGAAGTCTTCCAAGAAATGGCGTTACGCATACCTGAAGGCGACCGAAGCAGCTTCATCCGAGAAGCCATAAGCGAGAAACTGCAGAAAACGCCTAAACCTGACAAGCTTTTAGCCCTAGAAGAGAGAATTGGCAAGATAGAGCAGGAGTTTGCTCAAATAAGAAAATACCTGGCGGATTTGGAGCTTCTTACGTATCAGCATGGGAGAATTAACCCGCATAGCTTCTGTATTGATGACATGGACCACAAACTATTGGAGTATTTGATGCATTACAAGGGCGCAACCACCCCTGAGCTGGCGGATTACTTGAAAACCAACCGTTGGCTAGTGCTGAATCGGCTGAGAAAAATCCAGAAAACCTCCAAGAAGCAGTGCGGCAAAGCAGTAATTGACTATTACGGTGGGGAAAAGTCAGGTAAGAAGAAGGCTTGGTGGATAAACGAAGAATTAATCCTAGAATAAACGCGGCTAACTTTAAATTTGTAAGGTTACGTTTCTGGAGCTGTGGGCTCGTAGTCTAGCACGGATTAAGGCATCGGCCTCCGGAGCCGAGAATCCTGGGTTCAAATCCCAGCGGGCCCGCCACCCCAACGCTTAGGTTCTTTAGGAAAACAGATTTTTGATGTATTTGCCTATGAGTTGCGGCTGTTCAAAGGCTGTCTTCAACGCTTTCCCAGGATGCTTAAGGTGACTAATCAAAGAAAGCTTCTTGTATTCTCGGAGCGCTTTCTCGGCAATCTCCTTGACCTCAGCTGGTGTGAAATCCTCTGTGGATATCAGCGGCATACCTTTGACTTGCCGTGCCTGAGCAAAAGCATTCCAAGACAAATCCTGCTGAATGTAGCCCCTTTCTTTGCATTGCTCATACAGCCGTGTGCCATAGGAGGGCGTAGCAATGAACAGGTGCATGCCAACATCGTATTCGCGTTTGAGCTTGAAGGCAAAATCAACGGTTTTGTGCATGTCCTCTTTTTTCTCGCTTGGAAAACCGATAATGTAGAAAGCGCCTGTTTTTAACCCGATTTCCTTGGCGTTTTTCGCAAATTCAACCACCCGATTAAGGTCTAAGCTTTTGCAGATAACCTTGTCTAAGACCTGTTGGTCACCAGACTCGATGCCGACAAACACGCTTTTGCAGCCTGACCGCTTCATTTTCTTAAGCAAGTCCAAGTTTAGGCAGTCTGCCCGGACGCCGTTGGGGGTTTCCCAGCCGATTTTGATTTTGCGCTCAATTATTCCGTCACAAATAGCCTCAAAGCGTTTGAGTTCAAGGGTAAGGTTGTCGTCTTCAAAGAATATGTTTTTGACCTTATACTTGTCAACGACGTATTGTATGTGGTTTAGAACATAGCTTGCGGAGTGCGCCCTAAAGCCCCTTCCCATGTGCAAGTGAACAGCGCAGAAACAGCAGTTAAACGGGCAGCCACGGCTCGTAATCATGGATATGGCGCGGTCTTGGAAGCTGCGGTAACCAATCTTTGGACTCAAATACTGCTCCATATCAACCAAGTTGTAAGCTGGATAAGGAAGCTCATCTAAATCTGAAATGAAAGGTCGAGGATGATTCACCATGACGGCGCCGTTTTGCCGATAGGCGATGCCTTGGATGTCTCTGAGTGGTTTTTTGCCCTCAAAATACCTAGCGACATCGAGCATGGCATACTCGCCCTCACCAGCAACGGCTATATCCACGCTGTTAGCTTCTTCCAGAAAACCTTTCGGCACTGTGGTAACGTGTGGGCCGCCAACAACCGTTAAAATGCTTGAATCTACTTCTTTGACGAGGTTGGTTACTTTAATCGAGTTTTCAATCTGGCATGTGAATGGTCCTGCGATGCCGGCGATGTCTGGTTTTCGACGGTGGATTTCCTCTTTTATTTGCTCGTAGGGCATACCAACGTTTATGGAACCACTGTTTTTCTGAAACTCATAATCAGCCATGAAAGCGTCTAAAATCTCCGCTTGGTACCCTGCATTTTCAAGAACCGCTGCCATGTACAGCAAACCTATGGGTAGATTTCCTGCGGGCGGTTCTGAGCCGGGATAAAACACTTGCGGAGGATTGATGAAGAGCACTTTCATCGGTATACCCAGTTGAGTATTTAGTTGACATGTTTGAGGTATTTAAATTAACTTATGGGGAGGGTTAGTTTAAAGCGACCGTGCTATAAGCTGTTTTTTGTCTAAACATTCATGTCTTTAAAATATTTTTGACGCTTAGTTGGCATGTTGCTGTTATACAACAATCACATAAGTTTATGAGCGGTCATTCGGCTCTATAAATGTCTACTTTTCTCAAGTTTAGTCGGAGGTGAATTTTTTGAGTATGACTGAGGAAAAGAAAAAAGGCAAGATGACGGTTGCTGAAGCCGGACGAAGAGGCGGAGAAAAAACCGCTCAAACCCATGGACGAGAATTTTACGAAGAAATAGGGCGAAAAGGCGGCGAGAAAGTTTCTAGAGAGCGAGGTCCAGAATTCTACAGCGAAATTGGCAGTAAAGGTGGCTCTGAGAGAGCTAAACAACATGAGGGCACACCAGAAGCCATGGGCAAAACAAGCCTAGAAGAAGCAGGGCAGAGAGGTGGCCAGAGGGTTCGAAGGCTTATCCAAGCAGGCAAAGAGCATGAAGAGGAATAATGCCCTTGTTTCAACCTTATTTTTTTCATTTAATGACAAAGTTTACTGGTCTGTTTTGGAGGAGGTGAATTGATTGACTGAAGAGAAAAAGAAAGGTAAAATGACTGTTGAAGAAGCTGGACGCTTGGGCGGAGAAAGAACTTCTGAGACTCACGGATCAGAATTCTACAGTGAGATTGGCCGTAAGGGTGGAAAAATTGGCGGTCCTAAGGGCGGTCAAAGAGTTCGAGAGCTCATTCGAGAAGGGAAAGAGCACGAGGAAGAGTAGGAGAATTGAGTGTTCTTCTCTTCAGATTGTGCTAACTCACTTTCTTACCTATTTGTTTTCAAGTACTAATTGTTAGACTTTTTCAAGGGTTTTCCCCATAGTTGCCCCTTTATGCTAAAAGAAGGGGTTCAGGGGCTATTTCGCAGCTTGTTTGAAAATTTTCTCTTTAATCGTTATTTTTGACATAGACGCTAAAATAATTCTGTTTTTCTGAGCGGAAATGCATTAAAAGTGTTAATTCTCAACATATATGAAAATTATGAGAGCCGTTTGTTGCTGTATTACCACACCCACATACGTTTATAGACAATGTTTCAGGCTAGAAAATTAAGGAGGAAGCAACCCGTTAAAATTTCTATGGAGGTGAATGTATGACTGAAGAGAGAAAGAAAGGTAAAATGACCGTTGAAGAAGCTGGAAGATTGGGCGGAGAAAGAACTTCTGAGACTCACGGATCAGAATTCTACAGTGAAATAGGAAGCAAAGGTGGCGCTAAACGAGCAAGACAACATGAAGGTTCACCAGAAGCCATGGGCAAAACAAGCCTAGAAGAAGCAGGACACAGAGGTGGCCAGAGGGTTCGAAGGCTTATCCAAGCAGGCAAAGAGCATGAAGAAGAGTAATCGAGTATTCTTTCTAATTTTTCATTTTTGCTTAAAGATTCGAGGGCATAAGCATTTTTGCATAGGAGGTGAATGCATTGGCTGAAAAAAAGAAGGGTCAAATGACGGTCGAGGAGGCTGGAAAGAGGGGCGGTCAGAAAGGCGGACGAAGGACCGCTGAGACACATGGACGAGAATTTTATGAAGAAATAGGAAGCAAGGGAGGACAGAGAGTCCGCCGGCTTATTCAAGAAGGAAAGGAGCATGAGGAGGAGTAAACGTTGCCTTGTTTTATACAGTGTTTTGCATTCAATTTTTCATCTTAAAGCAGTTAGTCAGGAGGTGAATTAGTTGACTGAAGAGAAAAAGAAAGGAAAAATGACCGTTGAAGAAGCCGGAAGACTGGGAGGAGAGAAGACCTCAGAAACACACGGGTCAGAATTCTATAGCGAAATAGGAAGCAAGGGTGGACAGAAAGTGCGAAGGCTTATCCAAGAAGGGAAAGAACATGAACAAGAGTAAACGGTGGAATAAGCCGTTGGTTATTTTTCCTTTTTTCTTTTAGGCGAATGTATTGTTGAGAATTTGGAGGTGAAAGACCACGAGTGGACAACAGAGTGAATTTACCAGACGCAAAGGTATAGGTCAAGGCAGAGGCACACGACGCCAGTATACAAATAAAAGTGGGAAAACTGGACGCGTAAGCCCAGCCATTGTTGAAAAGTACTTGGCGGGAATGCATTACCCAGCTAAAAAAGAAGCGTTAGTTAACAATGCAGAAAACAATAATGCCCCTGAAGATGTTATGGGCGTGATAAATAAGTTGCCAGATAAGACCTATAACTCGCCAATAGACATTACAAAAGAAATAGGAAAAATCGAATAAGCATCATCTTTTTAGAAGTTTCCAACTCTTTTCTTAATTTCAATTTTAGGGGTTTATAAGAGGGCTCCAGTAGCTAGCAGGTTTGTGATTGTTTGTTGATAGCCACATATGTTTAAAGGCTATCCCTCGACTAGATAACAAGACAGCTTTTTCAGTGACAGTTGGAGGTGAATTTTTTGACGGTTAAAAGTGAAGAGAAAAGAAAGATGACTAGGGAAGAGGCTGGCAGAAAGGGTGGAGAAAAAGTAGCTCGGGAAAGAGGCTCTGAATTTTATAGGGAAATTGGAAGGAAAGGTGGAGAAAAAGTAGCGGAGGACCGTGGGTCAGAATTTTACAGACTGATTGGAAGAAAAGGTGGAGAAAGCAAGGGAAGTAGAACTACTACTGGAGCTAAAGGTGGAAGGGGAAGACAACGAAGGGGAGCGGAGGCCCTAAAAAAAAGGGAGTGAAAAGTTTCCAGCTTTTTCTTTATTGAGTGTTTTTACCGTTTAAATTGATATCACAATCTTGAAATAGCTTAATACTTCTATTTCATGCGTATGAAAAAAGTGCTTGTTCTTTATTACAGTCGGTCAGGGAATACAGAAAAAATGGCAAAAGCCATAGCTGAAGGAGCCAAAAGCATCAGCGGTGTTGAGGTAGAATTGAATTTTCATGCAACAGCCGAAGAGCTAAGCAGTTTTGACGCTGTTGCCATTGGTGCCCCTACTTATCATCACCAAATACCTATGGATTTCAAAAAACTGTTTGAGGATGCTGCCGCACAGAACGTTAGTTTGAAGGGCAAGATTGGTGCGACTTTTGGTTCTTACGGATGGAGTGGAGAAGCGCCAAAAGACATCTTGGAAATTATGAAAAACAAGTTTGAAATGCAAGTAATTGAACCACCCTTACTAGCGAAGTATTTACCTGACAAAAACACACTTAGTTCATGCAAGGCTTTAGGGAAAAACATTTCCGAAAGCTTGATGAGTCAGACCGAAAAATAGGTTGGGAAGAAAAAATGGAAAAGAAAAAAACTGATCTTCTCGATTTTTTAAAAAACCAAGTAGTTATAGAAAAGGAAATTGTCGACTCCCTTGAAAAAGCACTGGTTGACATGAAAAACCCTGCTGTGAAAGGTGTCCTCAAAGGTGTATCATTAGATTCCGTGAAGCATGCAGAACTTTACACGGCTGCAATAACCTTGTTAACGGATGTTTCCACCGCGTTGACTCAAGAACACCTTGACGAGCATAGAGCATTAGTGGAGAAGCACATCGCCATCGAATCGGAGCTTATTAAGAAACTTGAAGCTATGCTGCCTAACATAAAGAACGAGAAAGTAGAGTTCCTGTTAAACGCCATATTAAATGATGAGCGCAGGCACCATGCCATGCTAAAGTTGGTTTTGGACATAATTGTTCATGGAGAAACTATTACTGAGGCAGATTGGTGGAAAATGCTCTGGGAAAACGTGCCTTTCCATGGGGCTCCAGGCGGAGGATAACTACAGCATTTTCTTTTGAGAAAAAGCAAAAGATTCACTGATCTCAATTTTTTTATGCTCTTGTTGCTTTTCGGTTCAGAAGCAAATTAAAAGGTGAAAAACCAAAAAAGAAAAAGTTTGATTTACTGTTTTTTCTGCGATGCTTCAAGCACTTGGAGGCACTTGGGGTCTTCCCGCAGCACTTTGGGTATGTATCCGCAGGCTGGGTCAGATTCAAAGAGGTCGCCTGTGTAGTATTCGGCTCGTGTTCTACATCCGCCGCAGATTTCCCGGTACTCGCAAATTCCGCATCTACCCTTAAGGTTGTTCTTGTCACGCAGCTTTAGATGTAGCGGTGATTTTTGGAGCTCTTCCCATGCGGTGCGTAGTTTGGTGTCTTTGACGTTGCCGATGCGGTAGCCTTCATGGAAACCGCAGCTTCGGTAGTCGCCGTTCTCTGTTATGCCGATATAGTTGCCGCCGATGGTGCATCTTCCAAGATAGCCTTCATGGTACCAGTCCCAAAAGTCTACTGGGTTTTTCTGGCGTACGATTCTTGCGTAAAAGGGCGCGTAAACGTTGACTTTTACTTTGCCGTATAACTTGCGTTGTATGTCATAGATTTCGTCGAATGCCTTTTCATACTGCTCAGGTGTGGGGGCTAAGTCTGGCATGTTTTCGCTTGCTCTCCCCACGGGCACGAGGTTGTGGTAGACGACTGAGCGAGCCTTGTACTCCTCAGCCAACGCTGCCGTGTGTGCCATCTGGTGAATGTTATACTTAGTCATGGTTGTAACTAAGCAATCCAGCAAGCCGACGCTGCTGAGTTTTTTCATGGCATGCAGAGCTTTATCGTAGCCGCCCTTGCGCCTTATATGGTCATTGGTTTCTCGTTCACCATCAATGCTGATAGCGGTTTTAACGTTATATTTCCGCAGTTTATCAAAGCGTTCCTCATCCCACGCAAAGCCGCTTGTGATTAAACTAACGTTTAAGTTATGCTCTTTCTCAGCGTACTCAATAATTTCCCAAATGTCCGGCCGAACCAATGGCTCTCCGCCGCTGATTCCAAACCACTTTGAGCCAAACTCCGCCATTTCATCAACCATTTTCTTGGCTTGTGCTGTGCTCAACTCTTGGTCTTTAGCATATTCTTTAACATAACTGCAATACGTGCAACTGCCCACACAGTTGCGGGTACACCGCCAAACAACCATAAACAGGGGGGCTGTGGTTGGATTCACTGAATTCATAGTGGAGAATAGATTTGCCTAGTCGATATAAAACTTACTCTTAAAAAGCGCTTTTCTGAGCCTTTATAAATGCTGCAGAAAAACGTTAAGCAGTATTAAATGTGGAGACTTTGCGCCTGTCAAGATTTAAAGATTTTACCCGCCTGAACTTTAGCTTTAAACAGTGTGTTTTCTTTTGCGCTGCAGCAATCCTTCGACGCCGAAAACACCCAGCGCCAAACCAGTTATTAAAATCAGCAGAAGAAAGAAAACTTTGAATTCGTCATCCTCAACGGAATAATGGACAATGAAAATACCAAGCTCTACAATCAGAATTACGGTGAAAAGCAAAGAGTAAAGCCACATTTTCGGTATCAGGCGTCGACCTACCCAAGCGTATCCTCTGATGTGCGCTTTGTCCTTTACTATATACTCGCCGTACTCGTTTTTCTGCACATAACCTAAATCTTCAAGTTTCTGCAAGTGACTGTAAGCTACGCTTGGACTGCTTAGGTTCACACCTTTCATCACATCTCTTGGACCGACCGGTTTGCCCTTCTTAACAACGTGCAAATACACGTTTAGTGTGATGCCTTCAAGCTCCTCATTACCTGTATTTGTCAAAGTTTACTCACTCGGCGCAGAATATTTGGCGATTTGGACGTATTAGTTTTTGCCAAAAAACCAAAATCATTTGGGCCCTAGATTAAACTCGAGAGTACTTCCGCTTCCAAAATTCTTGCTTTCTATTGGATATGGAATTTAGGTCTTTTTTAGGCTCTTTTAGGTTTTTTTGGTCTTTTCTTTACTTAGCGGTTGTTTCTCATTCCCCTCGAGCTTTTTCTTTCTAA
>QYYE01000130.1 GCA_003589585.1 Candidatus Bathyarchaeota archaeon
CATATTACGAAAACATAGTCATCTTCAAGCGACAAGACAGCTAATGCTTTCTCCATAACCAATTTGGAAGTATAAGCAGGCGTAACTGTTTCTGCCTTTTCAGAATACAACACTTCACCCTTAAAGTTAATAACTTGTAAGCTAAGGGTTGACTCCAGAGCCTCATTCGTCTCGTTAATAATGAAAACTTGGGCTTTTCCATGCCTGATAATTAGCGGCGCAGTTACTGGCTGAAAAGCTCGCTTAACAAAAAAGTATGCTGCCTTAGGATTTAGCCCATAATCAATCAAGCTCCAGCTTATTACTGGCCAGCAATCATTCAACTGCCAAATTAGACAACCACTAGTTTTAAACATGCGGCTCCTCCAGTGAGTCACCGCTGTTTTCAAAGCCTCACCCTGATTCAACTGAGCATACAAAATGAAGCGCTTAAAATCTTCGGAAACAGGATAATGCAAAGCCAACAGTTCTCGAAGCAACTTTAAGCCGTCCACTTGCTTTTCATGGGCCTCCAACATGGGTGAGTGCACGTTAAAGTCAGCGCTACTATTCAAATATTCTTTTAGAAGGTCAAGCGTCGGCGGGGCTTGCCAACCAAATTCTGTTAGAAATCGCCCTTTGTCATCGAGATAGGCAAGGTAGTCTTCGTGTTTGCTCCAAACAGTCCAGTTGTGCCTTGTGCCCTGTTTTTCACTGTTGAAGTCTTCCCTGCCGTCATATGGAGTGCTTGGACGATAAGGACGGGAGCCGTCAAGTCGGCTAAGAACGCTGGGTATTATCTTTTCATATATTGGCAATCCGAAAGGTTGGGGTCTATCTTTCCATAGGGCTTGGTTTTGCCATTGGACCTCATTGTTGCCACACCATACGACTATGCATGGGTGCCCATGTAACCGTCGCACAACCTCTTCAACTTCCCTTTCGGTCTTTTTTAGAAACCATTCTTCTTCAGGGTAACCAGCGCAAGCATACATGAAATCCTGCCAAACCATAATTCCTAAACTATCACACACCCCGTAGAAAGCTTCGTCTTCGTAGACTCCGCCGCCCCACACTCTAAGCATGTTAATGTTCGCTTTTGAAGCTAACTCGAGAAGGCGACTATAAACCTCCTCGTCAACTCTGGGCAGAAATGAGTCAGCTGGCACCCAGTTAGCACCCTTACAAAAAACCTTAACTCCGTTGACGAGAAAAGTGAAGCTGGCACCCTCATCGTCAGGCTCCTGCAAAAGGGTTACACTTCTAATTCCGCATTTAGTCAAAACCTTATCTAAAAAGTTCTCTTTACAAAAAAGCTCCACTGAAACATCATACAGATTTTGTGCTCCATATCCTCTTGGCCACCAAAGCTTCGGTTCGGCTATTTCAAGCTCGGTTTCAAGCGTGTTATGTCCAGAAGCCACTTCTCTGTCTACTTGTTTTTCAATTCTCTGCCCAAACCCCTCAACAACAAACTCTGCCCTAACGCTACACGCTTCAGCGGCATACACATCTACGGTGGCTTTGACTTTAGCTTTCTCCTCGGAGACTTTAAGAGGCAAAACTGCAAGGTAGCCAAGTTTAGCCCAGTCGAAAGCAATTATTTTCACATCGCGCCAGATTCCAGCTGTAGGCAAAGTTGGTCCCCAATCCCAGCCGAAAGAGTACTGTGCCTTGCGCACGTAGGGTCTGGCTGAACAGTTCTCGGCATGCAAGCAACCGTATTTCTTGCCGTGTTTTCTTTGCAAGCTCATGGCTACGTGGTAGATCGGCTTAAAACGAACCGCAACAACGTTTCTGCCCTGTTTCACTGCTTTACTGATGTCAAAGCGCCAAGGGGTAAACATGTTATGGGCTTCACCTACCTTTAGGTCGTTCACCCAGACGTTGGCAAACGTGTCCAGCCCTTCAAAAACAAGCCAAACCGCCTGTTTACCCACAAATTCCTGCGGTAAATCGAATTCTTTGCGGTACCACCACTCGTATTTGGGAACCCACTGTACTTTGGTTTCGTTTAAACCTTTGAATGGATCAGGAATAACTTGGTTAGCTATCAAATCGGTGTGGACTGTTCCGGGAACCTTTGCTGGTAGCCAATCTTTAGCGTTGAGTTCTGGCTTATATGCTTCCAGTTCTTCCCCGTTACATTCGGAGAAGCCTTTGAGTGCCCAAAAACCGTTTAGAAATAACTCTAGTGCTGCCACTTTATTTCGCCACTGCGCTACAAGTAGCTTTGATAGTGCCGAGATAATAATGTTAACGCCTTATAAAATTCTAAACTTGGCTGTCTTTGCGGCTTATTGCTGGCTATTTAGGCAAAAAGGCAGGCAGTAAAATCAAAAGCAAACACAATAAACTTAAAATAATCCGAAGAACTGATGTGTTAACGAATTCATAATTTAAGGATAAAAAATCAGAATAGAGGATGAAAAAATGAGCAAAAGCGAAAAACCCCACTTAAACCTCATAATCATGGGGCACGTTGACCACGGTAAATCAACAACAACCGGACACTTACTTTACGACGCAGGCGCAATTGATGAGCGAACTATCAAGGCTTTTGAAGATGAAGCTGCAAAAATGGGCAAAGGCACCTTCAAATACGCTTGGGTCCTAGACAACCTCAAGGAAGAACGAGAACGAGGCGTCACAATTGACCTTCGATTCCTACAGTTCCAAACTAAAAAATACAATTACACAGTCATCGATGCACCAGGCCACAGAGACTTCGTCAAAAACATGATTACCGGCGCAAGCCAAGCTGACGCAGCCGTACTCTTCTGCTCAGCCAAAAAAGGCGAGTTTGAAGCAGGCATCGGCCCGGGCGGCCAAACACGCGAACATGCATTTTTGGCTTTCACTTTAGGTGTTCGCCAAGTAATCGTGGCAGTTAACAAGATGGATGACATTTCCGTTAACTGGAACAAAGACCGATATGAAGAAATAAAGAATGAAGTTTCAAGAATGCTGCGAATGGTCGGCTTCAAGATTGAAAAAATCAACTTCGTGCCAGTTTCAGGCTGGACAGGCGACAACCTAGTAAAGAAAAGCGACAAGATGCCTTGGTATAATGGACCAAGCATGATTGAAGCGTTAGACCTTTTGGAGATTCCAGCTAAACCAACTAACAAACCCTTACGTGTTCCAATCCAAGACATTTACAGCATCACAGGCATAGGCACTGTACCTGTCGGCAGAGTTGAAACAGGAGTACTCAAGCCAGGAACAAACGTAGTTTTCATGCCCAGCAACAAGACCGGTGAAGTCAAATCTATAGAAATGCACCACGCAATGATTCCAGTAGCTGAACCTGGCGACAACATCGGCATGAACGTAAGAGGCATCGCAAAAACAGATATCCACCGCGGAGACGTAGCAGGACCAGTTGACAACCCGCCAACAGTAGCTAAAGAATTCATCGGGCAAATCATCGTTATCTATCACCCAACAGCAATCGCAGCAGGATACACGCCAGTTCTGCACTACCACACAGGACAAATCGCATGCAGATTCACTGAACTCGTAAAGAAAATCGACCCGCGCTCAGGACAAGTCACCGAAGAGAAACCCAGCTTCCTCAAGACTGGAGATGCAGCCTGGGTAAAAATGGAACCACTGCACCCGATAGCTATTGAATCATACACTGACTTCCCAGAGCTCGGACGCTTTGCAATCAGAGACATGGGCACAACTGTAGCCGCCGGCGTCGTCAAAGAAGTCACCAAAAAGGGACCGTAAACCCTCCCATTTTATTTTTTGTATTAGAATCTTCTTAGAAGTTAGTTAACTATAGAGTGGCAACCTTATTGGAGCCCTGACTTTGCCGCATTGTTGTTGTGCTTTGACAGTCACAAGAGTTAATATTCTATGTTGGAGAGTGGCATTTATCAGGTGGTGCTGATGGATAACCAAGACGATAAACTAGAGAACACAAAAAATAGACGCGCCAACAAAACTGACTTTCCCAGCAAAAGGTTGTGCAATTTATCGCTTAAAGACGTGTCGCTAGAGGACAGGCGGAAAGAAGCAAAAAAACCACTTTTCCTAACAAGATATGAATAAGTTACCTCTATCTTTCTTGAACCCCGTTGTGGCAGAAATATCTATTTTCGTATTCCGATGGCAACCGAGATTTCTCTTGGTCGTAAATAATATCCAATTTTAGACTATGCTCTTGAAGGGTAATCTGAAGTAACCCCCAAATTTGCCCTGTTTTTTCCTCTGACCTGAAGATTCCCCAAATTTTGTCCTCTTTCCATCTCATCCCCCAGCCATAATTTTTAGGCAAAACCAAGACAGAATCAGCACTAACCGCGCCATGTATTATCTGTGTGTTTCTAACTACATTGTTCCAAAATGATTCTAACGCTTGGAAATGCTCTTTCTGCATAGTACCATAAGGGTTATCGTTTGAGTCATAATAGTTGAACAAAACAAAGTATTTGGCTCCGCATTCATAGGCAGTACGCATCTGGTTTAGGATCTCTGTTCCGTTATCCAGGTAAGGCGGTTGCTGATATTTCCAAGTTATCACTACTCCCCAATCTTTGTTTTGAATTTTTGAGGCTCCTCTCAAAAGCGCTATCTGCTGATTCAGTGTTAAGTTCCATCCAATCTGACCTAGAACAACATCGTAACCTGATATGTAGTCAAACCAGTGAAGCGCATAGTCAGAGGTGAAGATTTTAGTTCTGTTTTTCAGGAACTGGATATTGCTTTGGTCGCGGTCATAGAATCGCTGTGCTGTTTCGTCTATGTCTTTGAAGGGTCGGATGTTTTGGAGTTGCTGATAGGTTTGGTAGCTAAAACCGTTGACTGCTGGTTTTATGATTTTATTTGTGCCGTTGGGGTAGAAGGTTGCTTCACTGTTAATGTCAGAATTGCCTGCGGGCTCATAAAGATGAATAGCTCCATCAAAGCTATAATTTATCATTATACCATTTGGTTGCTTGACAAAGAGGTCTCCATACTTTGTCTTAGTTATGACGTTGCCAGTCGCAGTGTCCCTATATTCCACATAGTCATCAAGCATTTTGCCTCCTGCCTCATCAGCATAATAAACGCCTAAGAAGCGCTCCCCCCACTTTTGTTCCGCTGACTCTAGCCATACAGAAAATGTTTCCTGAACAAAGTTGCCAAAATAGGGAAGAAAAAACATGCCTGCTGCAACCGCATAATCCCCTAATTCATCAACGCTCTTTAAGTCTCTTTGGAGCAAACCTGACTGCAACACAAACAGGTTTGAGTAGCCTTTAACTCTGTCAATCAGCATTTTTCCATCTGCAACGGTGTTTCCGCAGTAAGCTACTCCAACATACGCTTTTGGGTTTTCACGGCTTTCAGGAGAATTCTGGTTAGCAACAAGCAAGCCTCCGAAGGAGACTGATACAATAATTAGAACCACAAGCACTATTTTGAATGCCTTTTTCATTGTATGCCTCAAACGTATGATTAATCGTAAGCTTGGAAGATAAAATTTATCTCTTTAAACTCAAATTAGTGCTTTGGCTAAATTCTTGAAGATTTCTAAGGCTTTAGTTGATGCATTAATAAATTGATTAATAAGTTTAAGGCTAATGCAATTTGTCACGAGGTAGCGCTTGTTTTGTAAGGTTCAACGAAGTGTTAATAAGTTAACGCGCCTTAACTAAAATGGGTATCAGCGTATGTTTAAACGCAACCTGAAGATACTTTTAACCACCTCACTTATTATGGCGTTGATTATACCAACATACTTTTCATTTGTTTCATCCTCAACCGGAAACATCAGAATTAACACCACAGGCATTAGCACGCCTGGTCAAGAGG
>QYYE01000131.1 GCA_003589585.1 Candidatus Bathyarchaeota archaeon
AAAAAAGCAATCTATATCGTATTAGCAGTGGTCATAGCTGCCGTCATATTAACCAGTTTACTCCTCTTTCAGCCGCCACAGCAACCCCCACAAAACGGAACATACACTTACAGCTTTGAGGACGGCTTTGAGGGTTGGGCAGCTGGCGCAGACATTCCAGAAGACCCTAACAGGCCTGGAGAACTGGTTGATTGGAGCATAGAGCTTGCAGGTAATGTTTCTTTTTCTGGGGCTAAGTCAGCATTACTCTACATTAATGGACTCCAAGATGACGGAACCATCTGGATAGAGCGCAAGTTGCCAGTTGCGCCAAACTCGGTGAGAAATGTGGACGTTTCTTTTCAGTTCTGGAGCGAAACCGAGAGCTTCAACACCCTTGCCGTGGTCGTGGGGTATATTGGCGACAAAAACCCGCAGGTAGAAGAGGACTTTCAAGTTTTAGGTGCAGCTAACGAAGTGGAAGGCTGGAAAACCTACAGCATATCAACTCAGGTACAGAGCGGCAGTTCAGGCGAAGTCTACGTTGCATTGGGAATTTCGGTTCGATGGGAAGCACATATGACATACTTCCTCGACGACGTAACTATAACTATCAGCTGAGAATGCAATAGCTACGAGCCATTTAAAACACCCTTTTTTTACTTTAGCTTAGCTGCAGTATCACTGATTCTTCGCAGACTTAACATAGACTTCAACCTTCACCGAAGAAGACACAGCCTTTCCAAGAAACTCTGCCAAATCGCCCGCCCACTGCGGTTTTGAGCCAGCTGTAAATCCAACCGTCTGCGAAATCCCACGCCACAGCAAAGCCTTCTCGTAGTCTTTAGCGTCTTGGGGCATGAACTCAAAAATCGACTTGCTGGCAACGATGACCAGTTTTTTCTTCATGCGGGAAATCGCCACGTTAATTCGGTTCAGGTTAAGCAGGAACTCGCTTTCAATGCGGACATAGTCAGGGTCGCTGACTGTGGTTGAAATGATTATGAAGTCTGCTTCGCCGCCTTGGTACCGCTCAACCGTGTCAACACGGGTGTTTTCGCAGTCTTCAGAGAATCTGTTTTTTAGCAAGCCCTTCTGAGCATTATGAGGCGTGACAACTCCCACGTTTTCCGATGGGGCACCGCGGACTAAAGCCTCCACAATGGATGCTTCAACCAAATTGGATTGGAAGCTTTCGGCTTCATCATGCACAACCAAAACAAAAACGTTCTCAGGTGCCAAAACGACACCTAACCCATCCGTCTTAGCCTTCACAGGCGCCAGAGTCAACTGCTGCTCCGAGTGGAAATCGATATTATCCTTCTCGTACACCCATTCCCTCAAAAACTCAGCTACGACCATGTGGCACCGGTGGCTCTCGCATAACCGTTCTGCCGGAATATCTGCCGTTGGATGGTCACATTTTATGCGCTCAATGCCGAGGTCTTCTTTGCGGAGTAACCGCAGAAAATCCATAGCTGACAAAAACGACGCTAACTCTTCAAGTGTCCGACGGTCTTCTTTTTCCCAGTTATGCGCCACAATCGGCGGCAACTGGCGGTGGTCTCCAGCGACGAGGGTTTGGCTGCTCTTAGAGAGGAATGAGCCTGAGAGCATCAGTTCTGGCAGGCGCATCATGCTGGCTTCGTCAACTACGAGCAGGTCAAAGAAGCCCTCTCCCCATGGAGGCTCGGACCCACCGATTTTTTTCATGAGCCCATACAGGCTAGGCGGCGTTAGGCATAGAACCAGAGGACAGGAACCTAAAAGCTCCGAGGTCAATGTTGACTGGTTCATCAAGCAATTGGTGAGCTCCTCAACGGTCTCTTTGTCCTCGTTATAATTGAGGTATTTGACACCCTCAATTGATGGCGGGGCACCGCCGCTGAACACGCGGTAAATCCTCAAATCCGCAAGATCCTTGCCTTCAGCGCTTTGGTATTCTTGCCAGCAACGAGCCAGCTTAGTAACGAACTCTTGGATTGCCTTGTGGGTGGGTGCAACCATCAACACCCTGCACCTTGAACCTGCCTTGTGGGCAGCTATGTGTGCTAAAACCGCTAACTGCAAAGTCTCAGTTTTCCCTGTTCCCGGCGGACCCTGCAGCATAACAATGGGCTCTTTGCCAAAAACGCGGTCAATAAAGCGCTTTTGCTCTGCCTTTGGAGGTAAACGTCTGGCTTCAACCCAACGCAAAAACATAGCCGCCGCATCCTTTGATAAGGCGGTATGTGGTGACTCCCTGTATGTGCCTGCCAAGAAACTAGCCAACAGGCAGTGGAGTGTGTTGTTGCCTGCGTAGTCTAGGCATTTGGCAGCGCGGTCAGAAACAATATCATCAACTAATTCATCCAAAATGTAGAAGCGCCCAGCCTCAAAAAGCTGGGTGTAATTTTTTTTGTTTGCCTCTTCGGGGTCGGTGGTTGGAAGATTGTGCCAAGAAATGTACTTGCTACCCCTGCCTCTTCGCCAACTAACAACGTTGACTACAATATCCAGCTTTTTTGTGTTGACTTTTTCAACGATGGCAAGAGCTGATTTTTCAATCATAGCAGGAGATTTCCTCTGTGCCTCTTCAAACTGCCCCTGCACATTGCGTCTCAGTTCAGTAATCACCATCCAGTCGCCTGAACTTGAACCGTCCGATTCTGCGCCCTTTACTCTGCAGGCGTTAGCAAGACAGTCAGTTTTTGACAAGCCGATGCCTTCATAGACGAGTTTGCCGTAAACCACAAACTCCTGGTCAGACTCAGCTACAGCAGTACACTGAAAAATCAACGATTTGCCTGAAGCAACCCTTTGGTAAGGCAGCAAAGCATAATACTGGTACATTTCTTGGCGCTTTGAGAAAATTTCCAGATCCAGAAATTCTCGGCAGCTACTTTCCAAGGTGGCTGTGCCCAAAGAGAACTCGGAAATCGTGGGAATAGGAATAGGCCTTTTGCCCAAACGTCTGTTACGAATTACCAATGACCGCTCAATGCGTTCCATAACCATGCAGATTGTTGTGCCCATCAAGTTGAGTTCTTCATCGGTAATACGACGGGTTTTGTGAGGGTAGTCACACCATTTGCACTTTTCCAACGAAATCTTCTCTGAACCTTCCTCCTGATACTTCAAGCGTCCCTTGGCACCCCACAGATATTGAACGGGCAATTGATTGCTAAATCGAGCACGCGCCGGGTAATATCCATCGTACCTTCCGCCAAACTCCCGCAAAAAAGCTACTGATCCGTCAGGGTTTCTCTTGTATGGAAGGGAATAGTTAAAGAAGCCGTCCTGGAAAACCGATTTAAGGTCAACTGTGGAGCCGTCTTTACGTTTTACCGTCCATTCTTTATGGTTAAAAAAACAGGCTTGTTCAAGAACAGGCAGTAGCCCGTAACTATGGAACTTTAGGGCTTTTCTACGCTGCACCTCTTCTTGAAGAACGGAAAACATGGGCTGGTCGATGGCTTGTCTTAAACCCAAAAGGTCTCTAATTGCCCTAGCACCCGGACTCATTAGTGTGGGTTGGCGGCAAACTGTTCGCATAAGAACATCCCGCTCTTTTCGGCTGAAGAAATAGAGATGAATTGGCGCCTCCTCAGGACTGCCTATTTCGTTAGCGACTTTTGTTATTGCTTGGGTTAAACCAAGGAAAAAGTCTTCCAGCAGCTTTTTTTCTTCATCCAGGCACTCGTTGTGGTCGTCTGGTAAGTTGCCGATAACCCGTGATACACTCAACGGTTCGCCCTTGTAGCGTGTGCAGCTTACCCGTGCGCTAACCATAGAAATGACGTTTAGCATGTAGTCCCATTCAACGAACAGGTAAACTCGAATCATGCCATCCGGACTTGATGTTAGCGCTATGTCTACTCCAGCCGCAGGACTATCCTCAGGAAGAGTGCCGTAGCCGCTTCCAGTTAACCAGGGCATCCATCGGGTTTTGTTTGCGTAGGGGCTGCTTGGACGAATCCCCGAAAGCATGTATTGTGCCCGCTGGATTAACCAATCAAGCTTTGAGCCTATAATGGGGTCAGTTGATAGCGCATTGACCTTTTCGCCCTCTTTTGCTGGTGTGATTTTGAAGTCGTAAGGGCGCAAATCGGTTGTATCAACCACTGGCTTCAATTTGGCTAGGTCCTCTAACCTTTCAATGCCGTAATGCCGAAGTGCGTTCTGTTCACCCCTGCTTAGGTTAAGTAAGGCAATGCTTTCGTTTTCAACAGCATTGATAATGCAGCACTCGTTGTATCCACAGTTGTCACATGCCATGCCGAGCTGATACTCTACCCTTTCGAGGGGTAAATTACGGACGCGGTTTAACTCGCCGTTTTCTGCAAGGAGACGTTCAACATCCTGTATGAGGGGGCTTAACTTGAACTGTGGAAGGCTCTCGGCGTCAAGGTTCTCCAGCGTTGTTTCCCTGTGGATTACGCCGCCTTCAAGCTCAACCTTTGAAGAGAGTTCCCCCAATTTCTGAGAAAGCAGCAAAACGTAAATAGCCACTTGGATACGGTGGGCGGTCTGCTCAGTCCAAGAGGATTTAAGCTCAAAAATCCTGACCTTTACCTTGCCGTCTTTGATGGGCCAGATAGCAATCAAGTCAGCAATGCCCTTGATACCCCAAACGCCTATTGGACCATACATTGGAACTTGGTAGAGAAGAACAGGTTTACTATTGTCTTGTTCTCCTGCAGAAATCTTAGCCTCCAAAATCTCATGAAGATTAGCCATAGATTTTTTCACAAGCGGTTCCCAATCTTTGCGATGTTTTGGGTCGTACTTGGTGAAGTCGAAGTAGGCTGCTGCTTTCTCTTGGAGCTCGGCAATTTTTTTCTCTTCAAGCTTTTTTCCGACACCGAAGAGTAAGGGGCTGGTGGGTCTAAACGATTTAGGCCAAAGATTGCCTTTTTGTTTGGAGTGGTCAATTTTTAGTTTGAAGAAGCGTGGGCAACAGTTGAAGCGAATATACTGGGCTATTGCGGTAGCAGATAAGGATTTTAGCTTTTTTTCTTGCTGATGTTGACCCAACCGTTTTGCCGCCCTCTCTCTTTCCTCAACATTGTTGTTTTTATTTTGTGTGGGGATTATTGTATTTACCGTTAATTTACATTTAAGGCGCTTGCCAAAAACAAGTTATGTATAACGGTAAGTGAGGGTATACTGAACCTGTTATAGTAAATTAGCTATAGTATCATAGTGAATTGCATATAATATTTCAAGCTAACTTACCCTAAATTGGGTGTTTAAAAGGTTCTTTTAAAAACCTTAGCTATCAACTCAAACCTACAACGCGTAACTTACACAGCCCTTATTTGTCTTTAGAAATTTCAATGTGTATCTTGCCGTTTTCTACTTTGCATCGGTAGCATTCCAATGTGACTTGCTTGATTTCTTGGTACTCGCCAGTGCGCACGTCAAATTTCCAGCCGTGACAAGGACACATGACAAGGTAGTCCCTAAGGATTCCGTGTTCAAGCGTGCAGCCCATGTGGGGACAACGGTTTGAGACGCCGTAAACTTGTCCGCCTTGCCTTACCAGCAAAATAGGCTTGCCCTTGATTCGGACAGCTTTCATTTGCCCTTCTTTGAGTTCGCTCTCTTTTATGCTGCCTACAAAACTATCTTGGCTCATGCTTTTGCCAAGTTATACTATTCTGGCTGATGTTCAAAAACCTTATTTGCCATAAAGGTGACTTTTCTGAAAACAAGTATGCCCCCCATACCTCGTATGGGTACCCATACTTGTTTTCA
>QYYE01000132.1 GCA_003589585.1 Candidatus Bathyarchaeota archaeon
TGATGGTTTTCTCGTTGGTTTCCCATGGCATTTTTCCTATACCTCACACGACTAATACCAGTCTAATATACTGTCAAAGTGAAAAGTCGAATTGTACTGTGGAGTGGTCAAGCGGTGGCATTCGGTGACCATCTGAGTATGTGAATGGGGAGAAAGTTGTATGCCTAAGAAGTGTGTGGTTAGGGCTGTGCTCAGCGAGCGACAACGTGAGATGCTTGCTGAGTTATGCGATCGGCTTGGTGTTAGTGAAAGTGAAGCATTGCGTATGGCCTTGATGGATTATGTTAAAGAGTTAAGTTTGATGACTGAGACTATTCATCGAAGGAAGAATCCTCAAACGGTTTAAAGGTTACAACCACGTTTTTATCTTATGTGGGCAGTTGCAAGCTGCGGCTTTATTTCTTCGCCGGTGGCTTTTAGGACGTTGATAGTGCCATTTTTCCCAAGGCGTAGTTGCCTCTCGCCTCGAAACACGCAGACTTGAGCGTTCTTTACTTCTATGCTGTCTCCGAGGGCTATGGTATTTATTTGGCTCTCCCAGAGGCACAGCTTGATTTTGTCGCTGTCGTCGCCTACTAGCGCGTTGGCTACCATGACGGTGTTGCCGAATTGGGTGTGGACTTGCGCCGGTTTGGGGATTTCTAGGACTTGGGCTTTTAGGTTTATGCGTTTCATGCCTGCTCTTAGGTTTTGGATGGTGGTGTAGTTTGATTGGTTGTTTTGCTTGGCGATTTTTTTGCGGATTTTATCGGTGTTCATCCAGCTTTCAAATGGGTTGTCTTTTCTGAGTAGGAATTCTTCGGCGACTCGGAATTGGGCTACTGCTGAGTTGTCTTTTTTTATTAGGAATATGGCTTGGCCTTTTACTTCTCCGCGGTATTCGACTGTTAGGTTTCCGCAGGTTGATTTTTCTTTTTTTCTAGCTGCTGTTAGGGCTTGGAAGACTTCGGTGGGGTATATGTTGTATTTTACGGAAAGGAGGGCTAAGTGTTCGCCTAGTGAAGATTTTTTTTGTCTCAAAGGTTCTCTCTCATGTGAGTTCAGGGTTAAGAGAAAAAGCAAGCGTTAAGTTGCTGATTCTCACTTTTAGCAACCGAGTATTATTGTATGGTTGCCTATATTAGTGTGACTGTAAAAACAGGGTTTTCTCCATTAAACCAGAGGATTTAGGCATGGAAGGGGCTTTTTTGTTTTCCCTCTTTTACATTTCATTTTGTGGTTTGCTGGGTAGTGGTTTTTTCATTTATTTTTTGGACTTTCATGTTATTTGTTGTAGATTCTTAAGCATCCACTTTATAAGTGCCGATGTCTACCTTACCTGACACGTGTGAAAAGTGATTTTTGCACACTAATGTAGTAGGAGTTGAAATAGGGAAATGTCGTATGGTAACAGAGAGATGCACAAGGCAACCTGCGCTGACTGCGGTCAAGAATGTCAAGTTCCATTCAAGCCCGACGGAACCAGGCCTGTTTATTGCCGTGAGTGCTATTCTAAACGTAGACCACCTCGAAGATACTAAGCGTTATGCTTTGGCGTCTTTCAATTTAGTCTAATTTTTTTCTTTTATTTTTTGTAATTGTTTTGAGCGGGTGTTTTGTTCTCTTTAACAGTTTGTTTTTTCTGTAGTAGTTGTTGGCGACCCCCTCTCCCTTCACAACAACAACCAGCGCTTTAGGCTGGCGATTGTGTTTTAGTTTTTGCAGTTGGTTTGGACTGTGTTCTGGTTGTGCAAGTTGCTACAAGCAGAGCGCTAGAGTTTTTTCGCTAGGGCTCTATCCTATCTGGAGTTTGCTGACTATTGGAAATGGAATTTACGTTCAAAAAACAACAAAAAAGCCTCTCCAAGACTAAAAAAGTGTCTGCTGCTCTGCCATGAACGGATTTATTGGCGCTTTAAAGGAACTGTTCTTTTTGAGGAACATCCTGTTCCTTGGGGAGAGTTAAGAGCAACCTGTTAATAGCGTTCTATGGTTGCAATGAGCAAAACAATTGTTGTTTTTGCGGTTATAGCGATAGGCATAATATTGGGAGTCGCGGGTTTGAGTAATTATTTCTCAATAAACAGTCCGCAAGCAACAACCCAAGAGCCAAAAGTTACACCAACTCCAATCATTCAACCTAAAAACCCTGTTACTACTCCGGCGCCAACCCTCAAGCCAACCCCTGTGTCAAAAGCAGCAGTCGCTCCTAAACCCTCAACGCTGAGGGTTATTTCACCCATAAACTATGCAACATACAATACCAACGCAGTAGAGCTGACTTTTAGCATAGACTCAAAGGTTCTATGGGCATACTACGCTGTTGATCCAAAAGAACACTTGCCCGTATATGATTTGTTGAAGCTAAATGACTGGGTGCTTTTCAGGGGTAACATAACACTAAGCCTCTCGGAAGGTCCGCATAGAATAAGGGTTGCTGTTCAGACAGAGACAAGTAGAGGCACTAGTGTCCCAATTCTATACCAAACAATCGACTTAATCATAAACACAACTTCCTATGATAGTTATTCTGGGACTGGTTAAGCGAACATTTACTTGGTAGTTTTTTAAACCTAAATGTGCATTTCAAGACCATCCAAAAATCACTGACTTTTCTTAGTCAAGAAATCTTGACAAAGCCTTGTATAGAAATGATGTCAAAAATGCTTTTAGGGAACGTTTTCGAAAAGAGTTCAATGATACATTTGCGTCTAAGCAGATTACCAAAGCTAAGCAACAAAATGTTTTTTCCTTAATTTTTATAGCTTTAATTCTTGCCATTTTGCTAGCAACTATTTTTTTAAGCAAACAGACAATCCAACAGATAGCTTTGAGTATTATGACATAAAGATAACTGATTTTTCTCTGAGTAACAGATGGGGCAATCCTGTAGGAATGACATATGACCGCTGGTTTGAAGTTACGGTTGAAAACTATGGAGAGCAGAATGTAACCGGCCTATTTTCACAGATTAGAATTTTCATAAACCAAACAGAGTTTAAATCATTTGATATTGCTACATTCGAATACTCAACACCGTTTAATTTTAGCACATCAATAATGAAAAAACAAAGCAATTTCAAGGTGCAGTTTTAGCGCCAGTAAATAGCCCCATAGTGTTTGGCAGAAACTCGGCAAATGAGATATCTATACAGGCCAGCATAATCAAGGATGATTTATTGATAGCTGAAATGAAAATCCCTTTTTAGCCTGTTCAACTAACACACAAGCATTAGCCTATCGCCTGTAAAATTTTATTATTTACTTATCCGATAATGAGTTAGACAGTGACCTAATTTGAAGCAGTTTCTCTTAACCCCAGCTGCGGGCAAACGTCTAATAGCCAAAGCCCTAGCCATTCACCCCGCAATCCAGCAAGTCCTAAAAAACGGCACACTCGTCATTGTTGCTGGCACAACAAACGGGTACTTGGCAGAAGAAATCCTAAACTCCCTGGGCATCGCGGGCTTTTCACGGCAGCGTTTTTTCCGCGGCTTAACCATGCCCCCAAACAAACCCGTTACCAAAGAGGGTCGTTTGGCTGATGAGAGCCAGTTTCCCGGTGACGTAGTTATAGTTAGGGGCGAGTGGCAGAGGGGCAAAACAATCGCTGACGTGGTGGATTCTCTTGGGACAGGGGATGTTATCGTGAAGGGTGCTAACGCTTTGGATTTGGAGCGCAGGCAAGCGGCTATTTTGATTGGGCACCCCAAGGCTGGAACAGCAAGCTTAGCTTTGCCCGCAGTTGCTGGGCGCAGAGTCAAACTGATACTCGCTGTCGGCTTGGAGAAGCGTGTGTCCGACGACTTGTATGCGTTAGCCGTAAAGCTAAATGAGCCCGGCGCGGGCGGCTACCGTTTACTGCCAGTTCCTGGACAAGTGTTCACCGAGCTTGACGCCATAACCACCCTGACTGGAGCTTCTGCCGAATTAATCTCAGCTGGCGGTGTTTGTGGCGCAGAAGGTTCATGCTGGATAGTGGTTAGCGGAACAAAAGAACAAGAAGAAGCCGCCGAGAAACTTGTGGGTTCTGTGGCCTCTGAGCCAGCCTTTAACCTATAGAACCGAAATCAAGTCAACAATAATCGCTGAGGATTCGGTTTACTCCTGGCCCTGCCCCATCATACCATGGTGGCTTGGCGCCATCTTACCCTTTTGGCCTCCCCTTGACCGCATCATCTCCGCTCCCTGCATGGCTACATCTGGCATCATGTCAATGGCTTCTTTGAGTAGTTCCATGATTGGTTTGTTTAGTTCAAGCTCAAGAGTGAGTTTTACTCGACCGCTTTTATCTGCTTCGATGGTTTCACCTCCTAAAAAACGCCCGAAGCTACTTCAATGGCAAATAATTGCCCATCATAAACTTGCGTGGCTGTGCTCCTACAACAAAATTAGCAAGCAAACACTAAATTGACTGCCGATGAAAGACAAATTAAGCGCCCAAACTTCACTCTATACATAGTTCTCCATCACAAGCCCAAGCGTATGGTGATTTGTGGTAACATGATTTTTAACCTTCATTTCAGAGTCAGCCAAAATTCATGGTATTATTCATTGATTCCAATTAACATGGCAGTGGGCTCCTCAAAAATCATAATCACCCTCGCAGCACTAGCCTTAGGCGCAAGCCTGCTTGACATAGGCATCATAATAGCATCTAACGGCCTAGTCACCATTGTAATGTCGATTTTATGGGGCAAATTCTCCGATGCAATAGGCTTAAGAAAAAAATTTTTGCTTGCCTTCTTTTTAGCCTCGGGCCCACTGTTTGCTTTTTTGGGGGCTGTAAACGCGGTTTGGCAATTAACGGTTGTTTATACTGTGTTGGCTTTTTTCACAAGCGGCATTCAACCCATCGCCGTAATGTATGCGGTGGAAAACCGTGAGGGCAGAAACTGGAAAACCGAAGTTGTCAAGTACAATTCCTATCTGAATGTTGGCGTCATCGTTGGATTAGTGGTTAACAGCCTGTTGGCGCTAATAGTGCCTGCGAATCAGCTTCTTTTTCTGCTGTCAATTTTCTGCTTTGTTTCTGCCCTTGTTTTATGGAAAACCGCCAGAGAAGTAGCGCTTCCTCTCGAAAGATACGCTTTCCCCATACAGAACTATCAAAACGAAAAAAGAACACTAACCTGGTCCATCCTCGACTACCTTGACATAAGAAAAATAAAACTCCCAAGAAAGCTAAGACGCCCAAAACCAGTTGAACTCCTATTTCTAATGTGTCTAGTTCACTGGATAGGGGTTTTCTCGTTTGGCGTCGGGGAAGTTCCCTTGATGAGCGCCATTGGGCTTTCAACAAGCCTCATACTTGCAATCGGTGTTGCCGAAAACATTGCTACTGTTCTCTCGTTTTCTCAGCTGGTTCCAAGGGTAAAGATGGGGCATCAAAAACTTGCCTTTTCCATGATAACAGTCAGAAGCCTGCTGATTCTCGGCTGGGCAGCCCTAACCTTTTTTCTAATTTACCCCTCGGAATACGCCTTTGTCTTTCCGCTGGCGTTTTCCGTGGTTTTTCTTACATGTTATGCTTTGCTTTGGTTTCCCATCACCTGCTTTGCCATTTCCCAAGCAGCGTTTGACCGCAAAGGAACAACCCAAGGCTTACTCTTATCCACAGTATCGTTAGCCAACGTGTTAGGCGCATTAATCGGCGGCGTATTGATTGCCACGTTTGGTTACGCAGTGGGCTTTGTGATAGCGGCAGCAATCGCGGTGCTATCCCTG
>QYYE01000133.1 GCA_003589585.1 Candidatus Bathyarchaeota archaeon
AATATAAATGGACTTAGCCAATTCCAGAGCCGTTCTACCGCTTCGTATGATACCTAAGTGGTAAGCAAATCTATACACATTATCTATGTTATCTAGGTCTATAGATCCATTAATCAGCGGGCCTAATCTGCCCTTTCCTGAAATGATGTTGCCAACGGCCGAGATGTCTCTTTTAGACAGTTTATGAATAAGGTTCCCATTCATCTTAAAAAAGATCGGTTCTAGTTGAGCGCTTCTGTAATCGTAATGCTCTGCGTGTCCTTCTGCAATAGCCCCTTTAAAGTGTTTTTCCGGCTCATAGCCTGCTTTTGACTCAGTATATTGTATGGAGTGACCTAGAGGCGCGTTCAGTGTATCGTGCAAAAGTGCAGCTATGACTAATTGGCGGCGCTCGTCATTAGTAATGGGATTAAGAGTAGGCCAGTTATCTAAGCATTGTAGAGCGAGATAACAGGTACCGATTGCGTGTTCATAACGATTAATATTCGCTCCACCAGTTAGACATAAAGAGTTAACGTTGCAGAGACGTATTTCTCTTAGTCGTTGAAGTTCAGTGGTCGGTATTATTTCCCAAACGAATTCTGGGAAATGGATAATCCCGAAAAGTGAATCGCAAATATATGGTCTTCTAGCCTCACTCATCTTTGCTTACTAACCCCCATGTCGCCAATAATACTATCAGCACATATCTCCCCAGAGCAAAACGCTTGTAAGATTCCTCGAAACCTTCCCGTACAATCACCCGCCATATATAGCTTCGGAGCAATAGAGAAATCTTTTGCCAAAGGAAATGTAAGACGAAAGTCTAACTCAGGGGCGAAAACATTCACTCGGCGCCATTTATCTCTTGGTAAAAGATTGGTAGCAAAGAAGTTTACAGCATCTTTTAATTCTTCAGCTAACCTCGGGGGGTAACAGTTTCCGATTTTTCCATGTTTCCACACACTTAATGTTGGCGCCTGCACTGAAACTTCGGCAGCATGTGGATTTAGGTATTCTACCAAAGGCTGCCCAACGGGTATTCCTCCGCTTTCTCTACGAACATTAGAGAGAATCTCCTCAAATGTTTCTAGATTTTTTGGTGATTTTTCTTGTCGGATTGTTATTGCAAGGTTAGTGAAACCAGAATCAACATCCTTTTGGAGTGACCCTTCAAGAGCAAATATGCCGTGATTTTTGTATGGCGTAATCCTACCACCCTTGCAAATGCAGAATGTCCGAGCTTTTTTGAATAATAATTTCAAATCACCATGGTTTTCATCAATGTCTTGAAATACCTCTGAGGGAAATTCCAAGCGAACACCTAAATCGAGATGATATTCATTTTTTGAAAGATAGTGTTTTGTGTTCACTTTTTTAATAATCTCGTATCCCGATTGTCCAACAGCCAAGATTAGGTATTTGGATTCAATTTCTGATTTTTCAGTCCCTTGTTGCAGCGTAAGCTTGAAAGAATTATCAATTTTAGTTATGTCGATAACTTTTGTCCTTAATAAAACTGAGACACCCGAGGCTTGTGCATCGGCTAAAATTTTTTGATATGTTGTAGCTAAGCGGATGTGATCAAACGTATAGACTGGGTAATGTCTGTAACTGAAGCCCATTCTTTCATAGGTTTCTTTCGCTTCACCTTTGTCTCCTTTGGTTTTTTGTTCTTGTAATGGCAAGAATGATTGTAGAGTTGATAGAGAGTCCTTAAGCTTACCTTTTGCTTTCTTGTGAGAACCTAGAATTTCCGCCAACCCACTGCCAGCAGGGTATCCAGATAACTTTGCTCCTGTCGAGCAAGAACAACCACCAACACCGCTGATTATTTCACAGGGCACTTCATTTATGCAGGCTCTTTCTTCTGCCAGTTGGCAAGTTTTTTTGGATAGATTTACCCCTTCCTCGATGCATATTATGGTTCCATGAAACTTTGAATTAGCTAATTTATTTAACGCGCCAAATCCAGCAGGACCCAAACCAACAATAGCGACTTCTTTCATATGACTAAGCGCCTATCTGGAATGAAACCGTTTTTGAAAATTGCCCTGAATCAAAAAATACCCGCTGTATCTCGCTATTGTTATTCCAAGTAACGATAATGGGTATATCAGTCCTCGATGAGGAGACAAACCTTAACGAAAAATGCCCGCCAATATCGGTAAACGTTTGGTAGCCTCCGACCTCAACTTTCGCATCAAAGGCAGGTTGCAAGCCAGTAGAGTTACTAGAACTCTGAATATAGGTAACCGACCCTTGAAGATCAAAGACATAAGGCCATTTCTCGCTTGGCATGGGAAGGACATGGGCTGCATTTGGTATCATAACTATGGCAGAAAGAAAGATTGCAACTAAGAATAGAATGTATGCCAGATTAATTTTCCTCTTAAAAACATTCCAGCGGTACCCCGCGAGTAGCTTCCATCTCTTGTACTTTATGGATAAGCCTTCTTTGCTTTCTGAAGCTTTATCGTTTGATACCATCCATCGTTACCCCCCATAACATTCACTAACTAAGCTTATAATTCTTATTAACTCAGATCAGGGCCAATCAAATGCATCAAAAACCAGCAACCAGCATATATCGATCAATAACCCGGATATTGCATGAATTTGGCACCCAGAATAACCTTAATAGGCTAACCTTTCAATTTGGCTATATTTCCCTATCTCGTATATAAAAGCGCTAACATGCGGTTCCCAGGTATAAATTATTAAGTCCTCTCTAGCCCTGGTCATCGCAACATAGAACAGCCTTCTTTCCTCATCCAACTTTTTTTGCTCCGGATAGTTTTCTCTTGCGGGGTCATAGATCGAGCTATCTTCTATTTCGCATGGAAAACCATACGTATCCTTTATCACATTGAGAACAAAGACAACTTTAGCTTCCAAGCCTTTACTTCTATGTGCGGTTAACACTCTAACTTTATTGGTGTTTCTAGCGTCATCAAAGGCAAGGTCTACATTCTTCTCAGCGGCAACTTCTTTTAGAATCTTAATTGCTTGATGAAATCGATAGCCTTGGTTTAGACGAGTCCTCATACACCTTGTAAGCACTAGAATGTCCTTCGGTGAAGTACCAGCTGCTCGATATTCAATTATCCGAGTTAAACAATCGTTCGCTATATCCTCAAAATAACGCTTTCTGTAACTTTCTTTATGCGGCGACCTCAATACTTTAATCGGTTCACCGTTAACCCAGTTAGATTTAGTAACCTTAAAAATCTGGCTGCTGCCGTTTCTTTTAATGAGTTCTGCGCCTGCATCCACAATCGTCTTAACACTTCTGTAGTTAGTGGAGATTTTTGTTACGGCTGGGTTTTCAAAATATTTGGCGAAGTTAACAAAGAAATCAAGGTTAGAACCAGAAAAGCCCATTATACTCTGCCAGTCATCTCCGACGCAGAACAATTTGCCGCTTGGATTGCGATCTATCAGAGTTTTGATTAGTTTGTATCTTTGAGCGCTTATGTCTTGGTATTCATCAATCAAAATCTGATCATAAAGATTGGCGCAAAGGTTAGGGTTTTTCTCTAACTCTGTTACGGCTCGATTGATCAAGTCTTCAAAGTCGATTTTCTCGTTCTCTAAAAGGTAGCTTTCATAATCCCCGAGTACTTGTACCGCCAGCTCTCCAAAGAGTCTTTGTTTAGCCGACCACTTGCCCTCTTGAAGTTTTTCTTTAAGGCGCTCAGGGTTCAACCCAAATGTCTTCGCTATAGTAATAAAATTGATAATTTCGTCCACTTGATTCTTGTAAGGTCCCCAAGCAAGCGTAACAAGTTCATCATAAGATACTGGCGAAAACTCGTATACCCCTGGGAACTGACTTTTTATAGCCTCAAGCACGCGTTCCTTCAGCAAATCAATAAACTTGTTAGGGTTTGTAGGGTCATACTCGCTGGCATAAGTTTCAATCAGAATCTTTTTGTTTTCAGCAAACCACTTTTTCTTAAGTTCTTTATTTTTCCTATACTCTTCCGAGGACTGATCAAACCATTTAGGCACTTCGCTCTTGTCATTTAGTGCCCAATGCTCAATAAAAATACTATATTCACGAAGACAGAAGTCGGGTCTAAAACCTTCAATGTCTGGCTCATAGACGACATCAATCGGTAAGCCGTTTAAATTGTGGGTTAGAAAGAAATCCAATATTTCCTTTTCTGCCTTGCTTTTAACATGAACGTTGTTTATGGAAACGTAAGGCCGTCCTTTTGCATAATCTAAGCTATCGCTTCTGTTTTCGGGGGTGGATTTCTCTTCTTGGTCATGCAATGTTTTAACGTATTCTATAAACAGCCGGTAATATTCTGGCTCCTGCAAGCGATTTTTATACAAGCCTCTTATAGCTTCGGGCTTCTTGTTTTCATCCAATAAACTATTCCGATCGATTTTTACGCCAGCTTTTAGGAGTATTTCTTTCCCTAACTTGTGAAAAGTCATAACGTCAACATTCTCGATTCCGTAGTCACGAAGCAATCTGTCTGTGATTTGTTTGGCATCCTTTCTCTGGTAGGCGATTGCTAAAATTCTATCAGTTTGAATTGTGTCTGGTTTTCGTTTAATAAGATAGGCAATTCTTGTAATCAATGCTTCAGTTTTACCTGAACCAGCAGCAGCAACAACCAAATTAAACCTATCATCAGTCAAAACAGCTTCCTTTTGTTCGTTATCAAAAACGTAGCTGGGCTTAACAAACAAGGACTCGTACTCTTGTTTTCGCCTAGAAAGGAACTCCTTGTTATAATCAGCAATAATCTGCCGATATTTTCCTACCAAAACCTGATAGCTGTTACACGTTTCAGCCAATGCGTTTTTTGACTGGAAGTAATCCAAGTCATCGCGAAATGATTTGAGAACCTCTGCAACCTTTTGTTTCTCGGGGAATGTCAGATAAGTATCATGCTCAATTATTTCCTTTATCATTGCTTCAATGTTCCTATCTTGAAGCTCCAAATACTTGGCTAAGCAGCAGTTGATTTCCTCCTTATAGCGTCCGAATTCATTTGAAATAAGCGATAAAGTGCCTGAGGAATAATCGGTGACTAGAAATTTCAGATCACCCTTTAGACTTGCCAGCTCCTTACCGCATTCTTTTTCCTCAATGCGAGCAACATATGCATCTATCCTGCTTAGCTTGTCGAGTTTAATCCTTAACTTGTTTAATAGCTCAAAATAAGCGTCAATTCGCTGAATTACCTCTTGCTGCTTAGCCAAGCTTTTAGCATGTTTGCGGTCTGTTTCTCGTCCATAAAGAAAGCCTATCAAGATAATCTTTAGGATTCTTCTTAGAGCCAAGGTCTTCTCTTGTTCATCTAATTCTGCGTTAACTCGTCGGAGGTCTTCTATGTCCTGCTGAATGCCCATCCTAAAGATTCACTAAACTACCATTTCTCTGTCTTTGAACAAATAAGACTTTAGGATTACTAATCATAATCGTATCAGTTAAGGTTATAATAATATCTGGCTTTAATAAAAGCGAGTGAGTGGAAGTGTTTCAAGTTCCGAAATTAGTTAAGATGATTGACTCTACGATGGTCAAAGCGAATGCAACTTCTGAGGAAATCAGAAACCTCTGCTATGAGGCTGTAAAATTTGGTTTTTGGTCTGTTTGTATAAATCCATGCTACGTAAACTTTGCTACAAGACTGTTAGTAAAAACTGATGTCAGAGTATGCTCGGTAGTCGGTTTTCCATTGGGGGC
>QYYE01000134.1 GCA_003589585.1 Candidatus Bathyarchaeota archaeon
CACCGAAAAAACGTTTACGATAACTTCGCCAATCTGCTGTACTGATAGCATGGCTTGCATGAGAGACAAACATATCCACGACTGCTCGGAGTAGACACAAAAACCTATACAAAACAGCCAAAACCAACATCCCAACCCTAAAACAACCAATCCAAAATAAAAAAGCGCAAAATCATGGGAGTAACAAATGTAAGCTTAAAAGAAGCTTTCGTTATTCATCTGTTCAAGGGTTGTAAAATGGTTCAAGGAACTTGTGTTCTCTGTGGCAAACAAAGTGACTTAAGAAAAAGTCATATTATCCCAAAATTCGTAGGAAAATGGTTAAAATCCACTTCAGGAACTGGTTTTATGCGAGCCGTCGTCAATCCAGCAAATCGCCTCCAAGATCTACCTACTGCACCCTTACTGTGTAGTGACTGCGAAGAGCTTTTCTCTAAGTCAGAGTCATACTTTGCACGTGAGATATTCTACCCATTTTTTGAGTAAGGCAAGCGAAACATTGCCTATGACGAGACGCTTATGCGTTTTATTATTTCTCTAAGCTGGAGAACTCTAAAAACAGGGTACGAAGAGCAAATCCGGTATAGCCCTTGGATAAAAGAACACGTAGACAAAGCGGAAGAACAGTGGCGCATGTTTCTACTTAATGAATCGCCAGACACTGGGGCTTCCGAGCATTATATGTTCTTTCTTGATTATCTATCGAATGGCCCTGATTTGCCAAGTCGATTCCAATGGTATACATTACGAGGAACAGATTCAACCTTAGTAATCAACAAAAGTGATATTGTGTATGCCTACACTCATATTCCTTGGGTATTTTTTGTCTCAACTATTTTTCCGGTCCAGCTTTCGGGTTGGCAAGCGGTGAGAATAGATAAGCAAGGGAAAACAGCCGTTGCCTTTAAATTGGGTGATGGTGAATTCGGGCGCTTCCTAATTGATAGAAGTCAGATAGGTCTGTCTGCAGAACAAAAAAACGCCAAAGTTGATGAAAAAATTGTTAAATCGATAACAAAACATCCTGAAAGGTTCCTCACTTCTGAATCATTCAAACTGATGATTGAAGAATCAAAAAGAAAACGTAGCCACAAACTAAAGGATCTGCCTAAGGCAGTGGTTGGACTTATAGACGTTATTGATCGCTCACTAGATAATCCGACTCTAGACTCATTACAACAAAAGGTTGTGGCTTATGCGCATAATCTAATTGCCAATGACCTGGCAAATCTAACGAGCGATAAAGCAACAGAAATAGATTCATCCATTTCAAGAATACTGGCTATTGCATCGGTCACACACTTAGATTTTCACTGCAGATTCGAAACCGATAGGATTAACGCTGCGTTTTTAGTTTGCTTGCCTGAAACTAAAGAGGAACAAATTAGGCTCGCAAGTGAGATACTCAACGAAATAAAAAACAAAAGAATGTCTAATGATAAAAGATTCATGTTGTGTTTTCTTTTAATCCGAATGACTCAGTATTGCCCTGCGAGACATTATACTACCTCGATGAGGGCAGATTTGCCGATAAATAACAATCATTTTATTAATTGGTAAATTTCCTAATTGAGCAATTGGTGAATTTCGTGAGTATTTATATTTAAGATATTGCCTTCTCTTCTGTTGAGGAAGAAAGGCTTTGAAGGAAGTAATCAATCAAGTTAAAAGTTTAGCAGCAGGCGACCTAGTCTGCATCGAGTGGTCAGACGCCAGCATCGGCAAATCGCTGAGCAACGGCATAGGCGGCATAGATGTGCCCGTGAAGAGCTGGGGCGTGTTCATCGGCGTCTTGGGCAAGCGGCGGGAGCATGTGATTTTGGCTCAGAACTGTTTCCGTTACAGCGACGGGCTGTTTGACATCGATTACACTGCGATTCCGTTGCCTTGGGCTACCAGCGCCAGCGTTATCGAGAAAAGCCATGTCGAGGCAGAGGAAGCGCAGGTTTTGCTGCACAGTTTCACCATCAACGAGAAAGCCAAGAGCGGGGAGAAAACCACGTTTAACCGCTCCAGATGCAGCCAGCGGAGGCTTCGGAATCATTGACGGATTGGGTAAAGAAAGCCCTCACACGCAAACGGGTTGGAAGAAAGGGGCTCAAGGAAGCCGTGGAACCTGACGAACGGCTGGTTTTGGGCACGAAATTTGCTATAGCGCTGACTTTTAGTTTGACGGCACTAGAGATTGCTCATCTGGCACTCTTGGGCACATGGAACAGCGAAGTCTTCGCAACCATCACCGGACTAACAGGCACAATTACAGGAATTCTGATTTCTCAGAAATCTTAGAGGGAATTTTTATTGTCGGATTGTAAATCTGAGGAATCTGCTGTTGCTCTGTCAGGACCCCCCTCCCCTTATATAAAGGACCAGCAGGCAGAAACCCGCTCTGCAGCGGATTTGATTAAAACCGAATGGAAAATAATCGACGCCTTGCTGCTCATGGTTGAAAACACAAAGGAAGACGGAAAAAAAGCTTTCATCTACCAAACCATGCAGGGACACATCCGCACCCTATCAATGCTGCTCAAGACCCACGGGCAAGCCGACCAAAGCCAGGACTTAGCCAAAATTCTCGGCGAAATAACCGTCGAAGCCAAAAGCAAAGCTAGGAGGCTACGGCAGAAATGAGCAGGCAAGAAGCGTTAAAGCGTTTAGCGGAAGAACCAACCTTGTTTGCTCAGCTTCTCTTGGACTTCAACCCCTTCCAATACCAAGCACAACTCCTAAACGACCAATCCGAACGCATCATCGCCTGCATGGGAAGACAAACAGGCAAAACCACAACCATCGCAACCAAAGCCATCCATTACGCCTACACCCACCCAAAAACCACCACCCTAATAGTGTCGCCCTCGCTTCGGCAAAGCATGATAATGTTCGACAAAGTCCTCAACTTCACCTATGGCAACCCCATCCTTAGAAAAAGCGTTCGACGCAAAACCCACACCCTAATCAAACTATCCACAGGCTCACAAATCATCGCCCTACCCTGCAGCGAACACATGCTCAGAGGCTACACAGCGAATTTGGCGATTTGCGACGAAGCCTCATTCATCCCAGAATCAATCATAACAGAAATCATCTTCCCCATGATAAGCACAACCAAAGGCACAACAATCCTGCTCTCAACACCATGGGACAAGAACCATTTCTTCTACAAAGCCTTCCTAAACCCAGCCTACAGCACCCACAAAATCCCCTCCACAGAAAACCCCCTAATTCCCCAAGAATTCCTCGAAGAAATGAAGCAAACCATGACCCAAGAAGCCTTCATGCGTGAATACCAAGCAGAATTCACTGAGGCAGCAACCAGCTATTTCCAGCAGGAACTAATCCGCCTATGCATCGAAAAAGCCCAACAATTAAACCTTGAGCCCTACACAAGCCTTGAACAGCCCATTCCCAGAGGCGAATATTTCACTGGGCTCGATTTGGGAAAGCTCCAGGACCACAGTGCACTTGTCATCGTTCAGCGAACCCAAGACCAACAAAAAGTCGTCTACACCCACCAGTTCCCCCTGCAAATGCCCTACAGCGAAGTGATAAACTGGCTTTTGAGGGCAGACGAGAAATTCCAGTTCAAAAAACTCTTAGCTGACCAGTCAGGCATTGGTGAACCCGTTCTTGAGAACCTGCAGGAACAAGGCTTAACCTGTGCAGAAGGAGTAACTCTAACCCAAGACTCTAAAACCGACCTTTTAACCCACCTCAAACTGGTCATGGAACAAAAGGGCTTAGCCATTGCCTACAACAAGAACCTATGCCAACAAATTAACGACCAACAATACAGCTACAGCAAAAACGGCAAACTTACCTTCAGTCACCCGCCGAACACTCATGACGACCTGCTCTGGGCACTTGCACTAGCCGTTTATGCCGCGAAAACTCAGGTAACCCCGAAACTGTGGGTTGTCGCCAAAACAAGCAAGGGCAAAAGCCGCCTCCACACGCTTAGAAGGAAACTGCTCAGCCACAAAATCGGAGGAAACACCCATTGAGACATAGAAGACCCGAACACTTTCACATACGCAGCCTAAAACGTACCTACAATCGCCAAACCGACACCTTCACAATCAACATAAGCTACCAAACAGCACCGACAACCCTTACAGAACGAACCAAAGAAGTGGCTGAAGCCTTCGGGTTAGGAATCGACCAGACACGAGAGTTTACCCTTTACGACAACATAAACATCCATGTTCGCCCAACTGATGTTGTGCTTATCACGGGTGACAGTGGAAGTGGCAAATCTGCCCTGCTAAAAGCCATAAAAGCTGACCTTGGTGAAGAATCGCAGGATGCCAAAGACATCCAAATCGACCAAGATAAGCCAATCATTGAAACAGTCGGCCAGAATACCACACAAGCGATACAAGCCTTAAGCCAAGTCGGATTAAACGACGCTTTCATCTTCCTAAGGCCATACAGCCAGCTCAGCGATGGGCAAAAGCACCGCTATCAAACCGCACTGTTAGCAGCTTCTGGCAAGACATTCTGGGTAATCGACGAGTTCACCAGCACCCTTGACCGAGACACCGCAAAAATCTTAGCCTTCAATCTGCAAAAGCTCGCACGAAAGCATGGTAAAGCAGTTATCGCCGCAACCACCCACAAAGACCTGCTCCAAGACTTTAAACCAAATGTGCACATTCACAAAAGGTATGGAAAAGAAGTCACCGTAAAATACCATCCAAAAGCAAAAGCCGCAGCCTGCAGCCTCACCCGCCAAATGACCATCCAACAAGGCACAAAAGCCGACTACAAAGCCCTCAGCGAATTCCACTACCGAGCCAGCCGCCCTCCGCCAACAAGAAAAATCTTCACCCTTAAACGCAAAGACGAGCTTTGCGGGGTAATTGTTTACAGTAATCCGCCGCCGATGTGTTTTGGCAGGGCAAAGGTCTGGAAGGGCAACATCAGGCAGCTCAATGCAGAAGTGAGCACGATTAGCCGAGTGGTTATTCACCCCAAGTACCGCAGCATCGGTTTGGGAGAAAAGTTGGTTGCAGAAACGCTCAAGCTTGCTCCAACACTACACGTTGAAACTGTTGCGGTCATGGCGAAGTATAATCCGTTTTTTGAGAGAGCGGGAATGCAAAAAATCGCGGAAAGCCAACCCAGCAAACACGTGCAAAAAGCTTTTTGCCAGCTTGAATCTTTAGGTTTCGACGCTGCTCTGATGGCATCTGCCAGTTACAATCGACAAAAAATACAACAAACAGAAATGGTTCGTATCATTAAAATTTTAACAGAATTGTCCCAACACAATGCCAGCGTTCGCAGACGATTAACAAAAACCAAAAACGTTTTTCCTAAACATGAAGAATTCGCCCAAAAAATCGTTGCCCAAACTACCCCAGAATTAGCTGAAGCCCTAAAACGCCTCAGCTTCGCCAATCAAACCAAAACCTACCTTTTCTGGAATGACGCGTAAACCATTGCAATTATTGCTAAGTCAACGAGTTTTGACAAGACTGCTCTTTCCATGAGGCTTAGTCAAGGTTTCTTGACGAAAACGCTTTAAAGCATTACCTGTGGTGGTTACTTGAAGAGGACAAAGTAGTGAAAAAAATACTACTGGTAATCTTTGCATTAGCGTTGTTTACTTCAACGATTTATGTGCAAGACAACCTACCTGAA
>QYYE01000135.1 GCA_003589585.1 Candidatus Bathyarchaeota archaeon
AATCTGTTGCGTGAATCTTGTCTGGTATTGGTGTCCAGCATTGTAGACTTCGCCAGGAACTGAGAAGTTGCCGCCTCCAACTACACCGCCGTCTTCAGTAACCTTTGTCCATAGTATGTGTCCAGTGTTTGGTGCAACGCCGTTTGGCTGGTACCTGTTTTGTGAACCGCCGTTGTCGCGGTCAAAAACGTTTCCATACCAGTTTGAGGCAATTCTGTACCATTCAGTGTTTTGGCCTTCGATTGGGCGTGCCCAGTACTCTGTTGGCAGAGGAACAGTACTCCAGCCTTTAGGCTCTACTTTTTCGTCTTGCACAACAAGTGTGTCAGTGTAGCTGCTTTCTAGCAAAGTTACTCCGTAGTAGTCTCTTTGGTTGCCTGAATACCAGCGGTAGAGCAATTCATGGAATATGACCTTAACCGTGTAGTTACCAACCTTATCAGGAGTGTAAATTGTATATGCACTGCCTGTTGAGTCGGAAACAAACCGGCCATTCTTTATGTATGCTCCAGATGTTGCGCCAGCTGGAGGCAGAGACTCTTTGGTTCCATCGGGCTTTGTGATTTCAACAGTGTATTCATATCGGATGTCGTTAGCATCAACTGCTTGGTATGGAACTTGCGGATTGAACATGACAATAGATACTTCTTGACCAACACCCACTGGGTTTGGTGACAGAACACCAAATGTGAATGTCGGCACTTTGTCTTTCCAACGGTTCCATAAGAGCAGCCTAGTAGCAGAAGCGTCATAATTCGCGGCGTCCGGGAAGTCCCACTTCATGCCTGCATTAACTGCCGCCGTCGTGGCACTATTCCACGCTCCAGCAGTTGGTAATGCAACAAGAGTGAGTACCATTGAAGATACTAGGATTATAGAGATTATAGTAGCCATAGTCTTGCTTTTTAGCATTTGCATTTTCTTTTTCTCCTATAATTTTGTGCTGGAACGTTGTGTGGCAGAACAATTTAAAGGTTAGCGGATGGTGCTCCCACTAACAGGCATCAAGTTTAAAAAGTTAGGAAACAATTATATAAAACAACCATTCCGCTGGGAGAGAGGGGACAAAAAGGGCTTGACTATTCAGCAAGAGGACATCCAAACCTTCATCAAACTTGGACTCACCGCATTACAGGCAAACGTTTACCTCACAATAGTAAAAGCAGGAAAAGCAACAGCAAAAAAAATTTCGGAAAACACCCAAATCGACCGCGCAGACACATACCGAATAATCATAAAACTGCAGGACTTGGGTTTAATTAAGAAAATAGTAAGTACACCAACCGCTTTCACAGCCACCCCGCTTCAGGACGCTCTCCAAATGCTCCTTGAGCATAAAATTCACGAAATCGACGAAATAAAAGCTGAAACTAAAAAACTGCTTGAAAAGAGAAGAGAATATGATGCTCAACCGCATGAAGAAACAGAGGTAAACCAATTTATACTGTTACCAAGCAAAGAACCGCTCATCCAAAGCACAAAAAAAGCAATAAGAAAAGCCCAAAAAACCATAGACGTTTTTTCACCGTTAACAATTGCCCAAAAGGGGATAGCTACCTATGCTGAAGACCTTTCAGAAGCCGGACAAAGAGGAGTAGTAATTCGGGTAATAGTGGAGAAACCAAGTGAAAGCACGCCGTCACCTAAAGCAATGCAAACTCTTTTTGAAAATCAATCATTCAAGCACCTATTTGTGCCCAAGAACACAGGACAAAGATTCATTATCATAGACAAAAAGGAAGCTTTTTTTGCAATCGACCCAAACCACAACGCCACAGAATCACCCGCATTGTGGACAGGCAATTCAGCCCTTCTAGTAACGATAATGGATTATTTTGAAACAATCTGGAACTTAACAGCTAACCAGAAAAATGCATAACAGTAACTCGCAAACGCTTGCAATCAAAAGCTGTTCTAATTGCGGGTTATCGCTAAAAAAAGAAAGTTAAGCTTGGAAGACTCGCGCAAGCTCTTTACTGAAAGCCTCGTTTGCTTCCCGAACTTTTTCCGCCGCCGAAATCAACGCGTCCTCAGGCTTAGCATTCCCCATCATGCGAACGTAAATCACAGGATTTGAAGCCAACGGATGCGGAACGTCGTAGCCTGCCAAATCAACATTCTGGTCTTCTAAGAGTTTCTTCTGAATCAAATTGCACAGGCCATGACTCGTACCCTCAATTTCAATTTTTAGTTCGTTTCCGGATTTTTTCAGCACTTTAATTTTCATTCCAATCCTCTCTTAACAGGGCTAGATTTGCTCCTTCCCATAATCAGAGGAAGTCTTTCGTTTTTCAATATTTTTGCATTTAGGGCACTGCATTTCAAAGCGCCTCTGCTCTAACAGGTTGCCGCATCGTGAGCAAAAAGCGTATAAAACACCCAAGCCCTTTTCATTGGTTGTTAAATGGTAAATTTGGTTTTTTTCGCTGATAACTTTAGCTTTGATGACATCTCCAGTCTTGGACACTTCATTCATTGAATTAACATAGCGTTCTTGCACATCAGAAATATGCAGAATACCCGTGAAGGTGCCGGTGAGCTTTTTCTTGCCGATCCTAAAAATCCTGACCAAAACATTATCAGACTGCGCATTTCCAACCTGTCCAATGACAGTGGTGGAGACTTTTGGGGTGACCGCTCCGTTAATTAAGGGGTAAACAGAAACGCGCTTGTTAAGCAGATCCAGTAGGGAGCGTCCCACAATTTTTGAGTAGATAACACCGTCTTTAACGTAGGTTCCAGAGTCAGGAATGAACTCTTCAATAACGCCTAAGCGTTCGCCAGGAATCACTAAATGACCGCTTTTTTGTTCAGTTGGTTTGAGACTCATGCAAATTTTCCCTTTTACCTAAATAAACGAAATAGACATTTTTATTGATTGCATATGCTTAGTTTCCATGCTTATCAATAAACCTTTTGATTAAGAAACAGAAATTACCTCAGGACGTCATTAGAAGGTTCCCTTGGAAAAGCAGAGCCAACCTATTTGGCTCATATTAGAAACTCATTGCAGAAACGATAGGGGGTAGGTCGGTATTGGCTTTTTTAGCCATTAACATGTTAACACAAGGGTTCACGCAAGTAAAAAGAAAAGCCTAACAATTATTTACCTTTTACCTTCTCGATAACGTACAGGTCAATAACGAATTCATGCTTAAGCTTAGTATGGAAATCGAACATTCGGGGAATGGTCATAAGTATCGCATAAACAGCCCTGATAACCCCACCATGCTGCTCAACAAACCGTTCTAGAAAAGCCGAAGGAGCCACTTGCAAAAAACCTTGGCTGGCTTTCAGCCGCTTAATCAGCTTTCTGTCAACCGTGGGATGATTATGCAAAGAATAAACCGAGCGGCCAACTTCAAGTGCCTTTACCAGAAAAGCTCTGTCAGCAGCACGCGTCTGAACCCCGAATGGCGGATTCTGCAAAACCGCATCGAACTTGCCTTGAATAGCGCTGATGTCGCCGTTGACCCACTGCACTTTACTGGCCAAATCGGTGGTTTTTGAGTTTTCTTGGGCAGTTCTTATTGCAGATTTATCGATGTCAACGCCAACAACGGTTTGGGCACCAAGGTAAGCGGCGCCTAAAGCAAGCCGGCCTGTACCGCAACCAAGGTCCAAAACGGTTTTTCCAATAATATCATCATTTGAATAAGCCGCAAGGTAGAGCATGTTTGCCGCTATGGATTCTGAGAGGGTGTACTGTTCAAGATGCGCTTTTGGAGCAGGTTGAGGCTTAATCTTGGAGAGGAAGCGTTCTAAGTCTAGTTTTCGAATAAGCCTTTTTTGAGCAGGTTCTCCCATGACGTTTCGCCGATAACCACCATAAACTCGTTAAGCGTTAATACAGGCTTCGAAAACTTTCCAGCAGCTTCAAGAGAAACCCTTGGGCAAGCAGTATTCACATAAGCATCGATGGATGGAAATTCAAGCAGGGACTCAGGAGTTATTTCTCTTGCCGCCAACAGAAAAGCTGTTTTCCCCTGCTTCTCCGCAAGGTCTTTTACTTTTAATGCCTCGTCTAAATGTTTTTGCCCAGGCTTTAAGCCAACAAGGATTCCGAAGGTCTTAGCGTTTTGGGCTTCCTGAATGCAGCTCCAGCGTTGCTTTAGGATTTTCTGAGCGTCAACGTCAATTGGGAAGGCGCGTTTATCATAAGGGTCGGCGATGAAGGTTGGTTTGGAAGTGCTCAAGGCTATGCCTAATGCGTGGAAAAGTCCGCCGCCGACAAAAAGAAAAGCTTCCACTTCGTTGGCGATTGATTTTGCGTTGCTGTAGTTGCAGCCGCTCACTTGCCCAGCGTAGCTCATTTGTCCCGTGTCGCCGATGATTACTGTTTTGCCAGCTCTAACCAGGATTTCTCTGGCTTGGTTTAGCATTTGCAAATGTTGAACTGAGGTTGCCAGACCAATTTTGGAGTAGCTGCTTAATAGGGGCAGTGCTTTTTCCACAGCCTCATCGATGGTTACTGACGCCCTGGCTTCCACATAGATTGTTGGAACCTGCTCATGCTTTAAGAAACGTGAATGCCCAAAATGCACAATCAAGTCCACGCTTAAACTTTGCGCTTCATTAACAGCTAAGTCACAGGCACCATAACACGGATCAGCAGAAATTATGGGCAGCGCACCAGCTTTCTCGACGACTTTGGCTAAACGTAACCCTTCGGGCTTTAGCCCTTGAGGCAACTGCAGCAGAACACGTTTTGCTCCAAGTCTTGCTATTTCTTGTTTTATTCGTTCTTCTTCAAAATCAAACCCTTTCATAGTTACCCCTTACACCTAAATAGTAAATGAAGAAAGAGAAGGAAACGTTTAGCTCTAAGTTTAGAGCTACCATTCCCAGTCGGGGGTCGGCTTCTTAAGAGACTGCCCGCGTGCTAATGCTGCTTGCTCAGCTAGGCTCTCAAGAATCAATTTTTGCTCTACGCTGGCAACGTGCTTTCGTGTTGCTACCACGGCGTCGTTGTTCACGGATATGCTGTCGATTCCAACACGCACAAGGAATTCCGCGAAGTCTGGAAGGTTTGAAGGGCCTTCGCCGCAGATGCTAACGGTGCACCCGTTTTCATGTGCTACCTTGATTAGGTGGGCGATGATGCGTTTTACTGCTGGGTCGCGCTCGTCAAAGTATCCCATTTGTCCTAAGCGCTCGCTGTCGCGGTCTATCATGAGTACGCCTTGGGTCATGTCGTTTGAGCCGATGCTAAAGCCGTCAACGAGTTTGCTGAATTCATCAGCCATTATGGCTATGGACGGTGTTTCTGCCATGAACCATACCTTGAAGTCTCTTCCACGCTCTAAGCCTTCTTCCTTCATGATTTCAAGAACTCTTTTTGCTTCCCAGAGCGTCCGAACCATGGGCAGCATGACGTAGACATTTTTGAGTCCCCATTCCTCTCGGCATTTCTTGATGGCTTGACATTCCAATCTGAAGGCTTGGATGTACCATTTGCTTATATAGCGGCTGCATCCTCTCCAGCCAAGCATGGGGTTTTCCTCGACAATTTCGTATTTGTCTCCGCCTTTGAGGTCTCGGTACTCGTTAGTTTTAAAGTCGCTTAGGCGCACTACCACTGGACGTGGTTGTATTGTTCTGGCAACGGTT
>QYYE01000136.1 GCA_003589585.1 Candidatus Bathyarchaeota archaeon
GGAGTATCGGATCGCTACTCAAGCTAATAGAAATGCTTTTTATTTCTATGGATTTGCAACGAACGCACAACACTATCGAAAAGAGCTTGCGTATGCCATGAGCGAAGCAGATAGCAACACTTGGTTCTTGCATGGGAGATGGAGAGTTGAAACTTCGTATGAGTTAATTCCTATAAGCTGGCATCCTCGCAGCTGTTATACCGACATAGATTGGTTAAAGAGTGAAGCAATTACAATTCTTGCTCAAAAATGCAAGGTTGAACAAGAAGCTATTCCAAGAATACCTTCGACTGATGACAGCCTCTCAAGATGGCAAGAGGCATTTCAAGGATACGCCCTGCAATATGAGATAGTATATGAAACGGACATAATTCTTGGGAGCGAACCTTTTGGGTCAACTCCAGAAGAACTTTATATTGATTTTGAGGGCAGAAAACTAAGGTGGATTAACGGCACAAAATATGTTTATCCTTCTCTCATAATTCCAGCGAAAGACGACACTTACGAAGAAGAACGAGAAATCGCACGGCGTTTTATAAGCGCATTAGTTTTTTCAGAGAAATATCCAATCAGGGAAATTACCAACGCCGCGTGTCCAAAACGATTCGCACCTCTAATTCGGCAACCGAGGTCAAACATATTTCTGGGTATATCTGCAGACATTCTCACTCTTCTTGGTCAGCAAAGAACAGAGAGACAGTGGCAGGCACTCTCGTATTATAAAGAAGCCGTAAATTCAGAAAGCATTTACTATCAGTTTTTATGCTATTACAACACGATTAAATTAGCATTTCTCAATGCAAGCAACGAAGAAGATACCAACCAAACTGACCAGTGGATAAATAACCAAGCACCGAATCTGAACATAGCCCCATTGCTTACGAGACTAACGGGTCAAAGGACAACTTTGGGGGCATATTTGAGACACGAGGGAGGTAGAAATGCAATTGCCCATGTTGGGATGTTAAGAGGAAACCACCCAACCATAGTGCCAGATAATCCAGATGACCGTAGGAGGATTCAAGAAGTCTTGCCGATTGTTCGAGAACTGGCAACTAAAGTAATTGAGGATGGGATGATAAGCTAACTTTGCCCACTTGCCCCGTGTGTTGACTTCTAACAGGCTTTTGTGCCTGGGGTGGCATCAGATTACCTTAGTTTAGCTTCACCAGCCCCGTTGGAGATGTGTTGAGAGAATTTGGGGTTTAATAGCTGCAATCTCGAATTGTTGCCCAATCAACCGTGATTCCAGAACTGGCTCGGTTAATGACACACTGCATGGTCTCTCGAAACCACCAATACCCAAGAGCCAAGAAAAACGCAAATAACAGTAACCCAACAACCACAATCTTCTTCATGCTTACAGTTTATCAAGGTCGTTAATGTTATTGCGATAGACGATTATCTGCCCGCCATTAGTGATGGTTATATCCACCTGGTGGTAGTTGGTTGACTTCTGCTTGACACACAGAGCTCCCTGTTCGTTTTTATACACGCCCTCAAGAGTCTTGTCGACATCACCGCAAACCTCATGCTCTTTGGTGACTGAGACATTTTTATCTGTCCAGTGCATAAAGAAGTTACCTGGTTTTGTTCCCTCATACTGGTAAGTCATCTTGGTAATATCGATACCCAAAATGTTCTTGTGGTCGGTTAGGAATCTTTCAGCAACCTGCCTTAATTCGTCTGGTTTGCTGTAAATTCCTGAGTAGTCGTAATTGGGCAACGGGTCGCTTCTCTTTGTGCGTTCAGCGTCACCAACACCGATGATGTAATTGGTTTTGGGATCTACCTCAAAACTGTGATTCTCCGCCTCGTAAAACTCAACTGCTGGGTTGTTATAATCCGTTCCTGTGTCGTCTGGCTTGCCGTTAAACCGACTGCAAATAAACTCAGGCTCAAATTTCTTACCGACTGCTGGATAAATACCATGCAGAAATTCTCTGATATTGGCTACTGCTTTGGCTCTTTCAGACTCTGGACGAGCTGACAAATTACAAAATTCTCGGCGAACTGCTTTGTATTCTTCGTCCTCCTTATTCACAATTTGAGCCATCCTCGCCTGGAGTTCAGCTATCTTTTTGTCTTTGGCGTTGTTTTGGAACGACTGAACAACTTTTAATTGAGTCAGGAAGCGAGGAGCTAAAACAGCACCCAGAAGGACAATAACAGCAAGAAGAAGAACAGCAGGCAGAAAACGAGCCTTATTTTTGTATTTCATTTTCATTTTTCACCTCCTCTCAGGCATAAATTGCTAACTTAGCCTCAAGGTGTTGCATGTTAACTTCGCTTAGGGGAGATTGTCAAATCAAACAAAAAGCTCCCCGCCAGCGATGGCTTGCGCCACCCGTATGGGTTTCCCCACACGACCTTGTGAGATGCTCTGACGAGGAGCTTTTATCTCACAAGGTTTTCTTAGCCATGCCCATTACTGGGTTTAGGCTTTATGCTTATATTGTATCAATTTGACGACTTTCTTACTACATTTTTAATCAAGAATTAACCACAAAGCTCTTGACAAGGAGCTTAGGACTTTATACACTGATAATGTATTAAGTCTTGAATAGACTTACGATTGAACCGATAGCACGAAAGCCACACTTCGACTTTTACGATAGCAACGCCTCCGATTGATTTTCCAAAAAAGATAGCATGATGTAACTGTAATTTTGGCGGTTACGGCGTATTCCCAGCAAGATAGGGACTCAAGACAGAGTCCCTTTTTTTGTGACTCAAAAGGAAAATCAATATGGAAAAGCAAAATAGAAATAAACAATGGAAATGTGGCAGCTTTTATACTGTTGCCTTTTTAATCCTAAAAGGATTTGACCTTGTAGGCGTTGAGCCATCCTCTAACCCCAAGCGGTCTGTTTTTGTCATAAAAGACTCCCCAGAACGAAAAGAACTTCTTCAGTCCTTCAATTTTGACCCAGAAAACTCACCAAGTTGTCTCGTCGATTTCAGGCGGGCGGTAACCGTAATCCGAGATTTAAAGCAAAAGTTATACCAGGAAAAACTGTGATTATGGAAAATCAAGGCAAAAAAACAACCAGGAATATAAATTACAACAAGAAACTTCTTGAGGTTTTGAGTGTTAAACCAATAGCCTTCAATCCTTTGTTGGCGAAACTGACAGGGTCGGTTAAAGCAGGGTTATTACTGTCACAACTTTTATATTGGTGGGGAAAAGGACAAGACCCAGAGTCAATTTATAAAACAATTAAGGAAATAAAGGATGAGACCGCTTTATCGAGAAGTGAACAGGACGGGGCGATTAAAAAGATAAAGGAATTGGATTTAATGGAGGTTGAACTCAAAGGTATCCCACCTACAAGACATTTCAAACTCAATTTGCAGAAAATCAGCAATTTAATTTGCAAGGATTCAACAAACCTATTTGAAGAAAATCAACAACATAATTCAGATAATACTTCAGAGAGTTCTTCAGATACCAATGCTAACGCATTGCAGGTAGCTCCTGCGGTTGAGTATGGCAATAAAGATATTAACTTTCTAATCTCCTACTTAAAAGAAAAACTCTCCCTCCCTTTATTAGATGGAACGGCGCTTCAGAATCGGCATTATGCCCATTCTCTGATTAAGAAGTTTGATGGTGTCGACAAGGTAAAACTTCTGATTGATGCTACCGCCCAAGACGATTTCTGGGCAACGAAGATTACATCATTTCAACAGCTCTTTTATAAAGCAGTTCAGATTATCAGTAAAACCAGAAAGAAAGGAGGAGTCTATGACGCCACAAATGTCGGATAAAAGCTATGTTGTCGCCTACGGTTATGACCAGACATTTGATTTAACCGAGAATGAAGCCGAGGCGTTGATTGCTGCCAGAGAGAAAGGGCTATCGGCGATAAGGCTTAACAGAGGCAGCCTTTCAACGGCTTATTCGTGGGTCATGCCTAAGTGGGAGGTTGAAAGCGAGAGATTAAACGAAGAAGAACTGAAGCTGGCAGAGATGGTTGGTGAATGGCTGGCACGACCTGTTCACGATTTAGATTTTACTGCGAAGTCGGCAATGCGCTATTCCAAAAAACTCGTCAAGAGGGTCGGTTACGGACAGACTAAAAGGCTTTGGGATTTTTATGCCAACGGAGCATACCCATCTGCCAAGAAGTTCTTGATGGAAGCGAAAGAGATTTCGTCTATTCAAACGATGGCGTTACCAGATGAAACCTAAGATATGAACAAAATAAGTGAACAGCAAGAAAAACTAATAACTTCAAAAATGCCTGGAGAGACTGAAAGGCAGTATGCGGCATTTTTATTGTATTGCGAAGTTGGCAGCGTCTCAAAACTGATTCAGGCATGGCAGCAAATAAGTCGGAATCCCGTAGGAGAGTTGTCGGTGATTTTCGGCTCTAAACTTGGCAATTTACCCTCAAAAAGGGCAATTGAGCGCTGGTCAGTTAAATATCAATGGGTTGAGCGGGCAGATACGAAGTTAGCTGAGGATTTAGAAGGTTTGAAAAAGAAGACGACCCAAATGCGGCAAAAGAGAGCTTACCTTATTACCGAGGCATTTTGGAGCAAATTGCAAATGCTAAGAAAGCAAATCCAGGCGGGTGAACCAGCAACTGTTCAGGAGGTAAGACAACTTTGGGAAATGGACAGAATCGAATGGGGTGAACCAGTTGGGAAATATGAAGTCACAAAAAACTACATCGATGAGAGTCAGCAAAGACCGCTAACCCCAGATGAAATCGAACTGAGCCAAAAAATCAGCGAGTTGGAGATGGAGTTTACCAGAAAACAAAATGAGAAGAGTGATGCCGCCTAATATCAGATTTATTTATACAGGCAAACCAGAAAGCGCAGAGCGTTTGAAGCTGGTTTATGACCGTATTTTTACAATAGCAAGGCAAAACATTATCAAGAAAAAATTAAACCAGAAAGGAGGTGAACAAAAAAATGAGAAAGTATTTCGGATACTGTAGAAGCGCTACCAGAGAACAAGGACAAAAAACAGACAGTATTGATAGGCAGGAAAAAGCGATTCTGGGCTATGCTAGGGATAACAACTTAGATGTTGCCAAGATTTTTAAGGAGTATGGTTCTGGAATAGATGCGGATAGACCTTCGCTTATTGAGTTAATAGCAAAGATAAAATGCGGAGAGTGCAATGGGATAATTTGCACCAGTGTTGATAGATTAACCAGAGACCAACTTACCCTTGCTCAACTGATGAAACTAATAGAGGAAAAAGACATTGAAATCGTAACACCAGATAGAACCTATACCAAGACGGCTGAAGACCAATTAGCTTTGTCAGTAATGGCATCATTTGCTGAGTATTACGCCAAAAGTCTCGCCGAGAAAGTAAAGAGAGCCAAACTTCAGGCAGGAAAGCAAGACCGCTAAAAGCCATAGATTGCCACACGAAAGCCAATCCAAAGCTCTGTTGAGATCGCACTTGACTTATACAGACCCTCTGGGTAGTGTGTGAGTATATCAAACAATATCAATTAGCCTTATGGAAAACCAAGAATACCTAACCATAAACGAGGCAGCCGAGAAACTCAAACTTGCCAAGATAACCATTTATCGAATGGCAAGACGAGGGCAATTGCCCGCTATAAAGCTGGGCAAA
>QYYE01000137.1 GCA_003589585.1 Candidatus Bathyarchaeota archaeon
TACTTTACCATAACTATTGAGTCCTTCTATTTTTTTTAGCTCATTTACTACCGCATCCTTTTCGAATCCCTGCTTCACCAAGATGAAGAAAAACGCAGATCCTTGATAGCCAAGTTTTGACCAATCAATTGTTATTGAACAGGCCCTAATTATATTGTTAGCCTTCATTTTCGCTATTCTTTTTCTGACTGTTTCAATTGAAACTTTTAGTTTACTTGCTATTAATGTACAAGGGATCTGGCAATCTTCCAAGAGTTCCTCTAAAATTCTTGTGTCCAACTCGTCTGGCCGTTGCTGAATGCTTAAGGTTTTCTCTGAAACCCCTGTTATTAGTTTTTCTTGAATCCATAAATTGATAGCGCTGCCTTTTACACCTGAAATATTTGTAATTTTTCGAGTAATCCTGTTCAGATCGTCATCATTTCTACCGATAACTAAGCAGAGAAGATTATACTTGCCAATGGCCTTTGTGCATACGATTACGTTAGGGTCTGCACGGATTTTTTGCAATACATTTTCTATATGCTGTGTCTCTGCTAAAATTTCAACACTTGCTTTAGATTGATAGTCAAATGTGCTCTGTCCAACCCACAACTCTGTTCCAATGATTATTCCCGATGATTTTAACCTCTTTATCCTTGAAAGTACTGCTGTTGATGAAATGCCGCATTCTTTTGCAAGCAAACGAATGTTTGCTCTTGCATCTTTTCTTAGGGCTTCTAAAATCTTTTGATCTATCGTGTCCGCTCCAAATTTATCGGGCATATTTTTTTATTAACCTTCTATCCTTAAAAAACTAAGTATTTTGCCAAAGTATAGTTGAATTTGTCAACTTTTCCTCCTCTATATGTTTAAAATTTCCACAAATTATCTTTACAAATGATAAGCGTTAAAAAGGAATTACGGTAAAATGCGTTTTTAACTGAAAAATAGGAGAAAACAAAAATGTCAAGAACATTTTCGATGAAAAACAAAGCGAGAAATATCATCTCAATGTTTCTAATATTGGCTTTCTGCATTTCAACGATTGCATTGCCTTCCTCAAACGCACATACCCCTGCATGGGAGATCTCTACTTATGCAATGATGGTTGCAGCTCCTAACCCCGTCGGTGTGGGACAACCAACATACATTTCAATGTGGGTTGGCGAGCCTCTTCCAGAGTCGTTGCCACACAATACCATTAGACGCTCAGGCTACACACTTACCATTACCGCACCAGACAACACAGTAACCACTCAAAAATGGGACACTATCCAGGATACTACTGGCATACAATTCTATACTTTCACGCCCACACAAGCTGGCACTTACACTCTCAAATTCGATTATGCAGGACAAAAATACATATGGAATAGAGCAAACACCCCTACGCTGTCTGCATCAGCCGCGCTTTATGAGAATGATACCTATCTTGCCAGCAGTCGGACAATAACGCTGACCGTGCAAGAAGAAGCGTTGCCTGCCCCCATATCTAGCTATCCGCTTCCAACTGAATACTGGACACGACCCATCGAAGCACAGAACACTGACTGGTGGACTATCTCTTCAAACTGGCTCGGACAACCATACATTAACGAAAGAATACAGCCATACGGATCAGCGCCCAACAGTCCTCACATTATGTGGTCAAAACCGCTTGATGCAGGAGGCGTTGTGGGCGGAATGTACGATGAAACGGAAGGCGAGCAGTTCTATATGGGTGAATCATATGACTCAAGGTGGCAAAGTCCCTTAATCATAAACGGAATCATGTACTACAGTCTACCATTACAAGGTTCAAGAACAGGCGGCGGATACGTTGCCGTAGATTTGCATACGGGTGAAGAGATATGGCGAAATGACCAGATGGGCTATACTGGATCCGGCGTTAATGTTCCTTCATTTGGCTACCTGATGTCTGTTGATTCTGCCAACCAACATGGCGTTATTCCAACGGGCATTTTGTTTTCCAGCAATTTTGCTCAGGGATTTGACGCTATGACTGGCAAATGGATCTATAACGTAACAGGCGTTCCCAATGGCGCAACCATAGCTGGTCCAAAGGGTGAAATTCTAAGATACGTCTACACCTCAAGCACTCGGACTTTGGCTCAATGGAATTCTTCACGAATGTGGGTATGGGGCTGGTCCAATGAAGGTGGAAAAACACCTGCATACGGCGTAACACTGAACGGAACACTCGACTATCAAACAAAGCAGTCATGCTACGACTGGACCGTTACATTGCCCAACTTAGGTCCAGGAACATGGAGCGTAGCTAACGTAGGATATCAATCAATGGCTAATCCTGCAGTAAGCTTAGATAATGTCCTGTTTATGATGCAGACCGAAAATTACGGACGTGGTTGGACTTCCGCAAACATTACGGCAATAAGCCTAAAACCATCATCAAGGGGAACAATCATGTGGCAAAAGACCATCAATTCCGCCAAACCATACGTACAAGGAATGTTTACGACATGGGATCCTGAGATGGGAGTTTTCGTCACCTACGACCGTGATACTATGCAGTACAATGGCTACAGCATTGCTGATGGAAATCACCTTTGGGGTCCGATCACTAACCCGTCAAACGACTACGATTGGTTCACTAGCGGCGCTGGCGGTAGAGGAGAAGCTATCAGCGCTTATGGCAATATTTACAGTGCTGGCTATGGTGGAATACTCTCTTGCTGGGACATAAAAACAGGAAAGCTAAAATGGACATACGGCAACGGTGGACCCGGAAACAGCACCTTTGATGTTCAACAACCTTGGGGATATCGCCCCATTTGGCAAAGTGCAGTCGCTGATGGAAAAATCTATTCGCTATCCACTGAACACTCGCCTAACACACCAATGTACAAGGACGCACTGGTTCGCTGCATTAATGCTACGACAGGCGAGGAAATCTGGACACTGATGGGTTGGAGCACAGGCATGGCTGCACAGAATGGTGCCATTGTTGCTGATGGCTACTTAGCATTCGCCAATACGTATGACATGAAAGTGTACGTTATAGGCAAAGGACCAAGTTCAACCACAGTATCTGCAGGACCAAAGAGTACAACACTGGGTCAAAGCGTAGTAATCGAAGGTAAAGTGTTAGATATGGCAGCAGGCACAAAACAACAAGAGCAAGCAGCACGATTTCCTGATGGAGTTCCAGCAGTTTCAGACGAGAGCATGGGACGATGGATGGAGTATGTTTACATGCAAAAGCCACGCCCAACCGATACAGTAGGTGTACCGGTAACTATCAGTATCGTCGATGCCAACGGCAACTACAGGGAAATAGGCACAGTTAATAGCGACGCGGACGGATTCTACAGCTTAAACTGGGCGCCAGACATTGAAGGCAAATACACAGTCTACGCAAGCTTTGGTGGCAGTGAATCTTACTGGCCATCACACGCCATAACCTCATTTGCAGTTGACCCCGCAGCAGCAACACCAGCACCACCCCAAGAACCCATTACGACAATGGCTGACACCTATCTTCTACCGGGTATCATAGCGATTATCATTGCAATCGCAGTGGGCTTTGCAGTAACTATTCTTGTCCTAAGAAAACGACCGTAAAACAGCACAAACCAAACAATCTTTCCCTTTTTTTAGTCCTTGCACAAGCAAAAAGATTGGGGCTAGAAGACTCTGGAGAAAAAATTGCGATGTAAGCCATAGTCATCGTGAATTAGTATTTGCATTTTTTCCTAAGCGTTGTGCTCCAGAGCCCCAGCAAACCTAATCTATGCCGGGCTTTAAAGCGCTGCCAGCTTATCCACAGTTTATGGCGTTAACGCCGACTTTTAAAACACTTGGGCGGTTTTCTTTTTGAGCACCACCGTTTGCATTTGTATTCTTTTTCTCCCACTTTTTTCTCACGCCTCTGCAAAACCCTAAACCACGTCCGAGCGTTTTGTATATGCACTTTGTATATGCAAACTGTATAAACAAACAAAGAGGTCAGGCTATCTACTTTACTCAGCAAACGCTCAGACTATGCAAAAGGGGGACTATAGTTTTTTCCAAGCAATAACATGTTAGAAAACTGGAAGTCCTGAAAACAACAGAAAAGACTTAAATTCGATATCCAATAGGGCAGCCTTAGTCTTTCTTCATTGCCTCAGCCTTAAGCTCTTTAGGCATCAGTTCAATGGCGTAGCGCAAAGCAGTTCTTGGCATAACCTTTCGGTTTTTTACGACGTAATCGTAGACTTCTTTTTGGTGCACTCGACTCTCCTCCTTGAGCAGCCACCCATAACCCTTCTGCACCAAATCATCCCCGTCACCAAGCAGCATATCGCTGATTTCAAAAGCTTCTTTTAGGAACATGCCTTTTTTCGCTGGAACAATAAGCGACACAGCGGAAGCGCGTTTAAGCCAGCGGTTTTCGCTTTTAGCCCAGCTTTTCACTTCGTTGACAGTTTGCGGGTATTTCTGGATGAGGTCGCCGATGGTGTGGTTGCAGAAGCTGTCGCATTTAGCCCAATTGTTAATGTAGAGTTCAATCCACCGTTTGAAGGTTGCTAAATCGCTGGGTTCTAAATGGTCGATGTAATTTGGCAGCCAAGCCGCCACAATAAAGGCTTCTTCCATGAAATCCGAGCGGAAAAGTTCTTCACACAAGCTAAAAAGCGCTTCTTTATTGTAGTCTCTTACTTGGGGCCAATACTTTTTGGCGATTTTGCCGACAACATCAGTTTTGACGCCGTAAGCCTTGACTTGTTCTTTGAAGTACCGCTGGACGCTGCCTTGGGTTTTTGGGTCAACGCTGTCTTTTAGGTCTTGACGAATTTCTACTAGAACGCTGTTCATGATTTAGTAAGCGGATTTTTGAAGAATAAGAGCTTTTCCCACAAAGGTGAAACGAGCGAAAAACTAAACAAAAAGGAAAAAGGGGCTAGTAGTTTTCCATTTGGTAGAGGTCAAAGTCAATGTTAAGCGGCTTCTCAGGCTCACACGCTTCCTCTAAATCATAGAGTTGGCTTGTGGCGTTTTCTAAGTTGCTTTTTTTAACGTTCACTTTTGACTTAACCATCCTGACTTTCAATTTGCTTTCAGGTTTACGGATAATGTGCGGGCTGCCAAGAACCAAGGAGTTATCGATGATTGCGGGCGCAACCTCAATTTTGGCATCCTCAACCGCCAAATGACACTTTAATGCTTCTTCATGCACATGTTTAGTCAACGCCTTTTCGCCTCCAAACCTCAGCACTAATTAAATCGCGGATGGCAACGCGTATGGCTTCAGCACGGTTAGGGTAAAAACGCTCATCCACCAACTGGTCTAAAGCTTTAATGTACGTTTCAGGCAAATACAGAGTGATTAGTTTCATGCTTGTTCTCTCCCACAATGACTACACAAGAATGCTTGTACGTTATACTTCTATATATTATGCCCTAAATATGCACATAACATGTTCGTTCCTTAGCTTATAAGCGTTCAAGCGGTGCTTTTGCAATTTTCTGTCTAAATCCCTTGGGGGAACCTTTATGTTTTTATTTCTTGTTGCAACATCTAACATGCGATTAGTATGAGGTCACAGCGCGTTTTCGTTCGCAGCTTCGGCTGCTCCTCTAATGTGGCTGACGGCGAGG
>QYYE01000138.1 GCA_003589585.1 Candidatus Bathyarchaeota archaeon
AAGGCTAAGCACGGAGCTACCAAAAGCGAAAGATGCGGCTACGACACCTAAAGCCTCGTGCTCTCTTCAAGCAGTTCCTTAAGCTTGGGGGTATCTGGAAAAATCCAAATAATCTTTTTCGAGTCAAACATAATCTTGTTGGAGCCTTCAAGATACTGCAGTATCCGATTAAGCGTTTGATACTGAATCTTTTAGGTAGCGACTTCCACATCACCTTTTTGGTCTGATAAGAACCACTGGATTTTATCGCTTCCTCAACCATAAGGATGGTCTTCAAATTTGGTTCATGAATGACTTTGAGCGTAACTATTGCCTCGATTATTTTACCAAACACTAACGGTTATACAAACTTATATAATTTATGCATTGTTAACAAAGAATCCATGCTAGCATACGCCAAACAACATACTGAGGCTCTTTATGCTGAGGGCACAAACCAACAGATATGGTTAGCATATTATTTTTTGCCTTAGGCTTTTTTATCGACTTTATATCTGCCATATGCTTTTTATCACTGGATATAGCCCCGACCATATGCAGTATAACGAGATATCGCAAGAGTTATATACTTATATCCTACATATAACCGATATGGAGAGCAGTCATATGGGGGCTAAAGTCTTTACAGTAATTAAAGTTCCAATTACCGAAATAATTGAGTGGTTAAGACAATCACATAGTCTTCCACAAAATTTGGAATCTTTTTCCCTAGAGACAAATGAGTTAGTTCTTACTTTTAATGACAAAGAAAACATTCAACCATCCATAAAAGAAGCGAAAGCACCGATTGAAACAGGAGTTATACGGACTCATAGACGAGCAAGGAAACGCAATCGAATGAAAACCCGTGGCTGGGAAGTTGTTGGAAGAATCGTAAACACCAAAGGACAGAAATGTGCCATATACAAACCATTTGTAGATGCGCTTGGAGGCAAAAGCCTTACTTCAGAAGAGCAACAGAGACTTGTAGAAAGCATACTCCGTGCAAACAAAAATAAACCCTCCGAGGAATCTGTGCGATATTTTTTGGAAAATACTTTAGAATTCTTGACAGGTAAGAACGTAAATACATCTTCTCCAAAGGTGATTGGATGAGTTTCGAGACAGCACTTGAGATAAATAAGCCCAAAAAAACTCCTGTCTCATGGGAACCATTAATTGATAATATTCTTGATGAGTATTATCAGAATGTTGACGACCTGTCGCATGCTGTACAGAAGGATGCAATACAAAACTCTTGGGATGCAAAGGCTGGCGACAGTTGGAAAATGAGTTTTACTCTAATGAAAGATACTGCTGGGCGAGAAATGCTTCTCATGGAAGATCATGGCACTGTTGGTTTAACTGGTCGAATGCTTCCTGAAGAAACATATGATGATGACCTGCCCGAGGAAGAGCGCTGGGGTCGTTTTCAAGGACTTGCATTTAGAAGAAAGAAGAAAGAAGCGTTGGGCGCACGCGGTCAAGGAAAATTTGTTTTCGTCGGTGCATCAAGAAATAGAACTATTGTTTATGATACATTAAGGCAGGATGATATTTACAGAATTGGTATAAGAAGGCTCGGCAATTTATGGGAGTTCGAGAATGCTGGGGCAAAGGATTGTCTATTGCGATATTCACCATCAGTATCGCCTCTAACAGAGATTGGTACAAGAGTTATAATAGACGAACCTGAGGATTGGTTGAAAGACTCTCTAATAAACGGCAGATTTCTTAGGTATATCCAAACTACTTGGTGGCCTTTACTCTTAGACGAACGAGTTGAAATATCGGTTAATATTAATGGCAAAAAATCAGTAGTAACGGTCCCGAATGATTTACAGTTTCCCACCATTGACTCTGCAGATTTTAAAGTATGGATTACAGAGTGGGCTTGTGTGCCTGGTAAAAGTAGAAAAGGGCTTCGGATAAAAAGGCTTCATATTGTTTGGTCAAAAGAACCTTTGAGCGATGATATACAAGGAATTGCGATAATTAGGGGAGGAATGATAGTTGAGAGAATGCCGATATCGGATCTTCTTATTGCACCAGACCCCATTATTTCAAAACACACATACGGTTATGTTGAAGGAGACTTAGGTGTCCAACATAAACTAAAAGAGTGTGAAGACCCGACCCATTACCGGTTCACAAAAAAGGCTGGTTGGGGTAATAAGAATATCTACCAAGCGATTAAGGACTATGTTGCAGCTCAAATGCAACATTTCTCCTCAGCCAAGCTAGGTTCCCAACTGGGCAAATCGTCAACTGGAGATTACGCTACGCTTAAAGAATTTAATTCCTTGCTCAAATCCATTGGAATCGATATTGAGGTTCTTTCACCACCGACACCCCCAAGGACACAAACCCAAAGAACGATTCAGGTTTCTTTGAATAATGACCAACCTGACTGTCTCCATTTATCTTTTCCGGCACCTTACTTCTCAAGTCCAATAAAGAGAGTCGAGTTTGATGAAGAAATAACGAATATACGCGCAAAAATAATAAACTCAACCAGATCTCGAGCCAGAATTCATCTGAGTATTTACACAGAGCAGGATGAAATTAAGAGAGAAACATTAGTTGACAAGGAAATGACTGTTTTTCCAAATTATCCGATTCATGTCAATCCGATGTCACTGAAAATCAAAAAAACGGAATATGCTCATGGGGAGTGCCATTTAAAAGCCAAGATGGTTTGCCTGAGCCACCCTGACCATAAAAAAGGTGAAGAATTGGAAATTATATCAGTGCGTTTCTGGATAGCGACTGACCCTCCCCTTGGCAAAGGTGCTTTTAGAGAAGTGCAATATGTACCCGAAGTCAAAGAAGAGATAGATGGCGAAATCGTAAGAATCGATGGAAAAGTTACATCACACTCTTCAGGAGATGGAAATATTCTCTTGATAAACACTTCACATCCACTCTACAAGCAAAGAGTCCCAACAAAACAAAATGAGCAAGCAAGAAAAGACTATCTTATAGAAATGATGGCGAAGAAAATTCCTTTTGTGCTTATCTCAAATAACAATGGACCCTATAAGGATGTTGAAGACCCAGAAGAAATCTTTAAGAGAACAGCTGCCTTGTATTCGAAAATTATGGACAAATACTTCGGATAATCGAAAATTATGGATTAATAAGTATGGCAATAATTGTTGATAAGAATGGAAGGCGCATTTACAAAACTATCGGATATTTGGCCTATGAAGATAAAGAGAAAGCTGATAAGTTAGATGATTTCCTAAAAAATCAAATTAGGCAGATTGAAAGAAGATTACAGCAAAAAGGACTACTGGCACTTAAAGGAAAAAGTGGCTCAATACAATTTTGGTTCAATTTAGGTCTTGAACTGCGAAGTCTATGGAGCCTAGTCAGGGATAACTATAATTTGCCAGATACCTTTTTGCCCTATTTTTTTAAAGCTGTTTTCGATAACTCTGATGCCACAAAACCTGAGTCCGGACGAGCTAATGATTTAAAGCGCGCATATTTTTATTATGGCTACATAATAGCTGGCTTTCCTTGGGAACAAGTTCAATCTGCAGGAAATTGGCGACAATGGATTGAGTTCTTAGACGCAAAGAGAATACGAACAGATCAACGAATTATCGAGTGGTTCGTACAGAGAAAGGTAATGGAAATACAGGAGAACACCAATCTTACGAGAGAGGATTGGTTCAGACGCATCACTCGTGAAATAAGGTCTGAATTTCATAATATTGATACTACCGTTTTATCTAAGGATGAATTGTATGATACCCTTGATGAGATACTTTCGAAAGTAGTATCAAAATTGTGATAACTGGGTCATCTACTAATTTCAGACTTCTTGGTCATCTACGATGGCTACAAGCTGCTGCAAACTATCTTCAAGCAGGAGAAATTAGCTTACTGTAATACCAGGTGCTTGTTTTGGTATTCGATTTCTACGATGCGTTCTTTGTTTGTTACTTTGCCTATGCGTTCGGGATTTACGCTGTCTTGTTCTAGGGTGTTCATGGCTTTGTCGATTTCTGTTTTGTCTACGATTATGCCAAAGCCCCAGCCCATGTTGAACGTCTTGAACATTTCCTCGTCGGTTATGGTGTAGCCTAGTTCTGCGGCTGTTTTTTGGATTAAGGGGAAGATTGGTTGGGGCTTGAAGTTGGTGAATTCAAAGCCGATGCCTGGCGAGTAGGCTGTGAGGTTGTTGAATTTTTTGTAGGCGTCGCCTGTTATGTGGACGGCGGCTTTGATTTTTACTTCGCGCGCCAGTTTCATTAGGGGTTTGACGTAGATTTTGGTTGGCTCCAGCGCTTCAAGCGCCACCTGCCTCTCCAAGCCCTCCGGAACATCGTCCGGCTCATATTTTCCGCCCCACCTCTTAAACAGGATTTTCCGAGCCAACGTGATGCCGTTGCTGTGCAAGCCGCTGCTGGCAAGCCCAATGATTGGGTCCTCCGGCTTGATGCCTTCGCCAGTGATGATGTCTTGCCGCTCAACCTGCCCCACCGAAGACACCACCATGTCAAAACCCGTGCGCTCTGTTAAGCCCTGGATAATTTCGGCTACGTCGCCGATTTCCCCGCCCGTGACTGGGCACTCTGCTTGCTCTGCGCCTTTAGCGATACCTTGCAGCCATGCCTTGACAAGAACGGGGTCGCTGGCTTTAGCGTGAATGTTATCCGCAATGGCTAAGGGCTTGGCGCCTGAACGTATCACGTCGTTTACCGCCATTGCTACTGCGTCGATGCCTATGGTGTCGTATTTTTCTGCCAGTTCGGCTATGAGTACCTTGGTGCCCACTCCCTCGATGACAAGGTCCAGAAAACTGTTCTCTCCAATGGGGAAAATGTTCCCGTATGGCAACCGCATCACTGCGCCATAGTGGCTGTGCTTGTAGGTTTGCTGAAGGATGTTTAGGGATTTTTTGGATTCGACGCGTCTTTCGCGGTTTACGCCTGCGTCATCATAGGTGAAGGTTTTGGGCACGGCTTTTTTTCTCCTGTCTGAGTGACTCTTTGTGTTTTGTTAGAGATAACGATTTTGCTTACATGATCTCTGAACTCACACTAACGGCTACTTTCTCAAGCTCCAAAACATTCATAACAACAAATCGATGAGAGCTAAGATTAAAAGCCAGAACACCCAATTTCCTCAATGTTAGCCTCAAAGGCAGTGTTCACTGTTTGCGGTCGTAGTCTAGCTCGGTAGGACATCAGCTTCCCAAGCACAGCCAAAAAAGCTGCGGCGGAAACAGCTGAGTACCCGGGTTCAAATCCCGGCGACCGCACCAGCACCCAAAGTATCTCTGCTCTTTCGGTGAATTATGGCGCTAACAGCAACCGTTAGCATTATTATCGTTAACGTAGGCAGGGCTGAAAACCCTGGAATTGTCGGTGACGGATTTAGCATCTGAGTTGAGCTTGGTGAAGGAGAACTCTTCCTTAGCCGCGCTTCACCATCAAGCGTTCAGCCAACCGCTCTCGGCCGGGATGTCGGTTTGCCGCGCGGCCTCGGCCTGGATCCGTGCGGCCATGTCCTGGCCCACCGTGGCGACGTCGAGCGAGCAGACGGCCAGTGAAGTACCATTCATTGAGAGCACCAGGGCCC
>QYYE01000139.1 GCA_003589585.1 Candidatus Bathyarchaeota archaeon
TCAACAATCGCAATAATTGTAGCAATCGTGGCAGTGGGCGCTGTAGTTATGCTTATGCTCAGAAAGCGACCATAAACGGAATAAAACCAACCATATTTCCCCTTTTTTAGTCCCTGCATAGGCAAAGTATACACGGGCTGAGTAGGCTCTGGAGGAAAGAATGTTCACGGTGTTTGCCATAGTCATCGTGAGTGCATTTTCTATTCTCCTATAGATTGTTGTGCTCCAGAGCCTCAGCAAACCTGTAACTCCATGTCAGAGCAGAACATTTATGTCTTTTGATTTATAGCTTGTAGTGCGTGCCATTTCATATCTGGAGCAGTTAGTTTTTATTCTTATTGTTACCGTATTAGTTGAAGGGGTATTGATTTGACTGGTGAGTTTGTTAAGCGTGTTGAGCTTTTGGGGCTCAGCGAAGAGAGTAAACAGAAGGTTCTTGATTTGGTTAGGGAAGTGGGGGATGAGTTTCCTTGTTTAGCGTGTCCTTCAAAGGATGATTGCGAGAATTTTAAGTGGCACATTAAGTGGTTTAGTGGTTGAGAGCTTTTTAGGTTACCGCCAAGTTTTCCCCTTCTTTTTGGGAGGGTTTTGCGGCAGGTTGATAACTTGGTTATTTAAAGAAGAATTGCAGGTGGGCTCGAGCCCCAAATCCTAAAGGTAAATTGTAATGTTTAAAGAATGACCTGATGATGTCGATTTGTTCTCTAACTTTGTTGGGTGGGTATTGTTTTTGTAGGTGTGCTGTGTAGGCAAGCAGGAGTTTTGAGTAGTTGTCTTTGAACTGTTTTTCCGAGGCTTTGTTGTATTCGGCTATGATTTGTTTGGGTGTTTTGCCTGCGAAGTCGGCGAAGTTTAGTAGGCTGTCTTTGTAGAAGTTGGTTGTTGTGGTATTGGGGTGGCTTGGGCTTATTGTTTTTAGCCATTCTTGGGTTGGATCGGGTTGTTGCAAAAAGAGTGTTCACCTAAATGTTATTGAGGAGTTCCTGATTGTAAAGATTTTGTATGTCTTAATGTTTTGCAATTGCCTGGTCACTGCAACACTTTGCTTAGGATTGGTCTGGGCTAAGGATAGTTTTGTTGTATTTGGGCAAGGATGGTGTGTATTCGCTTTGAAACCACATAGGTTTAAACATTTTTTCGGTTTTTGTCCTTTGTGGGTTTGCTGTTGAAAAGTGCTTGAGGGTTAGATGTGCCAACTTTTGTGAAAAGTGGTTTTTTTCGGCGATTGCTGCGCTCGCGCTTATTGCCCCTAATACTGTTGGTTGCTGCCTTTGCATTTGCAATTTATCTTCTTTTCCTTGAGATGCAAGCCCAGGACACTGTCGTTCCCCCTGATGCCGGTGAGTCGGAAGTGGTTGAGGGTTGCGGGTTTGAAGAAGATGTGGGTCGCCTGGGGTTTGTTTTTTGTATGGATAGTTTGTCTCTGCCTTGGATGTTTTCAGGCTTTACTTGAGGAAAAAGCGGTTGGAAAAATTTGATGGTAAACTTGTCCCTGTCATGTCAACTTTCTAACGTTACACTGGTAGAGGGTTGCTGGATAGGCTTTTACGCCTCTGTGAAATGTGAATGGTTAAACCAATCTCTATATGCCTCGACTTTGTCCTTAAGCCATTCTGGGATTTCCTAAGATGATTAACAAACTCTCGGTTGAGGTTTTGAATGCACCGTTCAACCTTGCCCTTGTCCTGAGGATAAGAGGGATGAGCAAAATGAGCCAAAACGTGGTGGCTACTGCACCATCGCTTCCATTGCTCTCTAAACTGTGGTCCATGATCACACAAAACAGCCACAGGAAGTCTACCCTGCCTCTCCAGTACAGCCGCTGTTTCAGCTGTCGTAGGGTCATGGTCAAACTGTTCCGCTGCAACAATGAAGCGGCTGTAATCATCAATGCAGACTAAAAACCAGTACTTCCTGCCTTGAACACTAAACTGGCCTCTAAAGTCTATCTGCCACAGTTCATCAGGCTCCTTAGCCCTAAAGAACGGGTCTTTCTCAGAGGTATATTGCTCAAGCTAAGTATAATGTTGATTTTTTTGGGTTAATCTGTTTTGGGTTAAGTGATTTTGCCTAACTAATCCGTCTCTCACCTTTTTAGTAATACTTTGGATTTAAAAGAGTAGTTATTTGGTTGGCGATTTTTTTAGTTGGCTATACTTGTTTTTCCGCAATGCTTAAAGGTAATACATTTTCTAAATGTAGTAATGTGCTGAAAGATGGAAAGCATAATTGTGGAAGACCAAGCTCCGGAAGTTGTCGTAACTAAAAAAGGTCAGACAACTATTCCCGCCAAGTTGCGCAAGAAATATAAAATTGAGGAAGGCACCAAACTTTCAGTAATCGATACAGAAGAAGGCATACTGCTTAAGCCCAAAAAAACAATTTGGGAAATGATTGGTGCATTTCCGGACCCAGTTGTGGCGGAGAAAATAGATAAGCTTCTCTATAAACTAAGGCATGAAGTTGATGATGAGTAAGTCAGCCGTTTACGATACAAGATTCTTCACTGTCCTCTACAGCGCCACCGATGATCAAACGCGACGAAAAGTAAGAGCTGAAATGGCAAGAAAAGAAAAATTCGTTTCAACTATTGTAATTCATGAACTCTACCATACCTCCATAGCTACGCAAGGTCGAGAAACGGCAAAGATCAAAGTAGCCTATGTTAAGCAAGACTTTGAAGTAATTCCAGTCAATGTGCATATAGCAGAGGCATCTGCAGAGATGCGCCACAAGTATCGCATTTCGGTGGGCGACAGCATGATAGCCGCTACGGCATATGTGCTAAAAGCAGTCTGCATTTCAGACGACCAACACATTAAGCAAATCAGAGAAATCGAAACCGCTTGGATCTAAAATTAGGCTGAAAGCCTTGTCCAGAATCCTCTTGCATTGAATTAGCATTAAAAATAGGATGTTATGATATGAAGGAATTCTTTATCTGGAGAAGTTTCCAGAAATAATTTATAAGCGTCACGGCTTATCTGGAGAATGTAAGGTACCAAAGCCCGTGTGCCCAGCGGGGAGCGGGGTCTCCAGAGGAGGCAACGTCCGCGAATAGTATTTAAAGGCATACGGCACCTGACAATTTTCTCTATCATGCAAACCAAAAATAGGCTTTTGGTGGGCTGTCGGAGTATTTAGTTAGCTTGCGTAGATCAAAAGGCAATGGCGCAAGCAATTCTTTGGCGTTCTTGGTTTCAAGTTTAGTCTTTACCATACCTGTAATTATGTCAGTTATTTGAATTGGTTTTGATTCATGGAAGTGCAAATTTGCAAACAAAGGAGTTGTAACTATCAAAGTAACCGCCTTCTTGTTTGGCTAATGTTTGAACCAGCAAACGTACAACTTTATCGGGCTTCAAGGGAGTAAAGTCAGAGTCGCAATGCACCTGAACTCCATTTATGGGACGAAAAATACTTCTGTTTTAGAGCTGGTCTGGGATTTATTTGGGAGAAAACGAGTTTTTTGCCTCTTTTAAGAGCTTAAATACCATACACTTTTGGTGGATATCCTACGTTTTTCGGGTTTTGGTGAAATGAGAGGAAGCAGACCGTGGTTGTTGGATGTAAGTACCTCTTCAGTTGTCTGCTCATTTAATTGTTTAGTGAATTTTTTGAGGTGTCAGGGGTTGTTTGATTGCTTACCTAGGTGTTCTTTGCTGTTGTACATTTATGCCGTTTTGTTTTTGCACATTGAGTAAATAATATAAGTGTTACCTGTTGTCAGTGGAGATAGAAAATCTGGGGTGGATAGTTAAGTTTGAAGGTCTTAGTTACTGGTGGCGCTGGCTTTATTGGTAGCCATTTGGTTGATCGACTGGTAAGCAGTGGGTATGACGTTAGAATTATAGATAATTTATCAACCGGTAGACTGGAGAATATTCAAGGTCACTTGGATTCGGGGAGGGTGGATTTTGTTTTGGGTGATATTCGGGATTTATCGTTCGTCAAGAGAAGTTTGAAGGGTGTTGATGTTGTTGTTCATTTGGCTGCGCTGATAAGTGTGCCGTTGTCGGTTGAAAATCCTGATTTAACTTTTGATGTTAATGTTACTGGTACTTTGAATATGTTGCGTGCTTGTGCTGAGGAAGGTGTTGGTAGATTTGTTTTTGTTTCTAGTTGTGCGGTGTATGGTGATCCAGATTGTTTTCCTGTAAGTGAAGAGACTTTGACTTGTCCGATTTCGCCTTATGCTGAGTCTAAGCTTTTGGGTGAACGTTGCTGTTTAGGTTTTGCTGAGCGTGGGCTTTTGGAGGCGGTTGTTTTGCGTTTTTTTAATGTTTATGGTCCTAGGCAGGGTTTGAATGATTATAGTGGTGTGATTACGCGTTTTGTTGATTTTTGTCGGCGGGGGGTGCCTTTGGTTATTTATGGTGATGGTTCGCAGAGTAGGGATTTTGTGAGTGTTTATGATATCGTGGAAGCAATCATAGCCTCAATAAATTGTGCTGAAGCCGAGGGTAAAATTTTTCATGTTGGTTCGGGCAAACCCACATCCGTTAATGAATTAGCCAAGATGGTTATCGACTTGGTTGGTGCTAACTTAGAAATTTTATATCAGGCGCCTCGTGTTGGTGATATTCGGGATAGTTATGCGGATATCTCCAAAGCTAAGAAATGGTTGGGTTATGAGCCTCGGGTTTGTTTGAAGGATGGTTTGCGAGATTTGCTTGATAGATAATTGGCGGCTAATTGATTTAGGCTAAGTAGAAAACACTGGCTTTATAGTGTCTTTAAGGTGTGTCTGCTAAAGGCTATTGGTTGTTTGGCTCCGGGAAGTTTCAGTGCTTAGTTTGTGCATTATTTGTTTGTCGGTTTGGGGAATCACAAAACTTTTAAGGTTAGCATGCGATTAAACGGTAAGGTGTATCTCTATGTCACGAGACTCCCTAAAAGGCAACCAGCGAAGAATTCTAGTGATAGTGCTTACTTTTGTAATCGTCTCTAGTCTTCTCTTGTTAGGACTCAAGCCTGCAGCAGCTGTGCAAGTTATAGTAAATGACCCTAGTGATGTTAACTTTGGAGGTTATTCTATTTTCGACGTTACAGTTGTTCTGGAAAATCAAGATCAATATGTTCCGTTGGAAAACTTTCGGATTAATGTTGGATCTCAGAGCGCCACTTTTAATTTTGCAGGAGAAAGGCTAGAAGGCTCATCACATATACAGGTAACTAACGTCAATTGGGACTCGAATATTGGTTATGGATACGGGTATGGATATGGATATGGTTATGGAACTGGCGGCTTGTATCCGTTTGGTTATGGCTATGGCTATGGATATGGCTATGGCGGAGGCGGCGGAACAGGCCAAATCGTCATAACCGTAAAAGTAGATACTAACGGATTCACAGTAGGGAACCATCAAGTGCAAGCTTTTGTCAAAGCCAACGGAGCGACATGGGAAAGCAACATAGAAACTCTAACTATAATATCAACGCCTTCGCCTACTCCAACTCCGACTGCTGCTCCCACGCCTACTCCAACTCCCACTCCCACTCCCACGCCTACTCCA
>QYYE01000014.1 GCA_003589585.1 Candidatus Bathyarchaeota archaeon
ACTGTTCGACAATACCTCATACATAGCAATTGACACCTTGTCTACATTAGGCATTGTTTTTCTCCTTTTTTTAGCGGGTCTGGAAATTGATTTTAAACTTATCAGAGAAACAGCTACGACTTCAATTTTTGTTGGATTAGCTGCTTCAATGACTCCTTTAGTACTTGGCTTTCTTTTTCTATCGCTATTAGGGTACAGTTTTATCGTTGCTTTGGTTTTCGGCATTTGTTTAGCCGTAACTGCGGGCGGAACAATAGTTGGTGTTTTAATGGATTTGAACGCGGTGAACACTAAAATTGGTGCTGTATTTGTTGCCGCTGGCACGTTTGATGACGTTTTAGAAATCTTGCTGCTGAGCATTGTAACGATAACTATTCAAGGTGGAGGTTTATCAGAGCTAGCCATTTTGCCTTTGCAACTATTGGCGTTTGCAATTATCTCCTTTGTATTGTTTAGGCTGCTTGAAAAAATCATGCCTCACATAAAAGTGCACAGTGAACTGGAAGGAAGCAGTTTTGAACTATTCTCTATAGCACTTATCATCCTAATTGGCTTAGCCACCCTCTCTGAACTGCTTGATATCGGTTACTTAATCGGAGCCATACTTGCAGGTTTCCTATTTCAATTTTCCATAAAAAAGGTTCCAATGAAAAACAAGTTTGAAATCCTAAATACCACTAGATTGATTGCGCTGGCTTTCGTTGTGCCTTTTTTCTTCGTAAACATTGGATTAAATTTTGACTTTGGTTTATTGTTCGGCAGCCCTTTCATTGCCATCATGGCGATTGCAGTAGCGATTGGAGGAGCTATACTTGGAGCTATTTTAATGAAGCCGCTTACAAAGCTATCGTTTAAACAGTTATACTTGGTTGGATGGGCAATGAGCTCAAAAGGCTCTATTGAATTGGTTGTCGCTTTGCTGGCTCAGAGATATGGTTTGCTCCCGCCTGAAATTTTTGCTGCTCTCATCGCCATGGCTATCGTTACAACGCTTACCTTTCCATTCATACTAAGAAGAGAGGTTCATAGAAACCAAGCTATATTAAATGCTTAGGCGTCATTTTGCTCTTTTGCCAACTTTTTTCATTTCTTTTAAACAGTGACAATATTTTAGTTACTCCTTTAAACTAAATTGTCATGGGAAGTTACAATGCCAATCCTCAAAATCGACCGTGCCCTATACGAAGTAGACGATAAAGCAAAAACCTACAGGTATTACGGTAGAAATCTAGAGTGGCAAAAACTTGGTAAGGAAGAAAACACCAAAAACAAGGAACACATTAATGGCTACACAAGAATCTTTCCAGATGGCAGAAAAAAGACCTTCAAATTCAAGCAATAGGTCAGTTTAGCGTTGTGCTTTCATGCATGCTTCAAGATTATCTATTTTTGCGATTAAATCTATCTCCACTATAAGCTTCAATTTTCTGCATTGCATCCTTTGCGTTATGGCTGGCTTCGCTTGCTTCTGACTAGGCTATAAATCATCTGCCCCGCTTTTTCTTCGCCAATTTATCCATACACTGAAAAAGGAAATATTTTATCTTATCCATTTATAGCGTGCTAAGAGCTTTTTCTCCCATGCATGGTTTCAGAGGGTTTCCTTTTTGAGGGGGGGTGTGGAAAATCTTTTAAACAGTAACAATGGAGAATAGGTTGGTATGGTGGTTTTAGGTGCAGGGATTGGATCATAAACACGATGAGATAGTTGACTTAGAAAAGAGGCTTAAGAAGCTTGAGGAACAGTTTGATGTTTTAAAGTCTATGGCGGATCCAGACCGCACCCCTTTTCGGTATGCATGTTTGGAAGCTAATATGGATGCTGACCAGATGGATAGAACGGTTGCTTTATTGAATAAGGCTTCAGCAACAATGATGACTAACGAGCCCATGAATTGGGATGAATTTAGAGGAGATCTCTACGCAATTGTTCCGCAGCAAAAGAAAAATCCTGAATTTCCCAAAAGTATCATAGAGGCCTTGCATAAGAAATTCAAGTACGACAGACTGTATGAGCATTTTAAGGGTTCATGGAAAGAATAGTCGTCGCATAGTCTCTTGCTTTTTAGGCTTTTTCGTTTTGCCTGACCATGTTCAAGCTGTCAGAGATATGTTTAGTCAACTTCAAAGGTTTAGCGTAATGGTAGATTGACATGTTTAGATTCTTCCCTAACCAGAATCTTATTGAATATGGTGGGGTCGGCCGGATTTGAACCGACGACCTTTACCCAAGAACCGTGCAAGTCGGCTCTTTACGGGTTTCTTCATGACAGCTCCGGAAATTCGTCATTCTCCAAAGGAGTCAGCAAACCCGTTGTGTTTGCTTTCTGGAGCCCGTCGTCATACCTGCCTAGACTACGACCCCACCTCTAGGCACGGAGCAATTATGTGAATGTGCAATAATAAAAATATTTATGTGGATTTCTCCTTCTGTTGAATGGAGTTTTGTTTTTTTTAGTTGTTTCCAGACTTGGTGTTTGTTTTTTCTTAATTGATTGTTGCTGACCCCCTCGCCTTCCACAACAACAGTGGGATGTGTTGGCGATTGTGTTTTTATTTCTGCTGTGTTTTGGACTGTGGGCTTGGTTGTGCAATCCTCCACAAGCAGAGCGCAGGGGATTTTCGCTACAGCCCATCCATTTGGAGTGCTGACTATTGGAAATGGAATTTAAGCCCAAAAAACAACAAAACAGCCTATTCAAGAGCGCAGTTCTTTGATGATTTCAAGGTGTTAAGTTCTTAGTTTGTGAAAATTTTTCCTTGGTTCCAGTAGTAGAGAAACAGGTCGTTTACCCATTTCAAAAACTGTTCATCATTACCAAAGAAGGCGGCGTGATACATCTGCCCGTTCAGAAATGGCAGGGATATAGTAGCTTCTTTCTCAGTGGCAATTATAATTGCTGGAATACTTGGAAAGAGTTTTCGCTCTACGTTTTGACCTGTTTGAGCGTATGTTTTTGAGGTCGTCGATAACTGGTCTGACAGAAGCGATTTGAGTTTAACGCCTGCCTGGAGTTTTTCACCCATGATTCGGCTGAGCGTGGGCATAACTTGAGGAGTCATAACCCGCACATGGTCTTCAGCTGCCTTAATCATCTCTTCCCACCTAATCATATTCTCGTTTAAATCGCTTACCAGTACGCCTTGTGAGAGTTCGCCTAATCTATGCACAAAATCGATGGGAAAGTGCCAAACATTATGCTCCAAAAAATAGTCTCTATGTTTGAAGGCAAAGCTCATTGGGGATGCAAGAGTTAATATGAGCTTACCAGAGTGCGTGGTGGTATAGGTGCCTTCTGGGAGTCGCTCAATGAGTCTTGCTTTACTCATCCTCTGCAGTTGTCTTGATGCTTCAGTGGCTGTTAAGTCAAGTTTTCGAGCGATATCCTGCATTTTAAGGCTAATCTTGGATAACTCTTGAAGTATGGCAAGTCTGCTTTCGCTGGCAAGGTCAAAGAATAACACGTCTAAACCCTCAAGCCTCACCATCTGACATCATTCCTTTCGAAATTAAACATGGGTGTTTAATGTTACACTTGTTTGTCAAATAAAACTAATCGCTTCCCGAGGATATCTATGTATTCAGAGGAAAAATAAAAATGCAAGCAAAAAACAAACCAGAAACAAGCAAACAACATTTCTTCTCCCATTGAATTAAAATCAAAAACTAACCTTCAAAAAGTTAGCATAAACAATGGTCCAAGCGAAAACGTGCTAATTGAAGGCACAATCGGCGAGTTGAAGCAAGCCAGTTTCACTGAAGGGCCCATCTTGGAAGTCGTGGGGTTAAAGGGGGTTTTACGACTGGACCTTGCTGAAAATGAACTCAAAGAAGGACACGCAAGTAAACCTGTTTCAGGCAGTAACAAACCCATGTTAAAACGGAAAAATGCTTAGGAGGTGAATATTAATGCAAAAAGAAATCAAACTAGCTGACTACCATCAGGCTGACAGAAAATTAAGAGCTGAACAAGACAAAAAAGGCTTTAAAATAAACCTTACCGCCTACATAATCGTCAATTCTATCCTTGCCACAATCAACCTACTAGTGGTTCCAGAGTTCATCTGGTTTGTATTCCCACTGGTCGGCTGGGGAATCGGCGTAACAATGCACTACATCTTTGGCGTCCGCCTTGCAGAGCGATTCCTGAAAGCAGAGGAGGCAAAAGCTGAGAGCTTAGCAAAAAATTGAATCACGAGCCCTTATCAAGCCCCACCTTGGCGACTGCTAGTTTCCCTCAAGCAATTTTTACCTTGATATCGCAATTAATTTATAAATAAAATACGTTAAAGCACTATAGATGAGCAAGCTGTCAAAATTCTCCCTAAAAAAACCCGAAGATTGCAGTTCTGATAGTTGTTTGTCTGGATACTCATTTGTCTTTTTGCTCTCTTTGCCAGAGCTTCTTGAATGGCCTTACATTCTGCTGGTTATACTCATACCGACTGTTGTGTCTTTAAGTGTTTTAGCCGCCTACTTGGTAAAGAAAAGAAAAAGAAAAGCACAGACAGTTCAGCAAGTCAAAAATGCGGCATTGAAGCCAAAGCCAAAAGCTCTTTCCATAACCAATTTTGAACTCTCCAGCAACGCAGTCAAGTTTTATGTGCAAAAGGGTTTGGTTAAAAAGCGGTTAGTTATGGTAAAGGAGATTCCAATCAATGAGATAGCAAGCATTGAGAAGTTTGGTGCTAAGTTGAGCGTAAGCTGGAGAAATGCTGTTGACATGTTTGTTATGCAAAAAAAGGCTGACTCATTTGGAGACTTAACTGAAAAAGTCAAGGCATTAATTGAAGAGCAAAAAATAACGGTGGAAACAATGGAAAAAGCCAAGGTAAGAAGACAGGAGCTTGCGGTGTTAGTTAATTCTTCTCTAGAGGTGGCTGATTTAGCATTTGACATTCTTATCAGTCTGCAGGAGAAACGAGTGAACTGGAATCGATTAGAAGAAGCCTTCAGCGGTTTTGGTGGAAACAGGAACTTTCTAGGACAAACAATGGAGCCATTAAATTTTGATTTCTCTAAGCTTTCCTTGGCTATTAAAAAGCAACACCCCAAATCAACCTCCAAAGAGACCTACAATATCCTGAAAACTGCACACCTATACTTCAAAGGCTTAAATCTGAAGGATGATTTCCCTGAGGTTCATCCAAATTATCAAGATGCAAAAGCACTCATTTTTTCTTATTACTTGTTAAACGACCTTTTGCTTGGTAAGGTTGTGGGTGATGAAGAGGTTGAGAAAGAAAGCATTGAGCTTGAGTTGGCTCTGCAATCCTTAGCCACTGATGCCAACGTTGAGGTTAACTTTGACGCTCTAAAAGACAGCTTAAACAGGATGGATATTTGGCAAGAAAGAGAGGGTGCTATTGAGGAAAGCAGAGACATTTTTAAGGAGCAAATGAAACAGCTTTTAACTGTGGAGTTAGAAAGTTAGGGGAAGATGGATGCAGCGGAATAAGGTTTATGAGACTTTATTTCCAATAAGTATGGGTGTGCCGTCACTATGATACTGCTTTGGGATTCGATACGTTTATTTATTGTCTCATGTATTAAGTTGTCAGATATCAGGGGTAGATGAATAGTTGGCTAAGAATCCGCAGTCGAAGGATGAGGCTCTTGAGGCGTTGGACTTTATTGTTAATGTTCTTAAGGAGCATGAGAGGGATTTGGATAAGTTGATTAGTGAGTTGGGTGTTGTTTGTGAGCAGCTTGGTGATACTGGTGAGTTTGTTGGTAAGGTGGGGAAGGTGGAGGAGAAGATTAATGTTCTGCAGCGGGAGGTTGCTAACTTGATTGGTTACTTGTCTGTTGCTCCTAAAGAAGCCTTGCCGGCGGCTAAAGAGCGGGCAAATCAAGCGGTGCCTGCTGCTGCGGTGGTGCAGGGTGGGCCGTCGGTGATTTTGCGGTGCAAGCAGTGGGAAGACTTTTTGGCTTTAGCTTATCAGGCTCAAACCGTGTCGTTTAGCTACAAGGAAGACGACAAGCAGTTCCAAGCCGACGCCCTCAAAGGCAACCAAATCATCACCTACAATGGCGCGCTTCCCAATTTCTCCAGCATCTTGAAAATGTGGCTATCCAAGCAGTTGGATGTGCCGGACGGAAAGATTTTGGAAGGCGTCTTAGCTATCGGCTAGTTTTTTCCACTGCCAATTTACCTTTTTTGCAGTAGCTCATTTTTTTTATGGGTTGCGAAGAATTATTTTTTTGAGAATGAGCTTTTCTCTCTTTATGTGCGTGTGGCGGTTTTTAGTGTGCCACAAGACTGCAGAAGAGGGCAATTGCTTTTTGCCGCTGCAACGTTTTCCTATGCCTGTTTCGGTGTGGGATATGCGATTTTCTGCACAAGCGGTACATGGCTCAATGTTGAAACCCCTTTCGTGTGGTTGTGAAACCATGTTAAGCTTGCTTTTTTCTCCACACCAGAAAATCGCTCTCCCAACTTTTGGGTGAAGGGGGCGAAAATGGGAAAAGCCTTGGAGCTAGCGCTCGCCCAAATATTCAGCGCAGTAGACATAGATAGTTTCCTGAAAAAACATCACAAACTCACTTGAGGACCCATTTACCGTTTAACTCTTCGGAAGGGGGCAAACGAATAATGAACTTTGTGCCCTTGCTGACTTCACTCTCAAAAGTTATAGTTCCTCCGACTGCCTCAACGATACGCTTGACCACAGCTAACCCAAAACCTTGACCTCTAGATTTAGTCGTAAACATGGGAGTAAAAAGTTTAGGCTTAATTGTTTCAGGAATACCAACACCTGTATCCTGAACCGTTATAATGACGAACTTTGTTTTTTTAAATGCTCGTAGATCAATTTTTCCACCTTGAGGCATCGCTTGAACAGCGTTATTTACCAAGTTGCTTAAAACGCGTTTAATCAAATGGGGATCGATGAGGACACTTCTCAATTCCCCCTCCACTTGACATGAAACATCGATGTTTTCTGGAATCCCGCTCTTAAGTAACAGCTCACTGCAAAGAGCAGGCAAATCAGTTTCCTCAGCAACTGGACTTATAACCCTAGCATAGTCTTGAAGGTCAGCTACAATCTTATTAATGTACTCAACATTCTTCTCGATGCCCTCCAAGCTTTCTTTCATAGCTTCTTTCTCTTTGCCTTCAGGAACTACAGGTAATTCCGACTTAATCAAAAAAACATCGCTACAAATAGCTTGCAATGGATTGCGGACATCATGACCCACCATGCCCGCTGTTGTTCCTATAGCGACCAAATTTTGAGCTTTGACAATCTTGTCAGCTTGCTCCTTAACTTGTTGCTCAAGATTATCCGTGTAGAGTTTCTTTTCTTCTTCTAGCCTCTTCATCTCGGTGATATCTGCAAAAGAAAGAGTTGCTCCCCCAACTTTCTTTTCGCTGGTCAAGTAAGGTCGGATGCGCAGTTGATACCAACGCCCCTTCTCAGTTTTTACCTCCTGCCTTATCAACTCAAGATTCGAGGTAACCCTTGCCAGTAACTTTTCCAACTCTTCAGTTGGAATCCCCAGCGACACATCAACAATCGGGTGTTCAATGTCGCTTGGCAAGAGTCTAAACAGTTCCTGTGCTTGACTTGTGAACCGCCTAATCCTAAAACTATTGTCAACGATTATTACTGCAGTATCAACACTGCCCATTAAATTAGTCAAATCGTCGTTCAAGATAGACAGGTTTTGGTTGCGGTTCTTGAGTTCATCGTTTAAAGTTGTAAGCTCTTCATTGGTTGATTGCAACTCTTCCTTGGAAGTTTCCAATTCTTCGTTGGTGCTCATCAATTCTTCGTTACTAGATTGAACTTCCTCCATCGCTGAACGGAGCTCCTCATTGGTGGCTTCCTGCTGCTCAATTATGGTCTGTAACGTCTGCTTAGTAGATTCTAACTCCTCGGTAAGCTCTTTGATCTGCTGGTCCTTGGCGCTTTCCCCTTTTCCACGAGTCGTTGCACCTCTTTCTTCCTTTTGTAGAGTGAGAATCGTCTTTGGGACTTCAGTAAGCAGCACAAAAAAGAAGGACTCTTCATGTTTAGGCAGCTTAATGGGCTTAACTTGAATGCTAACCATTTTAGTTTTCCCATTATGCTCTAGGCGAACGATTTCTTTAACGTCTTTTGTACCCTTTTTTGCTCTGTAAACAGCGGTTTGGAGAGAAGGCTGAAGTTCTTTTCGGATAATCTTAGATATGTTCAAGCTGGCAATTCCAGAGTCTATCGAGATATAGGGGTCAACTTTCCCGCGGAAAACCAAAATATCCAGATTACTGTTGAGCAGTAGAGAAGCGGGAACATATTCACTCATCAACAACTTGTCAATCTCTTTTTCTATCAGTGCAATTGAATTAACTTTCTCCGGTTTCTCCATTGCCGCTCTTATTGAATATGGGTTAGGCGGTTCAAGCTGAACTTCGATAGAGGGTTGCGCTTGTTTTCTGCGAAAAACTATGCCCTTCTTAGTTAAGGGCTCAAAGAGATTGGTGAATTTGCCAACGCTTTCAGCCTCGCCCAAGACAAGGTAGCAATCAGGCTTTAACCCGTAATGGAAGCGAGGTATTATTCTTTCCTGAAGTTTTGAGTCAAAATAGATCAGCACGTTACGGCAGATAATTAGGTTTAGATTGGAGAAAGGCGGGTCTCTTGCCAGGTCATGTTTAGCGAATACACACATGTCCCGAATCGACTTTATCACTTGATAGTTTCCATTGGCAGGTGTAAAGAATCTCCTGAGTCGGCTTTCAGAAACATTGTCCTCTATGTTTTTGAGGTAAGTTCCTCGTCGGGCTTTTTCGATGTTCTTCTCGTTTACATCTGTGCCGAAAATCTGGATTTGGTGGTCTGAGATGTTTTTCTCTTCTAGTAATTCTTCTAATGCTATGGCTATGGAGTAAGCCTCTTCACCTGTAGAGCAGCCTGGGATCCATACTCGGATAGTCTGGTTTGGCTGCTTTTTCTCTATGATGCTTGGAAAGACTACCTCTTTAAGTAATTCAAAGGTTGGTGACTCTCTGAAGAAGGCAGTTACTCCAATTAACAAGTCATCAAATAATGCTTGAAGCTCTTCTTTATGAGTTCTGAGGTAAGCAACGTATTTTTTGATGTCTTCGATTTTGTTTAGAACCATGCGCCGACTAATTCGCCTGTTGATAGTTGCTTTTTTGTAATTGGCAAAGTTTACACCAAAGGATGCTTGAAGAAGGGTAAAGATGGTTTGAATGTCTCTTCCGCTTTCTTCTTTTTCCTGTTGCATTTCGGCTGCTTCTATTTTTCTGCGAGTAATTTCTGGATGCCGGGCGATTCTGATGAGTTCTTGAGCTATCTTCTCTGGCGGAAGGACAAAGTATGCGGCATCTGCAGCTATAGCGCTTTTGGGCATGTCGGGGTACTGGGCGGTTTTTGGGTCTTGGGCGAAGGTTATTCCGTCTTCGGCTTTAACATATTTTAAGCCTTCAGTTCCATCGGTGCCTGTTCCTGAAAGTACTATGCCGATTGCTTGAGTTTTTCGCTCCACAGCGAGTGAACGGAAAAATTCGTCTATGGGTTTAAATAGCGCCCCTTTTGGCTGGAGCTTTAGGACGCCGTTGCCGATGGTCATGGTCATTCCTGAGGGGATAACGTAAACGTGGTTTGCTTCGACTGCTATTCCGCTTGTTGTTTTGCTCACAGGCATCTTGGTAAATCTTGAAAGAATCTCCGGCAGCATGCTTTCTTGGCTGGCGGCGAGGTGCTGGACAACCACGAAGGCTAATCCAGTGTTTTCTGGAAGAGCCTCGAGAAGTTTTCTGATTGCTTCTAAGCCGCCTGCAGAGGCGCCGATGCCTACGATTGGGAACTGACTGGCTTTAGCCTGAGAAGGCTCGGATTGTTCAGCTAAGCTTTGTTTTGGAGTTGTCAAATCATTGTCCCTTGGTAGAAAAACTTGTATATAATCACAATTGATTAATGAGGCTATATAATACTTATGCGAAAAGAGCTAATGCTTATTTTTCATGAAGAAAAGGGATGAATTTGTTTCCAGATAATTCATTGGAACTATTGCCCCAAAGAATTTAAGAAAAAGGTTAGAGGTTAGCAGTGGATAGAAGAATTGTTTGTTTAGCTCTCTGTTTTAGCAGGCTTGCCATTTCGCTTTTGCGGGTCACACTAAAATCGAACTCCACATCACAGGGCTTCCAAAAAAGAAGGGCAAGCGTAAAAAAAACAACTCAAAGATGGAGGAAAGAGGTTAAACAAACTTTGATTTAATGTTGTCTAATTTTAATTTTGAATTCATAAACCTTATAAGTCTATAATCTCTTAAGTCTTGTTACTGGAGGGCTAGGCAGCTTGAAGGCTAACCAACAAGCCATAAGAATTACTTTCCGTTTTCGAAGCCTTCTCCTTTCTCCTCGATGACGGATGGCATTGGGCGCTGACAAACTCACCGAGCCCTCCACAACCAATTTGGTGAAGGTTTTTGTTTGTTTCTTTACCATAATAATTGCAGCATGTTAGAGGTTCTAGGCAATGTTCTCCTATTCTGCCCTTTGGGATTTTCGGCAAACTATAATCGTTAAGCGAAAGAGAAAATAACCTTAACAACGATTAGGAAAGGTAAATGCCGCTTTCAAAATGTGTTGGAGGCTTATTTGAGTGAGTCTAGTAAACGTTGACGTTTCATTGATTGTGATAGTTAGCAACACGCTGGTTGTTTTTGCAACTTTCTTAGCCACGCTCTACCGAATCAAAATTGAACGTGACCAAGTGCAATCCTACAAGAAGAACATGGCGGACAGCAAATGCTTGGAGGCTTTCCGCAAATACATCAGAGCGGAGAGGGCAGAACTTGTGGATATGGACCAGGATGAACTTTCCAAGTTTCTGGATTATCTTGAAACGCTGGGCAAAACCAAACACTAACACCGCTTCATCAACAGCAAGCCAAACCTTTCAAATTAAGCCCACGAAAAAACTGCTCCAACCCACCGCACAGCAACCTTTTAGCCGCCAAACCTTCCATAACAAAAATACAAAATTAACGCCTAACTCAAAAACCTACCTAACGATTTCTACTTAAGCAAAAGTGGTTTTTGAGGCATTATTTTTTTAGCCATTCACCAGATGCCCATTTGCTGAAGCTTGTCGGCGTTATTTTGATGATGGGTATGTCGCCTTCTTTCCATCCGCCCTTTTCAGTTCGGTATTCAGGGTATTTCTCTTTAAGTAGAGATTGCGCGTAACGGTATTCCTCGCCATTCCAGAGGAGTTCTGCTTCCCCTTGGAAGCACATGCCTTTGATGTTTGACCAGTTTTCCCTGTCATAATCGTCAAAGACCAGCGATACCTGCGGGTTTGCCTCAATGTGCTCCAATTTTGGGGTGTCAGGGTCAGATGCTATGTAGAAGTATATGCCGTCAAAGACTGGCCAAACAGGTCTCACCACTGGCTCACAATCTTCGGTTGCAGTTGCAAGTCGCCCAACCGGCATCGTCTGAATGAATGTCTTGTCGGATTTTGTCAGTCTAATTGCCATCAGATTCCACCAAACTCTTAATAAATGGTTAAACTCAAGTATGAATTAACCAGAGGGGCTTTTTAAAATTAATGTTCCCGGGTCAGGGTTAACCTACGTTGGCTGGGTCATCATTATAGCTGTTTGCCGCAGGCTTTGCAGTAGATGGCGTCTGCATTGTTTTCTGTTCCACAGTAAGGGCAAATCTTCCTTGCCATGTCAACTGCAGGTGTCGTTTGCTTGGCAGGCGTCGGCAGGGGTGAATATGGTTTTTCTTTAAGAGAGTAAAAGCCCATAGCAGCCAATATCCAGGCTACCCAAACCACCAAAGCGCCAACAAGAACCACTGCAAGCAAAACACCGATAATATAAAGCAACCCAGCAGTTCTAAAATTGTCAACACCAGTTTTGTCTGCAAGAAGGTTGAAGGTTCGCATGTATAGAACAGCGCTTATGATGGCGAAGACAAAAACTACTATTACAAAAATTATCATCGCAAGAATCGCCCGGAAGACGATGGAGGAAATATCTGCAGGACTTGGGGTGGGTGTTAGGCTTATTGGTGACAAGAGAAAGGTGCTAATGTATATAATTAAGCCGACAACGCCTCCAGCAATGTTTAAGATGAAAGCGTACAGGACATTCTTGTAGAGTCTTGGTTCCTGATAATAGGTGGCTAAGCGGTTCATTGCCACTAAAAACAGGATATAGCTTGCCAAACCCAAAGCACCAATGAATATATAGAAAATGCTTAAGGCTAAGAATCCTGTGGCTGGAGTAAAAACTCTGGCGAAGGTTAACAAGAACACGGCTGGCAGAGTGATTACGGGCAATATAACAATCATTAAGCTGCTTATGAAACCAAGATTTCTTCCTGACTCAAAAGTCATGCGATTACCCTTCAAACGATTATACGCTGAGTTCTCGGATAAGCTTTTTGCCCCTCTCCGCTAAAAACTAAGAAACCGCTTTTATTTTTGGCATCCGGGACAGTAGAAGGTTTGCCCACCCCCCAAGCTCAGACTCTCAATTTGACTGCCGCATTTTGTGCAGGTTTTGCCTTTCATGTTAGAACCCATTTCAGCATTATAGCCGCCAAGTTTTCCGTAAAAGTCCACAAACTGACTTTTGCCACCCTGCTTTAGCCGTTCTTGAATAAGATTTTTTACAGCGTTAAATAGCGCTTGCTTTTCAGCTTCGTTTAGACTTGAGGCTTTCCGCTTAGGGTGAACTTTGGCTCGGAAGAGTATGTCTTGGAATGCACTGTTCCCCAAACCCACTACAACCGCGTCTTTGCCGACGAGCACAGATTTGACATTCACTTTTCTGCCTGATAGCTCCTTTGAGAACCGCTCAAAAGTAAACTCTTTCTCATCTGTGGGCGAAGCAGTCGTGGAAAAGTCGCGTCTATACACGTAGCTGTTTTCAAGCTGCTCGTCTGTGAGCGCCTGGATAACCCCCAGACCAGTCAAAGTAACTGTCAACGCCGAGTCACCGTCAAAGCAAAGCTTAAGATGGTACTTTGATGGAACAGCGCTTTCTTTGTGATAGAGAACTTTTCCGCCGTACTCAGGCGCCAAAAGCAAGTTCATGCCGTTGTCAAATTTTACGCGTATGACGTTGCCTCGGGAAACAACCGACACGATTCTGCCCCCGTGTAGCTTGTCAAAATCTGAACGGTACATGTTAATGCAGCCTAGGTTTTGAAGGCTTGTGCAGTCTCCGAGCCCATAGCAAGTAACTTCTTTACCTAAAAGCTCCTTGCTCATCTGGTTGGAGAGTATATAGGCTTCAGGAAGCTCAATGCTCAAGGACTATCACCCATTACTTGACAGGTACTTCTCTATCTCTTTCTCTGCATTGTCTGCTTTTATGAATATGGGAACGTTCTCCATTCCAGTGGCTATGTAGCTGGAGAGCAGCCATTCGCCGGGCGCAAACTCCAGCGTCTTCTCCAGTATGCCCTTATCAATCATGAAGGTGTCGCTGACCAGCATTCGGTCGTATGGACGCGGTAGGGTGCCGACAAAGTAGGTGTGCAACTGCTGCAGTGCGTTAGTGTTCAGGTAAGCTAACCGCTGGGTTGCGATGCATACGCCTAAACCATACTTGCGCCCCTGCCTAAGCAACGTCTCCACATGCTGGCTGCATCTGCCGTCAATGCCGCTCTCCTTGCTGCTGATGAATTCTTGCGCCTCATCAAAAACCAGCAGTATATAGGGTTTTACGGTGAAGCGACGTTTCCTGCGTACAAGCAGATCCTGAGTTAGTGCCATGGCAAGCTCTTTTATGGTGTAGGGGTCACTAATCGATATGACGACTAGGTTGGTATCTTTGTCTTCGAGAAGTTGCCTTATGCCCTCAACCGTCAACCCCTCGTCGCAATCTTGCTTTTCGCTGCGTTTCTTAAACAAGTCAGAGAGGGTGCATCTGGTTGTAGCCCACGCGTACAAACCGCTTTTGTCATGGACCTTGAATTTCTCCACTGCCAATCTTGACGCTTCATCAAGCAGTGAAACAAAGCCTTCGCTGACTTCCTGGTTCTCGCTTAGCCCCTGTTCCTCAACGTACTCCCGCACGGTATCGTGGATTTCGTCGATAGCGTTAACGTAGTGCCCTTTGCCTGAGGATTCCTTGCGCTGGTCATCGAGTTCCTCCATAATCTGCGCGTAAGTAGGAATCTTTTGCTTGGGCTTAGTGTAATATGAGAGTTTACCTTGGGTCATGATTGCCCTTAGACCCGTTCTGGTGCGCAGGTCAGTCTCGTATTCGCGGGGTTTCGCAACCGAGTTGAAGAATTGGTCAAGGTCACCAATTCGGTGCTCCAAAACCAGCTTAGCCTTCACATATGGGTCAGCAAGCACATCAAGCAGCAAAAAAGCGTACTCACAGCTGATATCAAAAATCACAATCTTCTTCTCATCCATGTGCAGCATGATGCGTCTTAGCACGTTGGACATGAGGTTGCTTTTGCCCCCGCCGGTAAACGCGAAAACCCCAAAGTGATACCTAATCAGCTTTTCAAAGTCCGTGTAGATGGGTATCTTGGTTTCGCTGGTTTCAAACATCTTGATGGTGCCCAGCCGCTGGTCAACTCTGGCGTCTTCAACCGTATGTTTTGTGTCTACGCCTAGTTGGGCGGCGATTTTTTGGTTGTACATGCGGTTTATCATTTCGCTGTTTAGGATGTAGATGGAGCTGCCGACTACTGGGTAGGAGAAGCCTTTGGCAAACTCGAACTTGCAGCCATGGTGGATGATGAGGTCGTAGTTGATGGGGATGGCGTCGATTTGAATCATCATCGTTGACTTGTCATCGGTCTGCCAGTCCTCTTCGGATTGCTCGATGATTTCAAATTGCATCGGGTAATACCCGTGGTTACTCAACCCGCTCAAGCCGAAATGTTCAGGCCAGACACGGCTGATTTCCATAAGCGTAAACCGCTCCGTCCCCTCGTCGGCATGTTTGAAATTTTTCACCGCCAGTAGCATGCCTTCTTCCAGTAGCCCCATCAGGTCTTTTTGGTACTCGATTTTGACTCGGCATTGGTAGCGGGCGCTTGTGCCTGTGACTTTGGAGTCTCCGCCGTCGTCGCCAGCGTAACGGGGCATAACCGCCGCTAACCGAGCGTGGAATTTACCGTCAAAATCGGTGAAGCATTCTGTGTTAACTGCTTTGTCTTCTTGTTTGTTCAATGCTTGCTCGCCTCTCTCGGAAAGTGCTCATGTAAAATATGAATTTTCGCAATTTATGATTATTCGAAATCCAATTCGCCGTGGAATCCGCGATTGCCCTAAATTGGCTGTAGTTCCACTTGGCGATTTTGTCAGCCGCAAACAACGGTTTGTTGTGCCCGAAAGCCTCAGGAATATTCATGGGCGCCATGGCTACCAGCAACGTCAGGACAAGGTTTTGCATCCTGTTGGGTACGGATTTGTCTTTGAAGAACAAAACCTCAACGGGTTCTTTTACGCCATCGCTCTTCTCATTCAACAGAGCCAAGAGGCACTGTGGCTTGTGGTCAAACCCGGCGTAAGCTAAACGGTCAATAAGCAACACGTTACTGCGCAGCAGCGGGTCAGATTTAGCTTGGCTGAGCTGCACGTAGGTTTTCAAAAAAGCCTTCTCTAACCCAATCTTGTTTTTAATAACCCCGCAAACGTAGCCTTGTCCCCTATCCACGTCAGGCTTCATAGTTCGGAATGCTGAATCATACTCAATTAGGCTCCAAGGCGGCATCATCTGCTCGGAGTTGAAAACGCTGGCTGACTGCAAAATCATGCGGTCAGTGTTGGGAAGGGCTGACAGCGCCTCGTTTGTTACGGCTGTTTTGAGTAAGCCTTCGTTTTGCATTATCGGCACTAATTGGCGTTTGAAATCCCGAGCGGACGTATCCTTGGTGATTCCCAATAGGAGAATGCGTTTTCTCCAGCACTCCTCTATAAGCATGTGCATGGCAAACAGGGTTAGAAATGTAATGTCGATTGTTGTTAACCAGTGCTCTTTTCCATCCTTAACTATCTTCATACTGCTTGGCTTTTGCGGTGGCGGGTTTTTTATGGAGAAAAGCTGGTCGCCAACTTCAATTGTTAACTGTTTTATTCGGCTCCAGCTGTCAGAATACTGCTTGTTTAATGCGTAAGTGCCATCAGTGCAGGTTAGGATGTTCTTGTCAGACAGGTTTGTCAGGGTTTTTTCAAGACGTTTTTTGCGTTTCTCATCTGCAATCCCTAACGCTTCACAAATCTGAGGCTTCGTCAAAAACTGATGCTGCTCGGCGAGGAAGGCTATGGCGTGGAAAAGAAAATCTGCTCGTGCAGCAGGCAAACCCAAAGCTTTACTGTAAACATGGTGACGTGCCAGTGCCAAATCGTTCGGGTCGACCTTTTTTTCGTTAACGAGGCAGCCTACGAGCGCGCTTTTTTCTGTCCAGTAGCTGGTTTTTCTGCTCTCATATAGGAGGCTAGCGCGCTCAGTTGACAAGCTTCTGTCCATTAGGAGCACTTGAAAGTTTTGCGCTGGGTCAACCGCCAGCTTATACGCCAGATAGAATTCGGCAAAAGTCATAACTGCATTGGCAATCAGAGAGTTGTTTGCTATCTCCTCGTCAGTTGCTGCTTTTCCAGGGCTGGTTTCGCTGGGCTGTTCGACGGCTGAAAAAGAGTGGTCAACATCCAATATTTCGTTAACATAAATCGGGATAACGCTGGACATGCCTATGTTCTGCTGAATCGTCTTAGCATCATACGAAACCTCAGGATCAGCGTTTTCCGAGAATTTTACTTTGCCCGTCGCGGCGTAAGCGCCTCCGAAGAAAACCACCATGTCAAAGAGTGGTCTTGAGTACATGGTGCCGTCGATGCCTGCAAAACGCACGGTTTCTTTGCCGAAGAATTCCTTGGCTGTTTGGTACGCTTCTTTCTGGTTAAAGCCTGTTTTTACGAGGTTAACCAGTAAATCGTCATAGGCGCCTTTGAGGACTGAGAAACGCTGCTCATAATCGGTGACCTGTTCGGTTGCACCCTGCCTAAGACTTTCACATGTACGTTTCATTGCGTTGCTAAGCGAAGGAGCAGCCAATCCTCTTCTCTCCAACCAATTAAAAATGATTGCCACTGCCGTTTTAAGCATTGTTGACATGTAAACGCAAAAAGAACTGCCCAAAAAAGCCCTAAAAAGCAGCTTTAGTGGCTCAGCGCCGCCTCATTGGCGTGTTCCTTAATTATTATGCCGTCCCGCATCTCAAACACTTTGCTTGCCATGCTTGCTACAATGGGGTCATGAGTAACCACAACAACCGTTGCTCCTTCACGGTTAGACAGGTCACGGAGAGCCTGCACAACTTCCTTGCCTGTCTTCGAATCCAAATCGCCCGTGGGCTCATCTGCCAAAACAATGGAGGGTTTGTTGGCTAATGCTCTTACGATGGCTACGCGCTGCTGTTCTCCGCCGCTGAGCTCGTCGGGTCGATGGTGTATGCGGTCTGCTAACCCAACCATCGTCAAAAGCTCTTTAGCCCTGTTTTCCCGTTCCTTTGTAGGGACGCCCGCAATCAGCATGGGCAACTCGACGTTTTCGAAGGCTGAGAGAACGGGAATTAGGTTGTAGAATTGAAAGATGAAGCCGATGGTGCTTCGTCTCAGCTTGGTTAGATCTTTTTCTTTCAGAACCGTTAAGTCGATGTTGTCAACGTAGATTTTGCCCTTGCTTGGCTTGTCAAGAACGCCGATTAAGTTAAGTAGGGTTGTTTTGCCCGAACCCGAAGGCCCCATAAAAGCCACAAACTCGCCCTTGTTTAACTGCAGGCTAACTCCTTTTAGGGCATGGACTCTGTTTTCTCCAAGCCTGTAGATTTTCTCGACTTCAACAACTTTAACTGACAATTAGGTCTCCCTCAAAAAGTCGCTGGTTAAAACTTTTTGCACCAAATAATCTTTAGGTTGTATGCACTAAAAAACTTTAGGGAAGGTCAAAATGAAATCTCCCACCGTTGCTATTTTGGAAGCGTTGTTTATTTTAGGTTTTGGAGTTCTCCATTTTGCCATCCCATTTATTCTAACCCAAACTTTTCTCAAACCACCCTTTTTGGAGCCTTGAGGGTTGCAGATTTTGTTCTTCCCGGCTCATTCACCGTGGCTGTCTCAAGCATCCTTTTCTACCTAACAAAGAACCGCTACCCCGCAGCCTTAGTCGCATTTCTCTACAGCGGCGGCATCTTCTTCCACATACTGTATCTTACAGGCATTTTTCCACAGGTAATTATTGTTCCCGAACCAATGATCCTAATTGTCGGGATAGTGTTTGATGCACTTGCGATATTGGCAATCCACGATTATTTCCGCCGTGCCCGCAAATCTTCAGGTTAATGCCTTATTGCGTCAACGATGTTTTGCTTTGAGGCCTTATTCGCAGGGTAAACTGCACTAATAACCGCGGTCAGCAACGCCAAGACAAGCGTAACTGCCATTGCATCAAACGGTATCATAAACGCCATCGGAAAGCCCTCCAGCCGCATGTAGCTGACGGTAACACGGTGGAACATTAACCCGACGATGATGCCCATGGCAAACCCAACCACTCCAAGAAACGCTGCTTCCCCAATTATTGATGTTACCACTTGAGACTTGCTCATGCCCTGAGAGCGGAAAATGCCGATTTCTCGCCGACGTTCAGCAACGTTCATTATCATAATTGCTGCTACGCCAATGCCAGCGTTGAGAACGGCAAACATTACAATAGAGTAGAGGATGTAGAAGATTTCGTCAATTGAGTTGCGTACTCGGTTGACTGCATCATCGTAGGTTGTTACGCTTAGAGAATAATCGTTGCCATAGGCGTTAAGAAGGTCATTTTTTGCCTGCTCAATATTGGTGTTTGCGTCAACTTTGACAAAGAACAAGTTCGCTTTATCGACGTATTCCTCGGCTGAGTTAGGGAAAGTCGCGTTAAGATTGCTGAACGAAATGTAGGAGGCTTCCGAGAGCACAAAGTTGCCAAACGACATGATGTCCAGCCATGCACCCTGAGCAACTCCAACCACCGTGAAGTTTTTCCATGCTAGAACAGGAACTTGGTAATGGTACTGCATGACTCTGTATTGGGGACCGAGCGGGGAGGGGATTACTATGGCTTGTTCTATTACTTGGTCTTGGTATTCTATGAAGCGGATTTTGACTTCATCACCTACCGAAGCATTGAGCGATTTAGCAAGCGGCGAAGTCAAAATAATTGTACTGTTACCGCTGAGTTTGTCAAAGACATTGGCTGGGGTGTCCTCGCTGAAAGTCATCGACATGACAGTGGGGTAAGATGCTGGGTCAATGGCAAGCACTGTTGAAGACGAATTAACCGGCGAAGACGACTGGTTGTTTTGCATAATTGTTCGGTCAGGAACCACAAGCACCGGTGTGGAAGCATTTACCGCCTCAATTCTTGTAACGTTATCGTTAAACAATTTCGGAATCATGTCCTCAGACATAACGGTCAAGTCTGAGCTGGAAAAAGACCGAATCACATTCTCCACGCCTGCAACCGTTCCAATCTGCGCTCCACCCATAACAACAACCAAACTCAACGACATACCAATCAACGCAAAACAAATCGTGCTCCTGAGCAGGTTGCGCTCTACATTTCGGGAGATGATTTTTTTGGTTTTGCCAAACGCAAACAGGCTTTTCTCAATCGCCCAGCCGCCGCTACGCAGCAACCCTGCAGCAAGCAGCGTTACGCCAAGCATAGCTATAGGCGCCAACGCGGATACTGCGTACAACCCGATGCCGAACTGCGAGAACAAGTCGTACCATACGAAGATGAAGGTGCCAAAAATTGTCAGCGGCAACCCAATAAGAACAAGTTTTAGGGCGGTTCTCTGTTTACCTGGCTTGCGCATTGAAGGTCGCAGGGCGCTAATTACGCTTGTTCTGCACGCTGATAAGGATGGGAAGAGCCCGCCAATCATCACCGTTAACAAGCCAGCAGCTATGCCCAAAATTAAATGCTGAACAGTCGTCTGAGGAAGGGCAAATTGGAAGCTGACGCCTGGCGAAAACGGCTGAAAAATCCGTGAGGTGAAATAGCGAAAAACATCAGTGACAAATAAACCTGAGACCAGACCGATTGCAACCCCGATTAATCCTAAAATTATGCTTTCTGAGAAGAATATCCAGAAAACCTGTCCTGTGGAAGCGCCTTGTGACCGTAAGATGCCGATTTCATGTGTGCGTTCGCCAATGTTCATGTACATGGTGTTGAGGACGATGACGATGGCGACGCAGAGCGCCATGACTGACATGATTTGCAGGCCGCTTTTTAAGCCGAACGTTGCTTTGCTCACGATGTTTAGAAGGCTTTCTTTCACTGGGTTAACGATGTAATCGTTGCCTAAACTGCTGCTAAGGTTGTTGACTACTCGGCTTGTTTGTTTTGAGTCTTGCAACTTTACGCTTATTGAGTTAATTTTGTCGGTACTGTTTAGCATGGTTTGAGCTTTGGCTAAGTCCACGTAGATTCGGTATCCACTATAGCCCTGCCCAAACACTCCGCCGTACTGTCTCTCAAACTCGCTCACATGGTACAGCCCAACAACCTTTAGCGTGTAGTTCCGGGTTTCAAACGTTTGAGAAAAACCCGTGGTAACATTGACAACTATTTCTTGACCTCCGGTAAAGTTGAGTCTGTCATCCACTACCACATCCGTGCCATTGAAGGGCAATTGCAGTTGCCCTGTGATGTTCATGGCTGAAGGATCCGTGTAATCGAAGTCAGAGGCAGTGTTAACCCCGACCAGCATCGCGCTAACCCACTGTTTAGACCCAGAAGCATTGACTAAGCCGCTTAGCCTGCTATAAGAATCGGCTACACCCACAGTTTGATTAACCGTGGTCAGGGTGGTTTGGTTGAAAGGCATGTTCAGTGCAGACCTGATGTTTACATCCACGTTTCCAACGGCTTGGTTTATTGTTAAGCCAAACTGGTCATAGACGCTGTCAAAAGCAATGTTTACACCCACAATCAGCGTGACGCCTAAGATTATGGCAAGAACAGTTAAAGAGTTACGCAGTTTTCGTTTAGGTATATTCCTAAGCGCAATAGATGTAAAAGACAAGAATTTACCTCTTTTATGACCAAAAACTGGCGCTTCAGCGGCACTTTAAAGTGAGGTTTTGTCGTATATAAAACTTAATTACAGAGACTGCGCATATTATAACGCGCGTGCAAGTAGTGAAGTGAATCAAAACTTTCTCAATAGTATCTTCACTAAAAAGGAGAGCGCTTTTTAGAAAAATGTTCACTAACTTGAAAATCAAAGCTTATGATTTTCTGGGAAAACGTGAATTCATAAAACAGAGATATCTGAAAAAGCAGTGGAAAGCAATGGCTCTTGTCGGCGAGGATACCGACGCAGTTGAAACCGTCAATCGTTGCCCAACATGGTTTTCTTCACTTGTTTTAGGCGGAAGAAAATATTTCCTCATAGGCGGAGGCGTTGGTGGAGTAAACGATTTAGCTTATCCAATGGCTAACTCTTTGTTTGGCGACCTCTTTGTTACTCAACTCAAAATTGGGAAAACAGATCCTGAATTAAAACCAAGCTTTGTACCTCTCGCCATAACCGAGGTTAAACCGCTGCAAAAGAGCGTGGTAGTCTCATACAAGGGCATCGGAGGAGGACCAGACTTAATTCGTTTAATGTCAAGCGGGGCTTTGAGATGTACTGAGCGCCCTATAAATCCACATGGGAAAGCCTTTGACACTGAATACAAACTTTACAAGAAAATTGTCATAGGCGTAGACGACACCGACTCCTCAACAAAAGGCGCAACGTTTAATTTGGCGCTACAGTTAGCTTCGATTCTCGACAAGGCATCAAAAAACTATCGTTTCCTAAGATTAACACTATCCTTGAACTGGCCTGCCAACCCAGCCAAAACCACAAACAACGCCTCTTCAGCGCTGGTTTTTGCCGTAGTCCCCGGTAAAGAGGAGGAGCTTATTCGCAATTTTGAACGGTTAATCAAAAAATATACGATTTCAAAAGAGACAGGCATGGTTGTCATGAACAGGATTCGGGCGCCAGAACCCCTCAAAGCCTACGCTAGGAAGGTTAAGCGGGAGCAGGTCTCAGTTTCCGAAGCGTTCTGGGCGGCAGAACAAGCAGGCGTTAGAGCCATTCCGATAACGGGCGAACGGGGCTTAATCGGAGCATTATCCGTTGTAGGCTTAGTTGATGACGCCGAAGAAGCCATTACTCCAGTAGCAAACGGTGAGCCAGCCGGGTAGGTGAGCTTTATGAGGTTTCCAAGGGGCAAATGGATTGCTGCAGCCATCATTTACCTAACTTGGCAGGTTGCTTTTTCAGTAGCTGTTTCGCCTTTGGTTTTCGGAATCCTGACGGCTGAGCAGATGGGTTTTACGCTTGACACGGTTTGGCTTGGGCTTCTTGTCGGCTCTGTAGTTATAGCCTTTACAACAATGCTTGCGAGAACAAGAATGGCTTATGGCTTGTACTCTAAAGGTTTAAGCTACATTAAAACAAGGGAAGACTTCGAAAAATTCTGGAACATGTCCCTGCGAGGCTGCGACGACGGCATAATAGCTGAAACCCACTGGAGCGGCGCCATACTGCCCTTGTTCATGCTCGGTTTCGCAGCCATCGGCATACCCTTCCCCTTCAACGCTATACCCGCAATCTTTGCACGCTGGATAACGCATGTTGGTGCCCACGCTGCTTTTCCAAAAGAGAAGTCTGGGGAAAGGATGTTCGGCGGCATGAACTTAATCGCTAAAGGCTTAGCATACGAGGATACAGTGGCTTCAATTAGTTTTCTTCTGTCAGGAAGCATCATTGCCCCTGTTATGCTGCATCATCTGGGCGCTTACATCTCAACGTTCGCAGGCAACAAGGAACGCATAGCCAAAAACTTAGGAATATAACAAAGGAAGCGGAAAAAATAAAAGCCAATTATGCGCCGCTTTTGATAGCTCTACTTCTAAGCTGCCTTTTCATAGTGTACTCTCCAAACATCATCAAGGCGCAATCCAGCCCTACCATTGTTAATTTACCGTTAACTTTCCATGACTACTCACTGCTCCTAAAAGACCAAAACAACTCGCTCTACGTTTACGACGGAGCAGACGGGGCACCGCCAAACCAAGCATCCGCCGCCCAAGTGAACTTGGACGCGCAGATTTCAGGACAAAGAGACGGCTGGAACTACTGGTCCGCCATTGCTATGTGGGTGGTCAAGTTGCCAAGCGATTTGCATGTGCAGGGCACTGTCACCATGAGAGTCTACATTAGCAGCACCTTTAAGCTCAGCGGGCTCTTTAGCGGAGGCGGGTATGGCATGGGCTTAGTTGACATCGACGAGAACAACTTGGAGATTAAAGAATTCATAACTGAAGCACCCTACACCATTGGGGGCAACCCCTTCACTTCCACACCGACTCAATACAGCCTCAGCGTGAATGTTGACTACGTGTTTAAGCGGGGGCATTCAATCGGGTTTGCGGTTGGTTTAGGAGCAACGGTGCAGGGTTTTAGCGCGACGGTACATTTTGGCTCATCTGACAGAAACTCGGGCGTAACCTTGCCAGTTGAAGATTTAGACGCAAGCTATAGTTTTACCGCTGACAACAACGGTGTCGCCCACAACATAAAAATCACAAGCACCTCAGCTATCTCAAACTGCCAATTTGACTCATCCACAACAAGCATCCAATTCAAAGCCCAAGGCATCAACTACACCACCGGACGCTGCAACGTCTATATTCCAAAAGCTCTCATGCAACCACCCTTCAAGGTCACCTCAGGCTTGCAGGTGATACAGGCAACAGTAACCGATAGCTCAGATTATTATCAACTTTTCTTCAACCATACCAGAAACCCTGAACCAATTACAATAACTGCCAGCGCCGCTTCCCCTCAGCCAACCACAGCACCAACACAACCAGCGACCATGGAACCGACCGCTTCACCGCCAATTCCAGAACTCAGCGCTTTAACAGTGCTCTTAGCAGTTTTTGTCATGACTGCTCTTTTGGCATTTATATTAACGAAGAAACGGTCCAGCCGACAGTATTAATTCCCAAACTACATCCGCCTTTGCTTCCTCAAATTTCAAACCTGAAGAAACTGAGGACATTACTGTTTCTTTTAACAGTAATGCTTAACTTTTCATTTTACCCTACTATTACATCCCACTATCTAAATCCATGCCGACGGACCCAACGGAAGCTGCAAGAAACACAAAGCTTGCGTTGCTGTGATGGCGGGTTCACCCAAACATGGGACAGGTGGGCACGGGCATAAAGTCCCACGCCGAGAGAGCTTGACCAAGCTTAAAGCGACGCTCAGCTATGCGGTTAAGTGTTAGGTTACGTGGGAAACAAACAGCCCGCGAAAAAATTGCAAAAAGCCTGATTTTCCAAATGAAAAAAGGCAGAAACATACCCGTTGCTTTAAAATGTGTATCGAGCTAAGGAATTGAGGAGTAATTTCTTTGGATGAATGCGTTAACGCCCTAATCCGGCTAGACAATTCCGAAGTAGCACCAAGAGAAAATGAGCAGAGACAGATTAAAGGCGTTAAGGAGCGTAAGCAGACAGAAGCAACTTTACGTGAAAGCCAGAGACAACTTGAACTTGAGAAGACACGCCTATGTTTAGTCCTCGACCAGATGCCTTCCGCCATAGTTATCGCAGACAAACAAACCCAACGTATCACCGACATCAACAAGTATTATGAGTTTATCTGGAAGTTGCCTTTTAAGGGAAACACCATCGAAGAGTTTACACAAATCTACCAACTGTTCCATTTAAACGGCACACCCTACAGTATAGAGGAGCGCCCCATTGTACGCTCTTTGCGTGGGGAAACAATAGCCGCTGAAGAAGCAGTTTTTAAACGTGGGAATGATTCCACAGGCTACCTACTGGTAAACGCTACACCAATAATGGACAGCGAAGGCAGAATCGTCGGTGGAATAGCGGTTCACAGTGATATAACCGAAAGCAGGGAACTTCAGCGAAAGCTCGAAGAGTACAATAAAAATCTGGAGCAAATTGTAGAGGAACGTACAATGAGGCTGCAAGAGGCTGAACGTATGGCTGCGATTGGTCTAACTGCTCGTATGGTCGGGCATGACCTGCGCAGCCCACTGCAGTTATGGCTAACGATGTTCACCTGCTCAAGTCTGAACTATCAGCGGTGCCTGAATATGTCAGTGACAGCGTAAAGGAAAGCTTAGGCAATATTGAGAGCAACATTGGCTACATTAACAAGATTGTCGCTGATCTACAAGACTTCTCCAGACCACTCAAGCCCGACTTGGTTGAAGTCAGCAACCTTTGTTACGCTATAGAGCAATCGCTTCTTACAGTTAACATTCCAAGCAATATCAAGCCTCAGATGAGATTTGATAAGGATCTACCGAAAGTGAAGTTAGACCTGAATTTTTTCAAGCGCATCTTAGTTAACCTTGCTACCAACGCAGTTCAGGCGATGCCTAACGGTGGAAACCTAACCATCAGCGCTTTTGGAAACGCCAAAAGTATATTTGTCACCGTTGAAGACACGGGCGTTGGCGTCCCAGAACGCATCAAACCTAAACTGTTTACACCTATGGTGACTACTAAATCTCAAGGCCAAGGTTTAGGATTAGCGGTTGTTAAACGTTTGATTGAAGCGCTAAACGGCGCTATCACTTTTGAGAGTCAAGAGGGCGAAGGCACAAAATTCACCATACAGTTACCGCTAAACAACAGTAACCCAGTAGTTTAGCCAGGAGAACATTGAGAGCTTATCATCAGTTCTCCAAATACCTCTATGTCGAGAGAGCTTAACCAAGCTTAAAACAACGCTCGGCTATGCGGTTAAATGTTAGCTTACGTGGGAAACAAACAACCCATGGAGAAAAAGTTTGCGGTAACATAGAAGTTACTTGTAGTTATCGCTAAAAAAGAGTAAGAAAGAAAAAACTAAGTTTTTTTTATCTTCGCATAGCGTACAAAGCGGCTAATACAACAGCGATTATTGCAACAATGACTAGTAGGGCTACTACTACATAGAAGTATTCGATTTGAATGCCTGTTGTGCCGTCTGCGGCGGCGCTGACTGGTGCAAACACTGGCAGATAATTGTATGTGGTTCCGGTTACTGCATGAGTTTCAAGTGGGTTGCTTAGGAGAATTTGGTTATCATCTCCATGCCCAGGGATAGGACCTCCAGAGATAACCCAGTATCTGAATTCGAAACCTGAATCTGCATTGGCAGATAGTGAAACTACGGCGTCATTGGGGTATGAATAAGTTCCAGATTGGGGATTGGTAGTTCCGCCTACTGCCTCCATGATTGCGATGACGGCTGTGTCAGTGGGGGTTGGTGTTTCGTCTTGGATTGGTGTAAATACCGCTTGGTACATGAACGTGTAGCCGTATCCGCACCATATGCCTAGTGGGTTCTGTGAGATGACAAGTCTATCTTGTTCTGTAAATACTGGTCTTGGAGGCGGGATT
>QYYE01000140.1 GCA_003589585.1 Candidatus Bathyarchaeota archaeon
GCATAATTTGGCCGCCTGCAGTAAACTTCCATATGAGCTCGCCGTTGGCAGCTTTCAAGGCATAAACATTCTTGTCCTCCGAAGCAAAATAGACCACGCCGTCAACAACGATGGGGTCAGAATCAACATAGTATCCAGTCTCAAATTTCCACAATAAAGTGCCGTCTGCCGCATTCAAAGCGTAGAGGTGGTTGTCTTCTGAGCCGATGTAAACCACGCCTCCTGAAACGGCTGGCTGGGAAACAATGATGCCATCGGTCTGGTACTTCCAAACCTGCGTGCCGTCCGAGGCGCTGAAAGCATAAACCGTCTTGTCGTAGGAGCCAACGTAAACTATCCCATCCACAACTGTTGCTGAACCGACTTGTCCGCCTGTGTTGAACTTCCACAGGGTCTGGTTAGTTAGCGGTGCTTTGGACTGTGAATTGCCTGTTCGTGCGGGGTCGCCGTGAAACATCGGCCAAGAATCTGCCGGTGACTGCGCCATGGAGAGATTAGCTAAGGCAAAAGAGGCTGCAAGCATTGTAATCAATAGTAGGCAAACTAGGGCTTTGTGCATTTACCTTCTCCTTATGGCTGGTTTGTGGTTCACCCAAGGTTGAGCGAGTGATGCCATACCAAAAATAATGCTCTGTTAGATTAGATAAGTCTTGTTTATCTTTTCACTCAAAAGCTCCAAAAAATGAATTGAAAGAAAAATGGAGCTCTCGCTTGCTTTTCTAATCATTTTGCTTTAAAAGTTGGTTGGAGGGTTATGTTGTGGTGCATTCAAACGTTGTCATTGTAGAGGTTGGTTTCACTGTTTCCTCTTCTGCTGGTTGATGTCTTGCCATGGCGTGGCTAATGTAATCTTCTTTTGCATCAAAAATCCTCTCGCAAACTGGGCACTGCAGCCTGTTTTTCTCCACTATTATTGGTTCGGGGTAAGTTACGTTTTGCATGCCCGGGACTGCTGTTCCTGTTTTGTTGTCACCGTAAACGTTTGAGCCTGGGTTAATTTTTACCATCAATTCACCTCCACAAAACGCTCAACAGCTTTTAAGGCAAAGTATGATTCTTAAAGGTGTGTGACTGTACAAAGCGAGCCACAAAAATGAGAACCTCAAAAACGCTTTGGTTAAGGGATAATTCATTTTTCTGATAGATGCTTGAAACTAATAAAAATCTATAGGGAAACTTAAAGCAACCTTCGACTTAATTTTTTAAGCCTGAGTTTTGCTCTTTTTTGCCTTGTGTGCCTTTCTTTTTTCTTCTCTCTCTTTCTTAGTTAACGGTTTCTCTTTTTTGGGCATTCGGATTTCTCCGTGATAACTCTATGATGCACACGGCTTTAATAACTTTCTAAAACTCATAAACTAACGCTTCCTACTTAAGGTAGCAAGCAATTTTATCGATAAAAGAGCTATTAAGATTGAACTGATAAGCAGTGTCACCATTAGTTCAAACGGCAAGGGTGTTGATGAACTAAATTTAACTGATATTCCATGAGTGCCATTTGGATAAGTAAAGGAGATAAACCAATAGTCATCTACATCGTCATAGGCGCAAATTAATGGATTACCATCAAGAAAGACAGCAGGTATTGAGGAATCATCAACCAAACCTTTAGCCAGATACATATGAACCAGTCCTGTTTTGCCTGTTTCGCTAAAGACACTGAAGGTTAATTCAGTGTTTCCAGAATTAACGTTAACCTTTGACAATGAAGAGTTAGACACTACAGAAAAAACGCTATTCTTCATAAAAGGCGTAACAGCAACATAGATTGTAACACTTGAAGCAGAAAAGGTTGCGTTGCCAATCCAATCCGCTTTTATGCGGTAGCATCCCTGCATTGAAGGAGACCACATCGCGCTAAAATACCCTTCTTCATCCGTGATTGCAACGGTAAGGTTGCCCCAATGAATGCCATCATCAATACTGTATGTCAACATGACGGGAGTACTTGAGATATTTGATAGGTTTGAGGTTAGCTTTCCATTGAGTTCCACCTTAAAATCTGAGTAATTTGTGGAGCATTGACACGAAATTTGGAGCTTTGTTTGAGTTAAGGATGGTGATGATGTTGACGAAGGAGTTACTGCAGGTTGGCTTGTGGGACTCGGACTAATCGTGGCAGCAGGGGCAGGTGAGAGTGTTGGGGTGGGTGTTGGAGACAAAGGTGAAGTGGGCGGCACTGGCAGGGCTGGAGAGATAGTGAAGTTAGTTATCGGACGGTAAAACGGATAATGGTCGGTATTGTTTGAGTAAATCGTTTTAGGTTGATCACAAATGCCATCGGGCCCAGTTATGTTCTGGTAAGGACCGCTGAAAAAGTCCACCCCTCCGCTGCTCCAGTAGTTGCCGCCTGCGGGGTAACCATTGTCCCATTGGTTGTAGTATGGAGTGTTGTAGCCAAAGCCGCTTCCGCCAATTATGTTGTTTTGTAATAGAGTCCAATTTGCAATTTTTAGCAAATCAAGCTGAAAATCGCTCCCTTTCAAAGTATTGCATGTTACGGTGTTATTGTAAGTGCTCTGTTGGGTGTATAAGGCAAGGCGTTTATTAACCAAAGAACCGATGCCGAAAAAGCTACCGGTAAAGTTTTGCCCGTCAAAGTAGTATTCGCCAATCACCGTATTATTATGTATTAGATTAAAATTACCATTCACCATTATACCAAACTTTACGTTCAGCACCAAATTGCCCTTAGCCGTGCAATAGTTGGAGAATAACATTATTCCAGCAGTGTCAAAGGGGTCAACGTATGTTGTGCCGTTACCAATAATCAAGTTGTCAGATATGATAACATAGGAGCCAGGGTCTGCAAGTACGCCATATTCATTGTTAATCATAGTATTATTTGATACTGAAACGTTAAAGGAACTGCCACTTACATATACCGCGCCTTGCATCAGCTCCCAGCCTGAGTTTTGAAGCGTAAAATTCCTAACCTGCACGTTATGTGCATTAATAGTTACTATTGTGCCATTGTGAGAGCCATCGACGATTGTTTTATTCATATCCTCACCTAGCAAAGTCAAGCTTTTACCTATAACGATACGCTCGCTATAATGCCCAGATTTAACAAAAACAGTATCTCCTGTCTGCGCCATGTTGACTGCCGCTTGAATTGTGTCAAAATCTCCGCTTCCATGTGCATCTACAATCCATGTTCGTGAATCATCTTGGGCAGTGACATCCAAGAGAGGGGTTATTGCAGCAAAAAGGAGCAGTAAAAATAAACCAAAAACTGACCTCTTTGCAATCAAACGCCTCATTCCCTTGCTACTTTAATAAGAAATGCTTGTTGATTTAAGGTTTACCCGATTTAAACATAAGCAGGGAACCTGTAACTGGCAAAAACCGTTTATGTATATTCTCTGAATGTGTGTCCGCATTTTGTGCAGCGCATGAACTGGGTTGATGCTTCATCGCCGCCTCGTGTCTGCACCTGCCAAACGTACACCGTGTTGTTTCGGCATTTGTCACATTCCACCTTTAGGGTGGGCATGGTTTTGATTTTCTGATCTTCTTCGCTGATAACAGTCAGTGATTCCTGAGTTTTCGGTGGCGCGATGACCTTGCTGACTATCAATTCGTCTTTCTTTTCCGCTCCTTTCTTGCAGTATCCACATTTGGCGCAGGCAAGAACAACCGCGAAGCTGGTGCCTACTTTTGTTTTGGTGGGTGAAAGAAAGGAACCGCATGTTGGGCAAAATTCCATTTGTTTGAAAACCCCTCTCTTTAATTGTTCTCACATCATAGTAACTTATCTAATATAAGGGTTTATTTTTAGTTAAGAAGTAATTTCTGGCATAGCCAAAACAACAATGCAGCATGGGAAAACCGACCGTAGATTGTGCAGATTAAAATACTCCGTTTGGGATAACTGCAAGAGGAATCTCCAGTGGAAAAAACAGGTGCTCCAGTAAGCGAGTGGCAAACGATTAACCATGTTCTTGCGTACTTGGCAAGAGCTGACAAGCTGCCTCATCGAACAGAAGCAGAAAGAGTACTGCTGGAACAGCTTCCCGCCAATACCAATCGGATTCTTGATTTGGGGACAGGTGACGGAAGGCTGCTTGCACTGGTGAAGCTAAAGTATCCTCAGGTTGAAGGAGTTGCCTTGGATTTTTCAGATGTCATGCTTGAAGAAGCCAAAAAACGCTTTAACGGCGACAAGCGGGTGACTATTGTTAAGCATGATTTTAGCTTTCCCCTTCCAGCCTCAACTCTTGGCACTTTTGACGCTGTGGTTTCCAGCTTGGCAATCCACCATCTGACCCACCCGCGAAAAAGAGAGCTCTACCAAGAAGTGTTCAACCTGTTGAATGCGGGCGGAATCTTTTGCAATCTAGAGCATGTTTCGTCGCCAACCCAGAACCTTCACCTTAAATTTCTTGCGGCCACTGGTTTGACTCCTGAAACCGAAGACCCCTCTAACAAGCTTTTGGATGTGGAGACGCAGCTTGGGTGGCTTAGGGAAATTGGGTTTGTTGACGTGGATTGTTACTGGAAATGGCTTGAGGTCGCGCTCTTGATCGGGGTTAAACCATAGCCCCTTTTTGGGGAAAATGGTTTTTACTGTTCAGTGCTTGCTCGCTTTAGAGAAAGGTATTAATAACAACTGCTATAACAGAAACTATAGGAGTTTTAAAAGAATGACAACCGATAGTGGACAGTTGGACTTAAATCACTGGCTTTACCGCTTGATTGCTTTGATAATCGACGGCATAATAGTTGGAATTCCAGTCGCTATAATTTGGACCATTATATCGCTGGCATTGATTTTCGCCGATCCGTTCTTACTAACATGGGGTGGTTGGTTATTGCTACCGCTCATCTTTGGTATACTTTGGGTACTTTACTTCGTTATATTAGATGTTGCATGGGGTGCAACAATAGGCAAGAGATTACTAGGCTTACAAGTACAGACAGTAAACGGCGGCAAAGTGCCTTTTGACAAAGCTTTCATCCGCAATATAAGCAAAATCTACTGGATTTTTCTCATACTTGACTGGCTTATAGCTGTAGTGACCCCTGGAACAGACAAGCGTCAAAAATTCACTGACCGCATTGCAGGAACAACCGTTGTTTCAACGAGGCAACCCTTTGCGGCTGCTCCGCCACCACCGCCGCCACCTCCTCCACCCGCCTAGTCCATAATCCTTTTCTTTTTTCTTTCAAGAACCCAAGTTTTTTCGTAATAGCGAACTTGAGACGCTGGGCTGCTCGCGTTTTTCATCTTGTCTGTTTGACTTTTAGTTGTTATTTTTTGGGTTTCTTATGTCTTGTTGTATCTCTTTTTGAGTAAGGCAGTCGCTAACAGCGTTCCACCAGTTACCACGGTGGCAACTATGGCTACTGGGTAATAATCGCTGGAGCCAACAGTGCCAATGTCTGTCTGAGAGGGCGTTTGAGGCAGACTAGTCGGTTTAGTTATGCTCAGAGTCGGCTTTGGAGTTGCTGGGGGAGCAGGTGTTGGCGTGGCTGCGGGTTTTGGTGTGGCT
>QYYE01000141.1 GCA_003589585.1 Candidatus Bathyarchaeota archaeon
CATTCCGACTGCGGCGATAATTGCTTTAACTAATGCGTTGTGGGCTGTAATTGCGGGTTCCATTCTGCTGGCATTAACTTATAACTTTGTAAGCAAGCGTAGGCTACTCTACACAGATATCTTAAAAACAGAGCCCATAAAGGCACTTGGAGTAAAACACGAAGCATAGGAACCTTAGTCTTAGTCGTTAGCATAGTTAGCTGCTTCTTGGTTGGTATTGCATTTAACTTGAGCTCGATGGTGCTTTTGCCGCTGGTATTGACATCACTTTTTGCAAACGTATTGGCAATTACGTAACCGTTCCTAGTCAGGAGCAGCCAGCAGGTATCCGCCGAAGCTGATTATCCATAGGAGCGTGGGATATGCCATCATTCTTTCCATACCGCCCACTCCAAGTCCCAAGTAGCCTAAATCTTGAGTGGTAAAGAACAGTACCGCTGCTACAAGCGCCATTGCTCCCAGAATAACTGAGAAGTACCTAAACGGTGATTTGGTAACTCTGTTTGAGACTATGGCCGAGATTCCGCCAACAATAAACACAAGAACTGCCGAAATAGCATGAAGAACTGGAACGCCGTTGACGAGGAAGGTGTCTTCTGGAAAGAATCCAACGCCCATGGCTCCTGCTCCTGCCAGCGCAAACAAGACGGTGACACCTCGGATTTTGAAGTGTTTGCGGAAGAAGTATGCACTTGCGATTACGAGTAAGCCGAATAGAATAATTGAGGGGTTAAAGATTACTGCTGAAGGTTGGTTCCATACGCCTAAGTCGCTTATGTAATTGGCTGAAGTGCTGTAGTTTGGGTAAATTGCTTCCGCAATGATTAACGCTATAACAAACTGGATGCTGCCGACGAAAAAAAGGGCACCTGCAATCTTGGCATTGTTAGTCATGTTTTATATCTTAATTGTGAGATGTATTTAAGAATTAATTTGCTAAAGTTTATGGCTCAATTATTTAACGGCTTATTCATGTTGCGCTTGTTTCTTTTAAGTCATTATTTGACAATCTTGAGAATTAGAATTCGCATACAGATCGAGTTTGCTTAGTTAGCTTTTCAGATAGGTAAGTTAACCTTTGCAAGAACAGTTAAAGGGAAGATTAGGCATTCACTTCTTTTCAAAGACGATGAGGTCAGCTTAGAATGCAGCTTAAACCTTTCAGAATAAGTCCAATGTCCTGCTTGATGCTTGCTGCCACTGTAGCTATTGTTATTTCATTGTTTGCTGCGCCAGCGTTTTCAGCTTCATCAAACCCATGCAGTTCTTGCCATGGTTCTTATGATCAGCGATTGGATATACTTGAGGGAAACAGCCAAAACAAGATTCCGACAACCATTCAAGTTGGTCAAACCCAAACTGTCACTGTCGCTATTCAAAACACCAACAATGCTGGAAGGTACAGTCAGCTAACTGGAGTTTCCTTAACTCTTAGTTCACAAAACGGCCGTTTCTCAGTAAACACACCCACCTACAATATTGGTACCTTGCAAACTGGTACTGCTGCTGCAACTTGGCAAATCACTGGCATCTCGCAGGGGTCAGATACGCTTTTGATACGTGCTATGGCAACTAATCCTCATTATGACCTTAAGTTTAATGACGATTTCTCGCCTATCCCAACAATAACCGTAACATCATCTTCAGGGTCACCCCCACCGCCCACTCCCACTCCAACACCTACAGCAACACCAACACAGGCTCCAACCAGCCCAACGCCAAGCGCCACACCAACAGGCACTGCACCCCCGCCAAGTTCAACTCAAACACCAACTCAACCTCCAAATTCAACCCCACAGCCCACGTCAGCCACCACTCCATCGCCTTCATCAGAACCTGAAACCAACCCATCCCCAACACCAACAGCAGACTCAACCGAACCCTCCTTCTCAGACCCTGCGCAGTGGTCAGAGATTGTACCCTATTTATTGTTGGCTGTCGTTTTAGCGGTCTGTTTGGTTGGAGGATTTTTCCTTAGGAGGAGCAAACACACAAAACACAGTTAAAGGCACAAATGTGATAAGCAATGAGTAGTCATGAACTTGACTCTATAATGCTCTATATTCATCCCCCGCTGGCCATAATTGGGTATGTCCTAATTTTCCTGTTTGCCTTTCTGGTGATTCAAAACAAATACGTCAAAAGAAGAGTAACCAGACTAACTGGCGCGGGGCTTTGGGCTTTCACTTTTTTAGGGTTAGTGACTGGTATGCTTTGGGCTCAACTGGCTTGGGGAAGCTACTGGTCTTGGGACCCAAAGGAAACCATGACGCTGACGTTGTTCCTTGCGGCTTCGTTTGGTCAAGTGGCTTATTTTGAGAAGAGGTACACTGCAGCAAAAGGTTTAGCGGTACTCTGCTGTGTACTGACGGTTTTGACAGCGCTCAGCAGTGTTATTATCCCTGGGCTTCACTCATTCGCCTAAAAACAGCCGCCTTTAACTTTTGTCAGCTTGGCGGTCTTTTTTGTGCGTATTGGTATCGTCTTGGTTTTCCTATGCGTGTTAAGATGTTGTCTTTGACTAAATCTACCAGCGCATGGGCGACTGCTGTTCGGTCGTAGTGAAAGCCACGTCTTGCCAGCTCCGTGTGCACTTCATCAAGGCTTTTGGGCTCACTAAACCAGCTTTCTTCCCAGAGTTTTTGGATTATGCCTCTGCAGGTTTCTGCTCTTGGCAGCGGTCCGGGGCGTTCGGCTGTTTGGGTGAAGCTGGTGCTTTTGAGGCGGTCGGTGACGGTGCCTAGGATTTTGTCGACGGCGATTTGGATTTGGTCGGGTTGGGCTTCTATTTCGAATTCTATTTCACCGATTTTCATTTTTACGCGTATTGGTGGGTTTTGCGGTTTTTCTGTCAATTATTCACCTATTGTATATTGTATTGTGCAAGATGCACATGCACAATATTTAAATATTTCACCAGTAACTATTGAATATTGGTGAATTCATGGTGATTGAACAATATACAATTACTAACAAATATAACTTTCCACAACCAACCATCGACACAACCCTCCCCCAACGCTTCCTAGAGCAAAGCCTCCACTCCCTCAAACAAGAAAAACCCCAACCCTACCAACTAAACCCACACATTCAACAATTCCACCCAGCAGAACAATACCCAGCCAACCTCCAGCTAAAAAGAGAACCAATCCCACTAAAACCATGCCACCAAGAAACCATAGTTGCCGCTGTAGACTCCTCAACAATAAAAATCGGCGAAACCAGCACAGGCATAATAATCGCCATCCGAGGAGCCGTAGCTTGGAAACAAGACTTCAGCTACAGGTACACGCGGCTTGGCCCCTTCATCTTTCACATAACCGAAGATAACAAAAACCAAGTCTACAACGCACTGGAAAAAGCTTATTTCTGCACCAACTACACAGGCAGCCACCAAGCTACCCCAAACCTCATGCAGATGCCCACAAGGCTCGCAAGCCTGCTGGAACGTTGGCTGCAAATCATGCTGGCAAAAACCGTGCACAACGGCATAATCCTTTTCGACGGCTCACTTACCTCTGGCACCATTGACACGCCAACCCAACGCCTCAAAGAAATCCTTGGCCATGCCAGAAGAAACCACAACACCGTGCTTGCGTTCTCAAAAGCCACCACGCTGAGAGCCAACGGCATCCTCATAACTGAGCAGTTGCCTAACCGTGACCCACCCTACCTTCTGGAAACGACAGGCTTGCATTCTAAGCCGCCGCATGTTCTGCTGGGTGACGTTTATGTTGCACGGTTGAACAAGGCGAATTTTGCTTTCAGGCTCGACATTGACAGGGAAACGCCGGTGGAGCAGCGAATGGATGCTCTGCAAAAGCTGCTTGGCAATGACGTGTATTCGCAGAGCTACCCTGAAACCCTTCGGCTATCCCACATTCTCTGCACGTTCACCGCTAACGAGATTTTAGCTATAAAACACTTCATCACCCGCAAACACGGCATCCAAATAATCAACCGCCCCGATATGCACAAACTACTCTTTGGACCATTCGGCAAAGGAGAGATATACGCATGAAACTCTACAAAAAAGAAGGCAACATCCTGCAAGTCATCAGTTTTCCAATGGAGAGCGCGGAAAAAGGTGACTACCTGCTTGTTAAGGACCAAGACGCAGGAAAAGCCCTAATCGCGCAAGTTATTGACGTGCAATTTGCCGCTGTCCCCGGTGTTCTTGAGGAGCTCTTGCGCACGCTTCCAGACGGAGGCGAACCGCTCCAGGGCGAAGACATCGACCCCATGGAAATCGCCCCCCACATCACCTACATCCAAGACGCCAGCCTGCTCATTTGCAAAATAAGAGCAACCTTGAAAAATGACCAGCTAAGCCCAAGCAGCAGTTGGCTTCCCAGCCGTTCCCAATCCACCATCAAAAAACTCTCCATCCCCATGCTTATGAAGCTGGCGAAAGTCAATGGAAAGCTGCCGATTATCTTGGGCGAAACCAAAGACTCATCCCTCTTAACCATTGACGCCTCAGCAGTTGACGGCACACTAAACATTATCACGGGCAAGAAGGGCTGCGGCAAATCCCACCTCTCCAAACTCTTGATGGTAAACCTTGTCGGCTTCAAAGCAACAGTGGTCATTTTCGACCTGAACGGGGAATACTCGAGCCTCGGCATGACCAATGATGGAAAACGAAACATGTACTATGACAAAATTCACACGCTGACCCCAGCGCAAAACTTCAAAGTCGCCCTAGAACAACTGCACCTAAACACGGTCATGGGCATCCTAACCCACGCCCTGCATCTGCCAGGCACGTCAGCGCGTGAGTTTAGGCGTTTGTGGAAGTCGCTCAAGGAAAGGGGAAAGTTAACCATGCAAGAGCTGGGCGAAGCCATACGTGATTTGAATTGTAATCAGCATGTGCGGGATGCGTTGGCTTCGCGGTTTCACTCGTTTGTTAACTCGGGCTTCTTCACTGATTGCCCGGGTGAGGCTACGCTTCTGGAGGAGACTTTGTTGAGGGCCAAGGAGCAGGGCGGCGCATTGGTCATTAACCTGAAAGCCACATCCAACATTGACCGTCAAATAGTCGTCGAGTATGTTCTGGGCAAGCTGGTTGATTCGCTGTCTAGTTGGAAGCTCAAAGCCGTCTTTCTCTTCGCCGAGGAAGCCCACCTTTATTTGCGCGAGACCTACTGGGACGACATCGTCACCCGCATGCGCCACTACGGCATATTCACCACATTCATAACTAACCAGCCAGACACCATACAAGAAACCATTTACCGCCAAGCCGACAACATTTTTCTCTTCAATTTCACCAACGAACATGACCTAGACGTAGTCAGCCGGGCCGCACGCGTGGATGCGGAAACCGTTCGCAGCATCGCTCGGGACCT
>QYYE01000142.1 GCA_003589585.1 Candidatus Bathyarchaeota archaeon
CTTACCAAATATAGATTATACGATTTAAGACACTATTACGCAACCATGCTATACTCAAAAACAAAAGACATCCTTTTAGTCAAACAACAACTCGGACATAAAAGAATCGAACACACCCTAATCTACACACACTTAATCAACTTCAAAACCGATGAATACATCTCAAGAACGGTTCAACTCGAAACGCCAACAACAATAAAAGAGATATGCGAATTAGCCGAAGCAGGCTTTACCAAATTCACAGAAATAGATGGATATCAAATATTCAGAAAGCCCAAATAACCACTCGTGTATTTTTTATACACCATCAGTATATGCATGACTGAGGTTAAACTCGTTGTCGAATGAAGGCTTGGTATTAGATTTAGATAATGATTACAAACAATTGGCAAAAAGCTTTGAGGAATGGCTTCATTCTCTGGAGGATAAGTCTATTGTTATAAATACATTTCAAAATTCGTTACACAAATTATTCTCCGAAGCTTTAACCTTTCAAAGAAAACTAGAATACGACCTCAAAATTACTGATGATTATGCAAAGAAAACCGATTACTATAAGCGCTTAAGAGATAAAATGCAATGTACTTTAAAAGTACTAACAAGTAATCAAACGGTAGCAAGAATTCCTTGGATAGCGATTCCATACGTAAATTATCTTGATTCTGCGGCTCCCAAAGAAATACAGACCAAAGGAGTAATCCCAACACTAAAGGATGCAATTGAATGTTTGTTTAAGCATGACTTTCAAGCAATTCAAAAAGCACAACTTCTCAGTTTTATTGCCTACTACACTTTTAATACCTCAAGGCTCGATGTGGAAGAGATTAAAGCCGACTTACGATTGGTAAATTGGCTGACAATATCTTCTTTCGATAGCAAAATACGTCTAAAGAATAACTTGTCTTCACAAGATTTTAAAGGCGTAGTAATAAGTCTCGACCAAGCGGAACTGAACCTTAAAGAAGCTTATCTGCATGAGGAACACAGAAAAGACTGCATCCATCAATGCCGTGATGCGTTAGAACATTTTGTTGCAACCGCAAGAATTAATATTGCTAAAGAAGGAACCGAAAACAAATTCTCATTTGACTTGAAAAAGCTTATGGAAATTGGAATGTTAGATGAAGAGACAAAAACACTAACAAACGGAGTGTACTCATTCTGTAGTAGCGATAAAGGAAGCCATAAGTTTCGCAATGAGAAAGTATCAATTGATGATTGCTTAGAGGCAATGCAAGAAACATATCTTATTCTTGAAATCCTACTTGGGCGTTATCTATTAATAAAAAAAGTTTAGCCCTTTTCATTTTCCAACTTTACTCTAAAATCATGACCGCAACATGAGCAAAAATTGTGCGCTTCGCGGGCTTCGCCTCGCTTCGCGCTACGCCCAAACGAAACGGCGTAAGCCAAACGATACGCCAAAAAGGAAAAAGCTCACTCGAAAAAAAGGGATTTAAAACAACCATATCAAACAGTCACCGTTGACTATTCATAGGTTGTTGAAAAGGCAAAGCAGAAGAAATCTTAACGTAAGGAATCAAAGGAAGGTTAGGGTAACGCTTCTGAACATCAAGAACTCTCTCGGCAGCTTTACGAATCTTTTTGTAATCACCAGCAGTAACAGACATAGTAGTTAAGTCACCCTTCGAATCTACCACTTCAACCTCATAGAGCTTGGTTGGTTTGCCATTGAAAGTGCTATCCACAGGCTTTGGACGCTTCAATACAATGAAAACCAGCTCATTTTTTGGAAGGAAATTCTTTTCACCTTCAAGCAAAGAACCGAATTCTTCAACACTTGCATCTAAGGTTTTAGCATCTTTAACGCTCATTCAATTTCACCTCCCCTCTCCCGTTGGTTATTTGGTGAGCAAAATTCTAAGTGAATTTCTAAATCATCGCAAAAATGAAACTCTAAGAAATCCTGATAACAAACAGGCAAAACAGCCTTAGAGTAATAGAACCGTTTAACCAAAAAACGATGTCTAAAACTCCCAAATTTATACATTAATTCAAGAACTGGTGAAAAAACGTCGTAATGGATAACGACATCTAAACTTGGCGTTGAAAAGACTTTTTCGCCAAGACAGTGAGGGTTAGAGAGGGAGCACTTATTCATAATGACCCCTCACTTTAGGCGCTTCAATCCACTTTACATTCCCGCCACTATCGTGCAAGTCATCCTCATATTCTTCAACCCACCATTGGGCATCAAGTGGGTCACCTAAACCAACATATTTTACGGGAACTAAATCGTGACCGCAGAGAGGGCAAACATGCTTTTTCTTACGCTCCCCAGCTACCAGTTTATGTTTAGTGTATGAGCAAACGCCAACCCATGAGCCAACATGAGAACGAATTTTACCGTGAAGTATGGTGGCATGGTTGAGCTGATAGTAAGCAGTTCCAAAAACGGTCTTACGTGCACCTTTAACCTTGACGATATAGCCATCCTTCAAGTTTAGGTGACGTGTAAGACCTTCGAAGCCCGAACAGTTCCAGCATTCCAGCTTTGACTTTTTGCAGCCACGACAAGCACCATAACCGCCATCTAAGAAGCCTAAAAAGTGGAAATGCGGCGCATAAAACCAGTGTGCAGACTCGCCGAAGTATGTCTCATTAGCTCTATGATAGCGTTCTGCATGAAAAATCATGAAGCCACCCATAAAGCCACGAGCTTTAGCTGCCTTCAACGCTTTAACCTTAAGCTTCTCATAGGGCAAACCATAGTCCGACACAGGACAAGAAACGATAATATGCTCAGGGCAACCGAACTTTACATAGAAGGGCTTAAACTGCTGCTCTACTCTATCAGCTTGCTTTATAGCCCAACGCCTAAAACAAACAGGACACTCAGGACGGTCACAACTATGATAAACACGCCGAATGAAAACCTTGCCTGAATGGTTAACGCCGTCCAGAGTCATTAAACGGTGTAAGTCCTCACGCAGACAGCCGACATGACCCATGAATTGACCGCATTTATAGTCCTTCTGTTTACCATTGCCAACACGGAGATAACCGAATCTTTGCATGTAATCTGTTTGGGATGTGGCTTCAACTGTCAATTTTTTATCCCTCACAAAACCTTAAATAAAAAAGTCAAGATATAGCTTTACAACGCTATATCGCTATATAGCTACCATAATGGAGAGAAAAGCTACAATGAAGACAGTACCCATCTTTGCTGGAAAGGAAAAAATCTACAACGAAAAAATGTTAATGCTGCTATACGATTTTGGACCGCTTACAGCATGGGAACTAACTGGAAAAATTACAAACACGTCAAAAGTGAGCCTTCATCCAACATTGAATAAACGACTAAGAGCCTTAGAAGAAAAGGAATACCTTCAAAGAATCGATAAAAAATGGCACCTGCGCTTTAAAGGCATACTAACAGTCTTAATAATTCGACCCGACTCCAAAAAATGGAATAATAAATGGGAAGAAGTATTTGCAGTAAAAGAGAAATTAATCGAAGAGCACTCAAAGCCCATTATAGATGGGTGTAACATGGATTTTCATAGCGCCCTTAAGACTATGGGATTAAGTCTTGATAATTTCACCGAATCGGTTGAATTGTCAAAAAAAGTTAAGCAACTTATTGACAATGGACGAATTAATTTCGACATAATCAAAGAAGGAACATTATTTGCCACAATAATTATGGAAACTATTCCACTTGAAGACTTGCTAAAAATATATAACTTCAAAAGTTAAAAACAAATTTTTTAGGAATCACGCCACCGCAGACATCGGAGACAAGCTCCGAGTCTCGCACCCCCATTAGGTCAAGAAACGTTGACTTCCCTTATTCAAGAAGCCAATACAATTAACGTTATATCGAGATGGTGTGCCTATTACTAAGTATGGATAGAATCTGTAAAACACTCGCAATACTGCTAACACTAACCATCGTTTTGTCATCTCTAACTTTACTTACGGTTCAACCTGCAAATGCTCAATCAACGCCAAAACCCTCCCCGCCAGAATACACCTTAACATTCATCCCCTCGTCAGAAACAATTACCCACACAGACCCCTACAACGGGTCGCAAACAGTGGAAATTGTAGATAAGAGCACTATCGAGGTAAAAATTAAAAACCAACCTTTCGCTAAATCCCTCAACGGTGTAAACTACTATCTATTTTATAGTATAAACGCAAAAGGTCACTATTCTACGAACGAGTATTGGGGTTCAGATGCGAGATACTTCTATAATTTCGGAAACTTTTCAAAAGAGCACGGTCCACCTCAAAAGAGTCTAGAGGCAACCGATTCCGATTTCACCATAATATCAATATCAATAGGCGGTGAGTTTCCTTCAAACGCCAAAATTGATGTTTACGTGAGCGCCGCCTTGATGTATGACGGTGAACTATACGTCTACGACTATATTGGAGACCCTTACCCACGTACAATACCAGGCGTTGTTCTGGGAGAAGTAAGTAACCCAAGCATACAAACATTAAACTTGGCTGATGGTTCGGTTTCTTACTCTACACCCAACCCGTCGCCAACAGTTCCAGAGTTTCCCCTTGTCTTAGTGTTATCCTTGCTTGCAGTTATTCCTCTGATTACAATCCTTGCAAAGAAGCGGATTTGTCTAAAAGCTTATAACTAGAAACCAACAATACCCAAATAGGTTTTAGACTATGAGCCAAGAGATAAGAGATATAGAACCTCAGAAATCACTAAGCCGTAAGGCGGGTTCAAATCCCGCCCGGTCCACTTGCAAACGCATTCATTTTTCAGCTGTTAAAAAGGTTACCGTAAAGTTAAAGGATTTAATTCGTATTTGATTTCGAGTGATAGCCTATGAAACCTGAAGTAAGAAAACCTACAGATAAAGAGAAGCAGGAAGCTGAGTCCTGGTCAATTTGGGAGAAAGAAGAGTCAGTTTTCCCATGGGAATACGATGAGAAAGAAACCTGCCTGATTCTTAAAGGCAAAGCCACTGTGAAATGCCCTGAAGGCAGCGTAGAGTTTGGCGCTGGAGACTACGTTGTTTTCCCGCAGGGGCTCAAGTGCACGTGGGAAATTAAAGATAAAATTGTCAAGCACTACAAGTTCGGATAAGACGTCCTTTTCTTTTCTATTTTTTTCATGGTTGTGGTTGCTTTTTGGTAGCCACAAAGCGATTTTAAGTTATTTTAATATGAGCCTTGATAGGCATTGCTTTACTCATCCCAGAATGCAGGAGTCGTTAATGCGAACCGAGTATTTTTTGGGTTGCTCACGTTTTTACTATAATCATTGGAGAGGGCTGTTTTAT
>QYYE01000143.1 GCA_003589585.1 Candidatus Bathyarchaeota archaeon
CCACTTACCCATTAATCGGCGACTGGTGGTTTGTCCTCGAATACCTCCAGAAGGGCGATTTGGAAGGCTGCGCAAGACACGTCGCTTGGATGCTCGCCACGACTAAGGGTTATGCTATAAAAATCGTCAATCCAGGCGGCTTGGAGTCTTGGGGTTTTGGAAGAAACGTTCACACAATAGATGACCCAGTGCCGCACTTTTGCGTTACGCCAAGAGACATCATGTGCGGCTTAGCCAAAGTAAACAAAATGCTAAACCTTCCACATTCAATTCACCTTCACACTAACAACTTGGGTTTGCCGGGCAACTACACCACTACGCTGGAAACCATGAAGGCTCTGGAAAGCGTACCAAGCGACGGCAGACCAGTCGGGCACATTACTCACTTGCAGTTCAGCAGTTTCGGCGGCGACGGCTGGGGCAACATGCGTTCTGCAGCCGAAGAAATCTCCAAGTATATTAACAATCATAGCCACATGACCTTTGACATGGGACAAGTCATCTTCACTGACACCACAACCATGACGGCTGATGGTCCGTTCGAGTACACGCTCTATCAGCTTAGCGGGCACAAATGGGTCAACAGCGATGTTGAAACAGAAACAAGCGGCGGAATCATACCTTTCCATTACAAGAAGAACAACGCTGTCAACGCAACACAGTGGAGCATCGGCTTAGAACTCGCGTTGATGATTGAGGACCCGTGGAAAATGTTCATGACCACAGACCACCCCAACGGTGGACCCTTCTTTGCTTACCCAAAAATCATCGCTTGGCTCATCAGCAAGAAAGCACGGTTGGCAACCCTTAAAAAATGCCACAAGAAGGCTCAAAAGAAAAGCCTCTTGCCCTCCATAAAGCGGGAAATGAGCCTCTACGACATTGCCATAGTTACCCGTGCAGGACAAGCTAAAGCCTTAGGGCTCAAAGATAAGGGTCACTTAGGCATTGGCGCTGATGCGGACATAGCCATATACAACATTAACCCTGAAACCACTGACATCGCCAGAAAGTACAAGTCTGTTCGCAAGGCATTTGGTAACGCAGCATACACTATTAAGAGCGGCGAAATTGTAACTAAAGACGGCGAAGTCGCTAAGCATGTTGACGGCAAAACCATATGGCTTAATGTGCAGACTGCCGAGCAGATGAAAGTTGACGAAGAGATGAAGCGCAAGTTCAAGCAGTACTGGACAGTCGAATATGACAACTATCCAGTGTATGATCACTACGTTAAAGTTCAAGAACCAATAATTGTGAAGGCGAGCGTTTAAAATGATAACCTTAACTCCGCTAAAGAAATTCCAGTTCCCAATCCAAGCTGAATGCATAAACCCCGACATCTTCCAAGGCAAAACAGTGGAAGAAATCGCGGGTCTTGAAGTCTGGGAAGGCAACAAGCAAAAAAAGCTTGGTGACCTCTTCAAAATCGAAGAAACAACCGCTGAAACTCCAAACATAACCGTAAACGGCGATGTTTCACAGGTCCGGCGGATTGGCTTGGGCATGAAAAACGGGGAAATCGTCATCAACGGCAATGCAGGCATGCATCTTGGCGAGAAAATGTCAGGCGGCAAAATCATTGTAAACGGTGATGCCGGGCAATGGACAGGAAGCGACATGAAGAAAGGCATAATTGAAATCCATGGAAACGCAGGAGACTATCTAGCTTCACCATATCGTGGAAGCAGCACAGGCATGAAAGGCGGCAAAATCATAGTTGACGGGGATGTGGGTAGCGACTCAGCCTGTTACATGCACGGCGGACTCATCAAGATAAAAAGTAGCAACATAGGCCAGTTCTTAGGCTTCCACATGTGCGACGGCACCATACACGTTGAAAAAAACGCAACTACCCGGCTTGGCACCAACATGACAGGCGGAAAAATCGTTGTCTCAGGTAGCGTTGAAGAAGTCATGCCGACCTTCACAATCGACAGCATAAAGCCCAAAGTCAAAATTGACGACGCCGAATCTGCGGCTGGACCATTTTATGTGTTTCTTGGGGACCTTGCTGAGAAGGGAACAGGAAAACTGTTTGTTTCCAAAGCAAACAATCCCCACTTGAGCAATTACGAAAAGTTCCTCTAAGCAACCCCTTTTCAATTTCTTAATGTTTAGTGAAATAGCCCTGTTATTTGGTTTAGGGAAACATTAACTGTTATTAACTTAACTAACCAGACTATAGCTGTAAGAATGCGAAAAAGTGCTGTTAATGGTTCGCCAATCAGACATAACTCGAGTGGAACTCCAATCTGGAAACATTCAGAAGATAGCTGATTTTATCGCAGAAGAAACACCTCTCCACCTGTTTGTTAACAATACTTTCTGGGCAACAATCCTTTGTTCACCCGATAACCTCAAAGAGCTGGCGGTTGGGCACCTGCTGTCTGAAGGTGTCCTCAAGTCGATAGAGGAAATTGACGAGGTAGAACTTAAAGAAAACCAAGAGAACGCCTGCTATGTTAAACTCAAACACGGCATCAAAGCCGAAGACCGAGTCAAACTCTCCAAGCTGCACAGCCGCGTTATCCCCTCTGCCTGCGGAAGCGCTTCACCATACCAATACACCGGCGTAACCCCCAGGGTGCCTTTGACCTTGAAGGTTAAAGCCCAAGTTATTTTTGAAAGCGTCAAACAGCTAAACTTTAAAGCATTGGGCTTTCGGCAAACCGGAGGACTGCATGTAGCGGCGATCTACAGGGCTGACGGTTCATTGGTGGCGCTGGCTGAAGACGTGGGCAGACACAACGCAGTAGACAAAGTCATTGGCATGGCAGCCCTAAACAACGTTCGCTTTGACGAGTGCTTTTTGGCTTCTAGCGGGCGACTTTCAGGCGACATGACCTTTAAGGCTGCAAGAGTCGGAATACAAGTCATCGCTTCTTTAGCTGCTGCCCTGTCCTCGGGGATAGAAGCTGCGGAAAAAACAAACGTTACCCTTGTTGGGTTTGTCAGGGGCAAACGACTAAACATTTACACTGTGCCCCAACGAGTAATTTTCTAACCCCTGACAGTTACATTTACGCTTGCCCGCATAGACCTGTTTTTCTTTAGTTACAAGGGTATATTTGCAGCCTAATATCCAACTGATGCAGAAAACCTATGGGAGAGGAGGTCGGTAATGGCGCCTTTCACAGCCATTAGCATGACGATAACTGAAAACCCCATAGCGGTAAAACAAGAATGAGAAGTTAATGGTCAATGCTTACTTGCGATTGACACCACACTTGGTCTGCCATTGTGCGTTCAGCCAACAGGGCACATTGTTTATCTTCGTAGACTTGCGCTTCACAAGCATAGTTGTGTGCTGCTTGAATCAGAGCTGCCTTGCCCATTGCAACAAAATCACTGGTTGTTTGGATCTTGCCGTTGTCTAGTCCTAGTAAGGTTTTGCCCTCGTTTTCTCTGCTTAAGGCTCCCCAGAAAAACATTTTTTCGCTTTCAAAGAATTTGGCGATTAAAGAAAAAATTACTGCTGCTTCAGATGGGTCGCTTTTGGTTTTAGCGGAGGCTTCTTGAAGGCTCTTTAGCTTATCTGCAGGCAAATCCCAAGGGTTTAGGCTTACATTTTTAGTTATGGGTCCTTGATTTTGTCTAGCTTGGAGCTGAACAAGGTCTTGCGGGGCGTTAATATTGACAAAACTTTTCAGCTCTGGATCAAGCGGCTGTAGTTCCCCGACTATGTTTACAAGCAGTACTTTTGATGCGGCTCTTAGTATGTCAAGCGGTCTTGAACGGTTCAAATAACACAAAGTAACTATAACGCTGAGAACTTGAGGACGCTTTAGCGCCATTATCAGGTTTTCAAGTTTACCGTTAGGCCACATTGGCACCGCCACATTGAAGTCGTTTACTTGATTGAATAAGTGCTTTGCAACTTGCGGCTTTAACAGAGGCATGTCCACCGGCAGAGTAAGACAGTAATCTGCATCTATTGATTTAAGCCCTGTTAGGATGGCTAGTATTGGTCCTCCAAAATTCTCAATCTTTTCATCAACAACCAGAGCCACACTGCCAAAGCCGTTTTCAGCCAGAACTGCTGCATATCGCTTTTTTCTTTCCTCATTTGTTAACGCAAACAATTGTTTCATCCACAATATCGCTGACGCTTGCGACTGCATGAACTAAAAGAGGCTTTCCTGAAAGTTCTGCAAGGGCTTTGTTTTGCCAGCCTTCCTTTTCTGTTTGGAAGCGTTGTGCTTTTCCGCCTGCAAGGATAAGCCCAGCCCTATTAATCATGATTCTAACCTGTAACTCTAAGAACCGCTCTCGATTAGCGTTCTGATAATATCTAAAAGTTGTTCTCCTTCGGCGGGGATTTTGATGAACGGTACTTCACCAATTGTCTTTTGGCTGGTGCTTTGAGCAACTAAGCCTGCTATCGCTAAAATCGGCTGAACCGACACCGTAAGTGCCCGCTCAAGGTCACCTTGGTTCTTTGCCGTAATTATTTTTGGGATGTCTGGTCGGCTCGCCATTGTGCTGTGGAAGCCTTCGATGAAAACGATGTCTAACTGCTCATTCTCCAGCAGTTGAATTGCCCTGTCTAATTGGCTGTCTGACGTTTCAACCTTTTTAATTACGGCTAACTCTTGCGGCGAAATCGCTACGGTGACTTTTGAACCTGCTTTAGCGTATCTCCAAGTGTTGGTACCCTCTTTATCAATTGTGAAATTTGGTATGTGAATATGTTTGATTGCACCAATCCTGTATCCCTCAGCGCTAAGCCTAGAAATTAAGTACTCAAGCGTAGTTGTTTTTCCTGAACCGCTTGCTCCGACAGCCGCAATAACTAAAACCATGCATTATTCGCCTTGAAAAACAATCAAGTACTGCAGGGCTTAAAAAAATTGCGTGCCAATAACGCAAACTCCAAAATCTGCTCCAACCGCCTAAAAGAATGTCAAGCGATTCCTTATTTTATAAAGGTGGAGGGGGGTCTTGTGAGAGCAACAGCAAGTTCTAAAGC
>QYYE01000144.1 GCA_003589585.1 Candidatus Bathyarchaeota archaeon
GCAGGCTGGTTGTGGATACTTTCACAAGTTGCGAGTGTTGAAAGCTAAAAAACGCTGATTTAATTGATCCAACGCTTGTTAGAGCTTTTAGGACTTTTCGCCAAGAAACAGAAGGCAGTTTTCCAGCAGTTATCTCCACCAGCTCTTTCTTTCATTTAAGCTGATCAACTTCCCCTGGGAAGGCTTCTAGATAACCTTCGATGGCTTCTTTAATGTTGGCAAGGGCTTCTTTACGGTTTTCGCCTTGACTTATAGATCTTTTCAACTTAAGACACTGCGCAGAATAGCCACCTTCAGGCTCCTCCCCCAATCACAAGGAACTTTCTCCCCTAAACTCCACCACAGACAGCACCAAAAAGAACCCTGTTTACTTCAAACCTTGGTATCAGGGCATTATCTTAGGTAGGGTAGTGATTGCGAGGGGTCCAACTCTTTCAGGGGTCCAGTTCGCATAATTGTCAGAGGCGGATTGGTCTTAGGTCGAAAAATTTAAGCACGCTGGAGTGTGCTCTTTTCACGACTTGAAGGCTAAATCAGATAATCTGATAATCTAATCAAAACTTGCTCGCCCGCTTTCTTCCCGTTATCTTCTGTATCTCGCTTTCTGCATCCGCCAATGAATACTTTAAAGCGACATTTCTTTTTCGCAACTCGTCAAGGAAACTCCAAAGCGACACACCTGATATCTCGGCAGATTTCGTAAGAGATGTTTTCCCTTGTACGTAGCTGTCAACCGCAATTTCCATCTTTACCTCCGAAAGCCCCTTATCCAATAATCTTCGCAAGAGGGTGGACTGGTCTTCTCCGGTCAACTCTTTAAGCTCTTTTAGCGCCTTTTTCAAGTGATGTGGGACGACGAAGGATATTCGTTCACTCAATTTTTTCACCTCTTTCCAAAAACTCTTGAACAACCTCTGAAGTAATCCAGCCTCGAGCGCTGTAATTCTTTACGTTTTTCCTATAGTCATTTCTTGGTAACGTGTCATCTAACAGCATATCAAGCAGAAGACCCAGAGTTGTAACAGTTTCAACACCGTAATAGTCAGCCGCGTGTCTTCCTTTCTGGTCATCTATTATAAGTCTTTCACTCTTTTCTACAGCTAGAGCTATTGCTTCGGCTTCGCCCTTCCCAAGTTCTAAAGTGAGTTCTTTCGCAATCTTCTGCGATAACTTTGTGGACAACGTTTCTGTCTTGAGCCAGCCCTCATTTTCGAGTTTTTCAAGGACAAGAGCATCGCTGTAGCCTTCTTCTTTTCCTTTTTCAATAGTCTCAAACCTAACAGCTGTCGGTATCAAGAGTGAAGGAAACGTTCGCATTACGTATTTCCACTTTCCCAGACGGGTCAAATGGATGAGCGGACTCGAGTTGCTGATTGGCATTACGATAATAGATGACTCCCTCAGGTATAAGTATTACTAATTATGAAAACGTAATATAGAATCGCGTTTGGCAAGGTAATGGTCGCGGTTCCAAATCCAATTTCATCAAAAATTCCAACCATAATATTCCAATGAAGACTCCAATTAATGCAAAACGCTGTTTTGGAAAAAGCTTCTTATGCTATGACTACATGACTGTTTTCCAGAAGATGGGAGGGAAAAGCGATTAACTTCTCGTTTAACAAACGCGAGACTTTAATTTTAGCCGCGGTACTTTTGGTTGCCTCCCTAGTTAGGCTTCTCCTGTTTCCCCTGCAAGGCTACCAAAACGACATGAACACGTTTGCTTCATGGTTCAACACCGCCGCTGAATACGGCGTTAGACCCTTCTACAGCGTGGTAAGCTGGTGTGATTACCCGCCGTTTAACGTTTATTTGTTTTGGGCGTTTGGGTCCTTGGCAAAGGCAGTTTCAGCTTTCGGCATCAGCAGCTTTAACATCGTTAAGCTGGTGCCTAACCTGTTTGATTTAGGCATAGCCGCTTTGATTTTTGTGTTTGTTAGAAAACAGTTAAGCTTCAAACATGCCCTCTTAGGAATGGCGCTGTACGCTTTTAACCCTGCTGTGGTTTTTAACACTGCTGTTTGGGGCCAGTTTGACGCAATCTACACGTTCTTTTTGCTTCTGTCGCTTGTGCTTGCGCTGAAAGGTAAACCATTACCTTCTGCCGCTGCTTTCGCGGTTGGGCTTTTGACTAAGCCGCAGGGTATTGCTTTGTTGCCTCTTGTGGCTTTCTTGATTTTCAAGAAGAACGGGTTAAAGAGCTTGCTGCTGTCGGCTCTGGTTTTTGTTGGAACAGTTTTTTTGGTTATTGCTCCTTTTGAATGGAGCAACCCCGTGACTTTCCTTGGTGACATTTACTTTGGAGCGTATGGCGGGTATGAGTACACGTCGATTAACGCTTTTAACTCGTGGGCGCTGGTTGGCTTGTGGGTTCCCGATGGCAGCCTCTTCATTTTGGGTTGGGCTTTATTTGGGGCGTTTACGGTTTTCTCCTTGTTTGTGTTGCATAAGCGCTTTAAGGTTTCAGGCGAGTGGCTTGTGCTTTTCTTGGCGTTCATGCTGTTCTTTGCCTTTTTCATGTTGCCGACAAGAATTCATGAGCGTTATTTGTTCCCAGTCGTCAGCATTTTGGCTTTGATGTTTCCGTTCATAAAGAAAACTCGAGCTTTGTATGTAGTTATTACGGCAACATTGCTTGCAAACGTTTCCTATGTTCTCTACTGGCTTAACGCTTATGTTAACGCGGGTTACACCTACAGCCCTAATCTTACTGGTGACCCAGTGGTTTTGGCGGTAAGCATGGTTAATTTGGTTACGTTTTTATACGCTTCAATGTTAATGTGGATTGAACTTAAAGGCAAATCATGGCTTAAAGTTGAGCCTTTAGGGGCTAAAGAGGTGCGTCAGAATGAAGTTAAACCTGAGCTTAGGGTTGAAAGTTAACAAGGAAGACATATTCATCATAGTTTTGCTTTCAATAGTTTTTCTTTCCATAGCCACTTGGAATCTTGGCTCAACCAACGCGCCCTCAACCACCACTCAGTTTACTGCTGGACAAAGCTTCTACCTTGACCTTGGTAGCTCCGCCAACGTGAAATCCGTGGTTTTTCTGCTAAAGTACGGCTCATTTAACGTGACAGTCTCCTCTGGCTCACCAGACAATTGGCAGGATAACGCAGTCAACATTGCTTACCCATACTCAAACCAGCAGTGGTCTGAGGAATACTACAAGTGGCATGAAGTCAGCGTTGGGCAAACTACGCAGTTTTTGAAGGTGAACTTTAGCCAAGCAGGCTATGACACTATAATTGCTGAGGTGGCAGTCATAGACCAAAGTGACCAGCAAATCGCCATTCAATCAATAAGTAACCTTGGCGCTGGAAACCCAAACCTGCAAAGCCTCATAGATGAACAAGGCGGTGTTCAGTATCCCGCGGATTACATGTCAAATACGTATTTTGACGAGATATACTTTGTTCGCACAGCCGAGCAATATTTGCGTTTGCAAGTGCCGTATGAGTGGACGCATCCGCCGCTTGGAAAACTCATTCAAGCCGCCGGCATAGTTGTTTTCGGTTTCGGCCCGTTTGGTTGGCGAATTATGGGTGTAATCTTTGCCACCCTTATGATTGCCCTAATGTACATAGTGGGCAAAGAGTTGTTTGGGTCTTGGATTGGCGGCTTCACAGCAACGTTTTTGTTAACGTTTGATTTTATGCATTTCACCATGGCAAGGATGGGCACAGCGGATACCTACGTGGTTTTCTTTTCGCTGGCTTCGCAGTTGTTCTTCCTTATCTACCTCAAAAACGTGCTCAAAGACGGCTGGAAAACAAGCCTTCTGCCATTGTTTTTGGCGTTTGTGTTTTTCGCGTTAGGGTTCTCCACTAAGTGGCTTGTGCTTTATGGGTTCTTGGGGCAGCTGGCTATTTTGGCGGCACTAAGGCTCAGCGAAGTTAGCAAGATAAAGGATGGTTTGTACGCTAAAGTTTACGCTTTCCTTGACCGACCATACTCTGCAGTCATCGGATTCTTGGCGGTTGCCATCGGAATTTACTTTTTAATGTATATTCCGGACATGCTTGCAGGCAGGTCGCTCGTGGATGTTTTAGCTCTGCAGGGCGGAATGTACAATTATCATTCAACGCTAACAGCTACACATAGTTTTTCATCGCCATGGTTTGCTTGGCCACTTATGTTTCATCCTTTAACCAACTCGGTGTATGTTCCAGTTTGGCTTCAAGTTGCATACTTAGACGGCGTCAAATCAACCATAACTTTGATGGGTAACCCAGCGGTTTGGTGGGCAGGTTTTGCAGCGCTGCTAGCTACCCCAGTAACCTATGTGCTAAAGAACAAGCGGGAAAGCCTAAAATGTCTCTCACTCAGAAACTACTTGCCTGAGATTTTTATTGTCGTGTTTTTCTTTTTCCAGTGGCTTCCTTACGTGTTGATTTCCCGTGTGGTTTTCATCTACCACTTCTACGTTAACGTGCCGTTTCTCTGCTTAGCTTCCGCCTACTTCGTGAACAAGTATTGGGGTAGTCGACTTGGGAAAGTGTTAACCTTAGCCTTTTTTGCCGCAGTAGTCGCCTTGTTTGTGCTGTTTTACCCCGTAATTTCCGGCATGCCAACGTCACCTTCAACCATTGACAGTTTGAAGTGGTTTGGAGGCTGGGTATTCTAAAATGCAAAAACCCACCGCAAAGACCAGTGCTCAAGAGGCATCCACCCCCCATAAGGGGGTAGTTGTTTCAGTTGTGCTTCCAGCCTACAACGAAGTTGACCTTTTAGAGCCTGCGGTAATCAAGGTTAGTCAAGCCCTCAAAGAGCTCGGTTACTCTTTTGAGATTATTATTGCTGAGGACGGCAGCACTGATGGCACGGACAGGAAAGCTGCACTTCTGGCGGAAACTGTCGCGTTTATTAGGCATATTCACCGTGAGAAAAGACTTGGAAGAGGAACCGCCCTAAACAACGCGTTCAAACAGAGCCTTGGCAAGGTTTTGGTTTACATGGATTTGGA
>QYYE01000145.1 GCA_003589585.1 Candidatus Bathyarchaeota archaeon
TTCCCAAATTAGCCTCTCTGAAAAGATGTCGCTTTCCTCCTCTGTCATAAGCGATTATGAAAGCGGGAGAAGAAAAAGCCCGGGAGCCAAATTCATCAGAAAATTCGTTCTCTCCCTTTTGCAGATTGATGAGGAGAAGGGCAGCCGCTTCATCAAGGAATTCGCAAAGCTCACCAGTTCGCCGAGCATGGCAGTTTTGGACCTGCGGGAGTTCCCTATTCCTGTGCGGGTTGAGTATTTGTGTAAGGCTATCGGCGGAGAAGTGGTGGCTTGCAAGGACAAGTTTGTCAAGGAAGTTAACGGTTACACGGTTATTGACAGTCGAAGAGCTGTTGAAGCGCTCTCTGGCTTGGAGTATGCACAGTTGTTTGGTGCGACGACTGAGCGGGCGCTGGTTTTCACTAGCGTGGAGACTGGATGCTTGCCCATGATGATAGTGCGCGTTAGCAACTTGAAGCCTCGGATTGTGGTTTTCCACCGTACGCAGCCTGACGAGGAAGCCAAACGGATAGCGGAGTATGAGCAGATACCTCTGATTTACTCTACTGCACCCAGCGTGGAGCAACTGGTAAAATCCCTGCGCAAACTTTACCGTATTGCTTTGCGGGTTAAACTGGGCAGGCGTGTGCGTCCACCGCCAAAAATAAGCGCCTAAAAAAATCGTTCCAAATAGGGAGCACCTTCTCCGTACGTTTATTACTTCGAACCGTTTTATACTCACTGCTAAAAGTTTTAACCTTTAACTCGTAATATCAAATGTGGTTTCGTTGCAGGGTTTAAATGATAATGGGTTAACCAAACGGCTTCACACCTTCTTACCCGTGTTAATTGCGATTTACTTGATAGTTGGCTTAGGCGTCTTTATCATCTTTCAAGGCGACATGAACGATTGGTCCTCATTCATGCGAAGCGACGCTGCCTTGACGCTTTTTGCCTTGTATTGTATTTTGGGGGTTCTTGGCTTTGGTTTAACTTTCTTTCTCAGGAAAAACCCTGACATTCTTAGAGCGCCTAAAAAGACTACTAAAACCTGCTTTCTATTAGTGACAATCATAGGAATTGCTCTGTTTACTGTTCTAAATTTTTCAGCCACTGAAGAGCACTATGCATGGATGAATGATGGGTTAATTTACCAGCAGATGGCTCAATCTTTCCTTGTAAACCGAGAATTCATCATTGACGGCAACTACATACATCATTTTGCCCCAGTTTACCCGTTGTACTTGTCAATTTTTTATGCTGTTTTGCCTGTGCATTTGGGGACTCAGGTAGCGCTAGAAATAATCTTTCTGTTAGCTGTCTCTGCTGTGTTCTTAGTCACCAAAAAAATGTATGGTTTAACGCCTGCATTAATAACAACTGGGTTAATAGCCACGGTACCTATCTATGTTTTCTCTGCCTCTCGAAACTATTCCGAGCCTTTGGTACTAGCTTTGTACACGCTAACGGTTTTCTTTATTTTGGAAAGCCTCAAGCCTGGTAAAGAAAACCGAATAATTATTGCAGGCTTAACAGCAGCACTTGGATTTTTAACTAAATCAAGCATAGGGTACTTTTTCATATTAACTGGCGCTGTGGGTTTTTTATGGCGCTTCCATTACATGAAATGGAGTGTTTTTAGAAACAAGCACTATTTTCTAGCTATTGCAATTTTCTTAACATTCTCAGGGTTATGGACAGCTAGAAATCTAAATCTCTTTTGGGATGGCACTTTTCTCAATTTTTTTGAGGCTGCACAACCCAGTGAATACATGCAAAAAGCAATGGCCCATGCTTTTACCGTTGATATTGCTGATTTTTTTGTGGAATCCCTGCTTTTCATTGGTATGATAGGGATTTTCATGTCATCTTACCTTTGGTTTTTCACGGATTACATAAAAAAAGCCTTCAAACGTATGGGCGAAGAACGGTTAAGCTGCTTGCTACTGTCGATAGCTTTACCCATTTTTCTAGGCTGCATCATCAGCGCCATGTACTTTGTTTTTGAAAACTACTGGATGCCTGATTACTGGATTTCTTATCATCCAATCTCGCAAGTTAGGTACCTCGTATACAATCTGGTTAGATATTGCTTTATCGCCATTGTTCCACTTAGTTGGCTGGCGTATGAAGGAAAAAGCTAAAGTTTTCAAAGTAAACCCATTATAAAACCGATTTTTCCACGATGAACGCATTCTACTTCTGTATTTTTCGCTCTACAAACATTGAGGGTATAAATAAGGGGGCTTTAGATTTTTCCAAGCAGCTAGTGTTTTTGGTTTTCTTGTTGGAGCCAGTTTGCCAGGTAAACCTGATTCGTATTCCCAGTTTTTTCCAGCGACAGAACGTCTCTTTCGGCTAACCGCGCAATTATCCTGTGGGTTTTCAGTCGGCTCAACCCTGTTTCTTTACGAATGTACTTTTGCAGGTACTTGCCGTTGTGAGCGTTTAGAACGTTGATGACTTTGCGTTCATCATCGGTTAATGTTTTAATTACTGACTCGTAAGGCGTAACAGCATTCGAAACATACTGGTTAGTCACAGTTTGCATCGTGGGTTCCGGTGCAACGCCAAACTTGATTTGAGGATACAGCAGGTAATAAGCCAAGCCCACAACGCCGATAATGGTGACGCTAATCATAACTGCAAACAGCACGCCAAAGTAAGGCAGCAACTGGTTAGTGGTGGTTTGGGTTGCTTGGTTTTGTCCCATCATGCCGCTGCCCATTCCCCACATCTGACCCATCCAGTCGTTGGTATGCTGGTTGGTTTGGGCGGAAGTGAATATGGCAAAGCCTATTGCGGTTAATGCTATTAGGGCTGCAATGGAAGTGACCAGCATGGCTAGAAACATGTTAACTCTTTTCATGTTATATCTAAAAAAGACTCATCTTCCGCAGATTTAAAGATTTATCCCCAAAAGACGATTTTGACCATTCGCATAGGCAAAACACTTGCTATTTCAGAACGCAAAAAGCCCGCCAATCGATATGACTACGTGGAAAATGAATATAACCAACCGCAAAGAAAACCTCAGTTATGAACTCAAACCAAATCAAGATTGCAGTAATTTACCAATCAAAATATGGAAGCACAAAGCGTTATGCAGAATTGATAGCGCAAAAACTAAACGCTGAAGTATTTAGCGTTCACGCCTTTGATGCCTCATCCATTGATAGTTACTCCACAGTACTGTTTGGGTCATCGGTCCACATTGGCAAAGTCAAAGGCATAGATTTTGTTAAGAAAAACTGGAATGCACTAAGCAAGAAAAAAGTCGCCGTTTTTGCATCCATCGGAGCATCCAAGATTGAGCCAAAACACCAATCCGTAATACACGCAAGCCTTCCTGTGGAGATTCATCAACGCATCAAATATTTCCCGTTGCCTGGCGCATACAACTATAGCAAGCTGGATTTCGCTGACAAACTGCTCATGAATCTTGGCCCAAGAACAAATCTAAGGATTAGGGCTTGGTTTAAAGGAGACCAAAAAGCAAAGCAACAGCTCGCCGTTTTCTGTCAAACGCAAGACTGGACAAACCCAGAAGCCATCAACCCAATAGTTGACTACATTAGAATGGCATGAGGGCTGTATGATTTCTAAGCTGTTTTATGAGGTATCTAAAGTGAGAGAAATGCGAGACAAATCCTATAATCCGTGTACCTCAAACAACCGCTAATGGTCATAAGAGAAGTATTAGTTGTAACATAAAATTTATTGGATTGAGAAACTAATTCCTATCTCGGTGAAACACATTTGTCAATTGATGATTATCCAGAATGGTTCAAGAAAAGGCGCACTTCACCCCAAGGTCCATTCTTCAGCGATATTGACCGCATGTTCCACGAAATGGAAAGAATGATGGAGGAAGAATTCAAAACTTTCACCGAAAAAGTCCCCAAAGAATACGTCAAAGAACGCAAGCTTCCAGACGGCAGCACCGTCAAAGAACTAGGACCCTTCGTCTATGGCTACAGCATGAAAATCGGACCAGACGGAAAACCTGAAATCCAAGAATTCGGCAACATCAAAAAAACCCTCAAAGGAGCACCCCAAGTCAAGGAAGAACGTGAACCGCTTGTTGATATTGTTGAAACTAGCACTGAACTTCGTGTGGTTGCTGAACTTCCAGGTGTGGAGAAAAGCGATATTAAACTGCATGGCACCGAAGACTCCCTTGAAATCAGCGTTGACACTCCCCAATCAAAATACTACAAAGAAGTAACCTTGCCAGCAAAAGTTAGAGTTAAAGAAGCAAGCTCAACCTACAAAAACGGAGTCTTAGAAGTCATACTGCCAAAAGCTGAAGTTGCAAGTAAACCAAAAGGGGAACCAATCAACATCGGCTAAAAAGCTTTTAAATCAACCCTCCTCAATTTTCTATTAAGATAGTGTACAAATGAACCCTGAATTAGACAAACTCAACGCCATCTGTAAACAAGCCAAAGCAGCAGGCAAACTCTCAGGCGAAAACCTCACTGAACTGTATGAACTTTTTGGGCAACGCTTTACAAAAGCCCTAGACACCCTCAAAGAAAACCGCGTGAAAAAATACGTTTTCAAACCAAGCGGACGAGTTGTCTGGATAGTCATCGGCAGAGAACGCGACTACCTGATTATGCCGGAAGCGGAATTCTGCACCTGCGACGATTTCTACTTCCGCGTGTTAGACAAAAAGGTTCACATGTGCTACCACCTGTTTGCGCAAAAAATCGCTCAAAACCTGGGATGGTTTGAAACCATAGAGGAAAACGATGAAACCTATGCTATGCTGATGAACGAGTGGAAGAAAGCCACCGACTAAAAAGCTACTTTTTACTAGCGAGTTTTACCAAGAATATTGTTGTCAAGACTGCGCAGGCTACTCCAGCCGCCAAGAACACTCCGTTAAAGCCGACCATGGAAAAGACTGGGTTAAAGATTAAAGGCGGCAAGAACTGGCCTACAAAGAGAAACATTGTA
>QYYE01000146.1 GCA_003589585.1 Candidatus Bathyarchaeota archaeon
TGTAACCAATGCAGTAACAAACAAGGTTAACCAAGAATTCACAAACCCAACAGCCTCAGGAAGACCCGTTTGAGGCGGCGCTGAAGATGAAAGCGCATAAACCCAAAGCAAACCATGCCTAACCCAAAAACCAAACGCGTACAAAGGAGCGGCAATAACTACCCACTTAAAAATCGAAGAGGTATCTTGAAGGTGTTTTAGCTTGTGGCTCAGCAAAAACAGGGCAGGAAAAATAAGCAGGGCTTGAAGCAGAACGGACACGCCCGTGTAAAAATTCAAGAAGACACTCGTTGAAATAACAGACCCAATCAGATGGTTTGCCGCCGCCGGTAACAGCAGGAGAAAGTAGAGCGATTCAAAAAGCAAAACCAGCCTGAACTTTTGGAGATATTTAGGGTTATTTTTGAGGTAGAGTATAGCAGAGTTTACAGCTAAGAAAGCAGCAGTTAAGCGAAGGTAACTTCCAACCGAACCCGCGAGTTCTTGGAACAAAAAAAGAGTAAGTTGTAGCTGGGGTTGGATGCTAGTTATGAAGTTTGGCAAGACATTGATTACTGTTGGGAAATGTACCACAAAGAGGGTTGTTGTAATCGCCTGATAGCTGGTATAGAGCAGAAAAGAGATGGCGACTACGATCAGTGCTGTTTTCATAGAGTTTGTTTGTGGATTCATCGCCCATCAGTTTCTTAAAAAGATGGTTTATCCCAAATATCAGCTTTCGCCTTTTCACTTGATTGATGAGCAAAAACGGGAGAATCGATAAAAACCACCATCCGCAAATGAATAGGTATGCCCAGCAAACTGAAACTCGAGCTTGCCCCAATCGGAATATTTATGGTAATTCTCGCCGTCTCAGCCATATTCTTGCTTAACGAACAATACTGGTATATTTGGGCTATGTTGGCGATAGCCGGATCCATTATCCTTGGCTCACGTTACAGAAAAACTAATCCACACAAAATGCTTACCTTGCTAGTGGCTTCAAACATATTTCTAGACAGCATAGCCATCGCTATTTGGACAGTTGAACCAGGCACTCAGTGGAGCATTTACCAGTTAGGTTTCACAATTGTGGGCGCTGAGGCAGGTGTGGCAGCGGCGGTGTTTGCTTTTGTGCTTTTTGGGCTCATTAAAAAGAAGAACTGGGCACCCCTTCTGGCAATTGCCCTTACGATGACTCAGCGGATTTTTGCCACTTATGTGTTCTTTCCAAGCAAAGCACTTTTAGTTACCCTAATGTGGAGTATACTGATAATCTACTTTGCATACGCAGATATAAAATCCAAACGAACATTTGCAGCAAATTGATACATTTTATTGCGTCTAAACCTTTTGCGCCCAAGATAACTACCAAGGTGAAGTGTCAAGTATTCGGCCTTCACATAGTGCTGCCAAGCAATTAGTTGGTTGAAGTACAGTGGTGGGGCCGCTGGTTTCTTCTGGCTCGAACGCTAAAAGGTACCGTTTTTTGGTTGTTTTTATGTTGAGACCTCCTTCTTTATGAGCTCTTTTAGTTGCTCGGCTAAGATAGATAGCTGGTGGTTCTGTGTCATCTCTGAGGTCTCAGTTATGTTCCCCCGCAATAAGGCATCTCTGGTAAGAAGCTCCTCTGGGTTTTCTCCCCAGGCTCTTATGATCTCTTTGAGTTGGTCTATTCTGTTTGCTTGTGTCTTTGGTCTGATTGCTAAGCCTGCTGACTGGTACATGTTTCTTAGTGTTTCTATGCCTAAGCTCTGAACGTCTTCGTATGTGTCTACTGTGTGTCCCATCATGTAGTTGATGATTTCAGAGTCCAGCTTTACTGCGCTCATCTGTGTCCTAAAGAATTTTCTGAGGCTGTGGGTTCATACACTGTACATCCAGCTGTCGGGTAGTTTTTTGGCGATTTTTGTGCTGACGGCGATTTCGTGGATGATTTTGCTTATGGTTTTTTCGCTAACGCCTAACACTCTGTCGGAGACACGGCCGTTTCTGATTAGCGGTGAGTCGTCGGTGAGTTCTTCTGGAGGCATATATCTTGTGCCACGTTTTCTGTCTTCGATGTAGAGTTTTAGGAAGTGGCTTGCTTCTGTGTTAATGAAGGTGTCGTAGTCGTGGTATTTGCCTTTGGTGATTGCTGCTTCGACGTGGATGTGGATGGGTATTCTGTTGGCTTCTAAGTCTTCGCGTACGTGTCTGTATTTGAGTTTGGCGAATGTTCCTTCTCTAAATCCGCCTGTTGCTATTGCTGCTATGATGAAGCTTTCTCGAACGGCTGATTTGTCTAGCATCAGGGTGATTTCTTCGGGTTTTGGTGCTCTGTCCTTGTAGACGGCTTTGCGGACTAGAGGTTCAGAGAGTTTTACTTCTGCGCCGTTTACTCGGTAGAAGGTTTTGACTGCTTTGATGCAGTTGTTAACTGAGTTGGGTTTTAAGCCGTTGTCTTGAAGTTCTGCTACGTAATCGTTTAGGAAGCCGCTGTGGTTTTGAACTTTGATGGGGTCGGGGATTGCTCCGACGGGCTTTATGTCTTGAATTATTGTGTCGGGGCTGTGTCCCAGCCAGATGGCGTATTTTCGCAGTTTTACTGAGTACATTAGGCAGCTTTGGTGGGAGCCTGAGCGATGTCTGAAGAAGTGGCGGGCGACCTTTACTAGGCTTTTGTTTTCAAAGATGTATGGAATTATGCTTGGTTGGTAGCTGAGGCAGGATTTTATGATGTATTCGACTAAGCCGATTTCTTGAGCTTCCAAAACCTTTTCGAGCTGTATGCTGATTGGCGTTCGTAGTTTCCAGCCGTTTAGGCTTCTTTCGATGATAATGACGTCTTCTTGGAATATCAGCGGTAGCTTGAGGCTTTTTAGCTGTTCTAAGGGTAGTTTGCGTGTTCTGGTTATGGCGGGGGCTAAGGTTGCGGTTCTTTCGATCATGGCTGCTTTTCTCCCTTAGACTTATGGGAGTGAGTTTTTCGCTCCGTTGGTCGGAACGCATACTCACCTTCTTGTTTAGGCGGTTTGACATTTAAATTCAACTCAAAATTTAGAAGCTTCCGCAACTCCAGAATGTTGGTTCTTAACAGGACCAGTCCTGATGCTTTAGCGTCGCCGCCATGCAGGGTAGGCGCTTCATCATCATGATCCCAAGCCAAGGTAATGTATTGGTCGCATTCGTAGACTAGCCAGCCCACTGCCTTTCGGATTTGTGGTTTCATAGCTTCTGCAATTGCTCGGTTGTAGAGGACATGGTCAACGTATCGAACGCAAACAAGCTTCTTAGAATCGCCAAGCATTTTTTTCAAGCTCCCCTTTACAGGTATAGTTCCACTTGGTTGGTGCCACAACTGAAAATGAGGTTTCGACGCAGCGGTAAACCAACCTTCAAAATCTCCTTTAGAATCACTTCTTTGGCTACACTGCTTTGTTGGCTTAGCTTGTCGAGGATTGCTTCTTGCTGCCACTCTGTAAGTTCTTTCCAGTCAACGGTGAAAACTGATTCTGGGTCTTTGTTGCCGCCGAGCTTGGCTTGTTGGGTTGCGATGCTTTGCACTGGAACCTTGCCGTCCCTGAAGACGTCGCCCCATTCCTGCTTGCCCTCGAAGTTTAGGCGAGCCCACGTTCGATAGTCAACCAAAGCCTTATCTCCTCTAGGTTGGGGTTTTCGGTTTGAGTTTTTGGCGGTAGATTTTATCCTCGCCATATAGCCAGTAGCTGTACTGGTAGGTCTCGCCGTGATAGCGGTCTTTGATGGTCGCGTTGTTGACTCTTAGGATGCTATAGGCGCTTTGCCATTTGTCTGGGAGATTATTCTGCTTGTAGGCAACTTCATAATCTCCCAATTTCGTGCCTTGTTGAGCTTCAAACTTTAGGGTGATAAATGTTAGTTCTTGGACTGTGGTCAATCCAATTTGCGGTGACGCTATCGATTGGATATATTGGTATGTGGCATCGGCGATTGTTTGATGAGCATCGCGCAGTTTGGTCAAGAATTCGACTTGTTTACTGCTCACTGTTGGCTGCCTCCTGTTTATTTAGGTACTCAGTTATGGCTGCCCTGATAGCTTGGCTTATGTTCTTAAATTTGCGCTCAAAAATCAGCTGCTCAAGCCTCTCTCTTTCAAGTGCTTCTAACCTTAAAGCAATTCTACACTTATACTGCCTCAACTTTTTACACCTTGGTTTGTCATACCTTTAAGTAAGGTCGTGCAGATACGGGGTATTTTGTGGTCAGTCGTGCCTTCGCAGGTGGTTTACCAGACAAACGCAGATTTGATTGCATCTCACGAAGCTATGGTGAAAAATGAGCGGTTAGTCCAGGCAGATCTAACACAAAAAGGCTTACTCTGGTTCAAATTTAAGACAAGCCAAACCATATTCCAATTGTCTTCCCAAGGTAAACTACAGGTAAAATGGAAAGATGTCAGCGAGAAAAAAATCCTCCACAAACTCGTCAAAAAACTATTGGTTGCCAATTCAAATCAAAAACTTGTCATTAAACCGCTAAAGCAGCAAACTTGGATAGACTATCCTGTTCCGCCTTCCTTCAAGCTCTATTGGTGCGATGAAGCAACTGAGTATGTTTTGAAAAAGCCATCCGGCAGCAAAGCGGAGATAGCGCTGAATAAACCCCTGCATAGTAAGCAAGATACTGCTAGCTTGGCACGTTATCGAGAAGACGCAGCGGCTGTCAAAGCTGCTTTGGAAGAGCTAAGGCATGAATTTAGGTTTTTTAGGGAGCCAACCCTCAATGAAGTCGCCTTGAAATCTGGATGTTTTGCCGACTCTGCTTATTTGAAGGATTATCTGTTTCTTGCAGGTTGGAAGCCCCCGCGCCTAAACGAATTAGACTACGTCAAAAGTTTAGCTGAGCAAGCGATAAATTTAGCTGGTTTACTTCGGCT
>QYYE01000147.1 GCA_003589585.1 Candidatus Bathyarchaeota archaeon
TACTCCTTCTACTATAAGGCTTACCCCTTCCACTCGAATCACCCTCACCTTAGAGCCCTTTTTAATTACGGCGGGGTCTTCCGTTTTTGAGAGCCAAAGTTCACCGCCAAGCTTGACCACTCCGCCGTCGATAGGGTCTATGTCGGTTTTAGCGACGGTTTCTTTCCCTACCAACGCATCAACATTGGTCCGCAGAAGGCTTACGTTGAATCGGTCTAGCAAGCCTCCTCCGCGCACTTCCTCGATTTTGAAGCTTGCATCTTTGAGGTGGTTTAGTCGTCTTATGAACTCGCCCAAATCGTCACTGTTTAGGTCCACTTCAAGCAGGTAGCCGTCTCCCCGTCGGTTTAGCTTGTAGCTCATACGGTATTTTTCTGCAAACTTTGACAGCAGCTGCGCTATTTTGAGCTCGTCTGCCTTTACGGTAAGGATGACTTTCATGCGGTTGCCCAGTATCGATATAACATCAGTAAGTATTTAAGATTATCGATTGGTATTGAGCCGTATTGGATAAGTTGATAACAGTCAATTGATAATTACAAAAAATAATAAGACTCCCCTGCCAACAAAACTTCCCATAAGAAGGCTCCCAAATTCCCTTCTTGCCAGAATTCAACTGACAAGCAAAAGTAATTAATTCGAACCGCGTTGTCAAGTTTAAAAATGTCTAATCCTTTAGTTAACAACCTATAGATAATTTACCCTCAAAATCCATTGTTAGATTACTTGAAAGCTAATAGGTTAGTTTGAGTACTAATCACTAAGCAGGCATGAAGATGGAAGAGGTAATGCAAAAGATGGCAATGCGATGCTTGAGTTCTTTTCGGTCTTTAATAGTCCTAATTTTGAAGACTTTAGGTGGGAACAAGCGGATTGTGTTTGATGCGCTTGTGTATGATGTTATTAGACCAATATGGAATTTATTACCTAACATGTCTGGTTTTTCAATTGTTGCAAGTGTTGATGGGAACCGCATTAGATTTCGACCGTTTGTTATGCATGATTTATTGTTTGTATTGGCAAGCAGAAATCACGAACCTCTTGTTCAGAGAATTTTTCAGCCACGACCAGGCGAAGTGGTTATTGATGTTGGTGCTCACATTGGACTCTACACATTGAAAGCAGCAAGAGCTGTAGGCGCAAAGGGCAAGGTGCTTGCTGTCGAACCTGACCCGCAGAGTTATCTCATTCTCCAAGAGAACATTGCCTCAAATCACCTTGATAATGTCACAACTGTCAATGCTGCCTTATGCGATACTTCTGGTAAAAAACCGTTTTATGCATGTACAGACCCTTCTTTATCAGGTTTTGAGTTACAATCAGAAGCACGACTAAGAGAAGTAAAGTTTGTTCAAGCCTTAACTATAGACGAGCTTCTGCGAAATTACAGACTAACAGATGTGAGCTGGATAAAGGTCGATGTAGAAGGAGCCGAGTTAAATGTTCTGCAGGGTGGCAAGCATCTTCTGAAAAATGCAAAAAGATTAAAGTTAGTTATTGAAAGCTCGAATAACCAGGTCGTTGGTTACTTGGAAAAATTCGGCTATAAAACTGTTCACCTGGGTGAAATTTACTACTTTGCTTCAAAATAGCAATTCATGATGTGATAATTTTAGGTCCTTAATCACGCTCTGATTTTGGCGTTCAATAGTGTCGTGTTTTTTAAGAAATTTTTGAGGGGCTCGTAAGCTTTCAGCAGTTTTGCTGTTTCTCGGTTTTGGGTAATTCTGTACATCCGTTTGTTGCCTATCATAAAACCTTCTATCAAATCTTGTCTTTCCATAGAATATAGTATTCCGTAGACTGTTCCTGAACTCAGTGAGACGCCGAATTTGTTTTGAAGGTAAGCCATTACGTCATAGCCGCTCATCATGCCCTTTTTGATTTCCTCTAGGATTAAGATATCCATAAAATTTCTGACTACCCTTTTTTTGAGGTTGTCAACAGCAGGCAAAATTATTCCCTATTTAATATATGGGTAATCTGATATTTTATCTTTGTATTTTTTCTTCTGAATCCGAATATGCGATAGCATTTTAATCCGTCTGTCTGCCGCCTTCATTGGTTACATTACTCACCAATTAAAACAGGTTGTTAACTTAATGACAGATAAACGGCTGCTTATAGAGATTAAACTTGTTGAAGAAAGCAAGTACACTACTAGTAAGGAGATAATAGACGATGTTTACTATGATATAGCCGAGGGAAGGTGCATTATTCCTTGGTGCGCCTCAGTATTAAAAGTTGTTCAGGTGTAGCTTGACTGGGTTCTAATCGTTCTGGAAATGATATTCGGATTCTGAAGGAAAAATATAGCTCTAATATTGTTTCTGTGACTTTATTTGCAGGTTAAAGGTGAAAGAAATGAGAAACGCTTTTGAAATCGGCTTAGCGTTGGAAAAAATCCTCAGAAAGCTCGATGCAATTGATGCTAAAGTCAACGGTTTGCCTCAGGTGCAAATTCAAGTCTCTAACAGGTTTCTTCCCACTTTCATAGCTCTAACAAAACTTGGCTGCGGAACTGCCAGCCAACTAAGTCGGGTAACTGGAAGAACCCGAGCGTTTGAGAGCAAGAATCTGAATGAAATGCGTGCGATGGGTCTGCTTGATAAGCAAAGGCGGGGTAAAAGTCAAGTATTCTTTCTTAAACAGCCAAACTTGTTTTCAGCTATTCAAGAGGATGGCATGCAGATGGAAGCGGAATTTCCGTCGCTGGCTAACTTGAGTTATATAAGTGAAAGGAGGGATTGATATATGAATAACACTGGTTCTGTTGACGTCAAGACACGGCGAAAATGGATGCAGATATGGTTATCAGTTGAAAAACAGTTCTCAGCCTTACCTACATGGGTCCAAGATACAATCTTGGAAGACATAACAACAGCGGTTGAAAACAGAGTAGCTGTTATGCGCCATCTTCAAATGGTCTCTGCTTAAATAAACTGAGCGATTGGGATTAAATGGGATGAAACGTCAGAACCCTCTGCGGTGACCCATCCCCTCTTTACACTTTTTGTTTTTCTACGAGTTGTTGCCCCCTCTCCTCTCCCCCTCCACAACAACTTCTCGGGGGTTGTGTTTTGGTTTGTTTTTTGTGGTTTGCAGTTGCAGGCGTTTTTGCTCTGGTTGTGCAATTTGCCACAAACAGTGTGCAGAAAAGTGTTGGCTGCTGTTAGGTAAAGCGCAAAATTTTTCGCTAGAGGGGAATGTGAATTTTGAATTCAGATTTGCAAGTCGTAATCATATTATATATAATTCATCAGAATTGGGTAGCCATACCTCAAATATGGAGACCAATGGTGGAGCAACTGATGGAGCTCGCAATGGAAAACGCTGAACTAATTAAAGTCTACAATAAACAAACTGAAGCTTGGAAGCTTGTTAAGAAAGACCAAGGCTACAACAAGCAATTAACAACAATTGAAGAAACCCTCTCAAGATTTGGCCTACTAAAAAACGAAATTAAAGTTTACCTGTATCTTGCCAGAGTCGGCGAAAAGAAGGCTGGAGAGATTGCGGAAGCCATTTCTCTGCATCGCACTGAGACCTACCGTATACTTCGCGATTTAGAGAAAAGAGGGATTGTGTTCTCAATTTTTGAGAAGCCCCTTAAATTTACGGCTGTTCCCTTGGATAAGGCAATAGATTTGCTGGTGGATGCACAGAAAATTAAGATTAAGCTTTTAGAGCAAGAGAAACCCAATCTGGTCGAACTTTGGCTGTCCATGCCGAAACCCAAAGTTGCCGCTCCCAAAAAAGAGCTATTCCAAATGCTAGAGGGCGAGCAGCAAGTAATAATGAAAGCCAATGAACTCTTGGAGAAAACAGAGCAAGAGTTTCAGATTTTCGCTTCCGCCGACTACTTGTCTCAGCTTTATTACAGCGACTTCTCTGACAGACTAAAAAGTCAAGCCCACAAAGTAAACATAACCATGGTCTCAGATAACACTCTAAAAAGCGCTTACTTCCTACGGCAGCTACATTGGCTAAACGAACCTCAAAAAGTAGAGGATGCACAAAATCTGCCTTGCTTTATGATATCTGACCAAAAAGAAGTGCTAATTGCCTTCCATGAGAGAGATGTAACAAACGAGGATGAAGTGAAAAAGAAGTTCCGGACAGCCGCCATATGGACAAACTATAGTGCTTTCGTTAATATACTGCAAACGCTCTTCTCCAAATTATAACTATGAAAGGGCAATAGCAAATTAGCAATTTTTATTCCCAACCAAATCGTGGCTTTGTGACCGCTGCCGATTGCTATACCACAGTTTAAAAAGAACAAACAAAGCCGCCAACAAAACCCCAAAGACAATTAACCCATAAGTGATTAACCGGGTGAACGCAAATCCATCACTTACCTTGTCAACGGTTACTTTTACTACATAGAAATCATAGGTTGCCTTACCAATCAACTCTGGTTTACCAAACGGATCAGCCCAGCCAACCATAATATACTCCTCCGCAGACGCCTCGATGACGCTGTAGGCCTCTTGGAAAGCAGATGTGCCCTGAGTGCAACACCACAAGACATCGCCGGAATCCGAAATTTTGAAGAGCCAAAAGTCCCGCTCTCCTTGTCCAAATGAGAAAGTGTAGCCAGCAACCAAGTATCCGTCATCCTTTGTGCGTGTGATACATGTTGGCGAATCAGCATCTTTGCCCCCCACGGTCTTCTCCCACAACAGCACGCCATCCAAATCAACCTTAACTACCCATGCATCGGCTCCGCTGTCGCCTGATTGGGTATCACCAACGAGTACATAGCCATCCCCGGCTTGGGCAATTGCATAGGCTTTTTGGCTTTCTGCTCCTCCAAAAGTTTTGTCCCATACTAAATTGCCA
>QYYE01000148.1 GCA_003589585.1 Candidatus Bathyarchaeota archaeon
ACGAAAACAACGTCAAGTATGTTTAGCCAGCCAATATGCAGAGCAGCAAACACCGCTGTCACGCCAACTATTCCTGCTTTTTCACCTAAAATCTTGACTGCACTGTTTTGTAGAACTCCTCTGAAGACCAGTTCCTCAACAAATCCAGTGGAGAGAATAAGCGCTAAGGCTAAAAGAGCAAATTCCAGCGTGGACAAACCCGTAGCCAGTGGTTCAGGTTTTAGAATGAAGTATTCAACTGCTCCGAAAGCTATGCCTGTTAGAGCTATGCATGCCTGGATTATGGGTTTTTTTAAAGTTAACCCGATATCTTTTAGGCTTAAGTCTTGAAGTCTAACCATGATTATTGCTGCCAGCAGCACTGGTATGCCTGCCACCACGTACCAGGCGTACTCTGGGAAATAGGCTAGGGGAAGCGAAAGACTCAGTATTCTAATTAGGGGTGCAAGAGATAGGCTTTGAAGCATGCTTGAAATGCTGCTTCTCTGATGCAAGACAGCTGATAAGGTAAACAATGAGACGAGGATTATGGCGTGCAGGAAAAGGCCATACGAAATGTCAACGAAGGATGTTACAAGCTCAGCCATAACTATGAGGATTAGATAGAGTAGGAAGAGTTTTAGTGCTTGTTTTGTTTTCATTCTGGCGGCTTCACAGTTATCCATAGTTGAAGGCTACGGTATGGTTCATCTATGTTCTGTTTATACAGCTCGAATGCTAGTTTCGTTTTCTCGCCTGTTTCTTTGGGGGTGAAGGTGTAGTTTTGGCTCCAGTTCATTTCATGGCTCAGCTGTATTTCATCAATGGCTTCGAGGGGTTGATTTTCCAGACAGATGACGATCCTGTATGTCAGGTTCTCGTATTCATGGTTAGTGATGCCTAGCACTACTGTACCGTTTTCTCCAAGCATCAAGTTCACCGGGTAATCCGCTAGTTTGCCGTTTGAACCAAGCACATAGAACTCGGTGAATCGCTCGCCTATTTTGGGTGCTGAGGCAAGGTAAACTGTTGAGCTGGCAACCACAACTATGGCCACTAAGAAGCCTATCAAGAAAAGCTTATCTGATCGAGATATCGCATTCCATTTTGGCATCTTTACTAGCAGGTAAGGACTGAACTTTTGTTCGTAGGGCAGTTTGGCTCTTCTGTAGAATGATAGGGCTGACATTATCAGCGTGAATATGAACAGCGATGCCAAGATAGATGCTAGTCTAATTCCCCAGGGAGTATAGTTTAAGACTAAGCCTAATAAGGGAACAACCGCTAAACTCAAGCCTATACTCAATGCAACTCTTTCTATTTCACCCAAATCCTTCTTTCCAGGAAACAGCGCACATATCAGTGTGTAGCCTGGAAAGAACAGAACAAACGGGATGCCCAATACAGTTCTTAGCGGTGAGTCTGGAACCAAAGCCACGGCCAATATGAGAAGGAATGAGAGGCTGTTTACTAATAGCAGGTCTTTTTCAGAGGTTATTTCCATTGGGGGTACTGGCTCTTTTTTGTTTTTTCAATTCGCTGGATTATTCTTTTCTCAGTTCTTTTTACGAGCAGAACCATTGTGGCAATGGCCAAGGCTTGGGAAGCAAAGAGCAGGAGCATTACGCCCATTAGTGCCCATCCGCTGTGCCAAATGCCAAACATTAACTGTCGATACGTCACCCAAGCCAGCAAAGCCACAGCAGGGACTATTGATGACATTGATACGGCGGAGAAGAGTAAGACGGGATTGTATTTGCGTGCCAAAGCTAAGACGGCGGAGATTATTTCAAAGCCGTTGCGCCATGAAAGTTTTGCTTTGCCTATTCTTCGTCTGTAGCCTATCGGTACCTCAGTTACTTCATAATCGGCTACTGTTTGGGCTGCGATTTCTACTTCGGTTGCAAAGTTTCTCGAGCCAAGCTCAATGCTCCGAGCCACGTCAGTTCTGAGAAGGTACATTCCTGAGCAAATATCTGAGAGATGGGTGCCCATCAAAAGGTTGAATGATTTTGTAATTATCCAGTTTCCTAATCTATGGATTAAACTGATGTTCTTTCGATTTCTTATCCCAATAACTTGGGCATAATTGGCTGAGTGTGTTAGGAGGCGTTGGATGTCTTTTGCTTGGTAGGTGTAGTCTCCATCAAGGACTAGTAAATAAGGGGTTGCGACGTTTTCGATAGCGGTTTTTATGGCCCCTGTTTTTCCTTTGCCGTGTTGTTGGATTAGTTTCACGGTTTTCTTTTCCTCGATGATTTTGATGGTGTCGTCTGCTGAGTAGCCGTCGACGGCAAGTATGTTATCATAGCCTTCTTGGACAATTTCGTCTATGACTTGACTGATGGCTTGCTCCTCATTTTTGACTGGGATGACAATTGTAACTCGGTCTTTAGTTATAGGCAGGCATCGTTGTATCTTGAAGGATTGCTTCGTGACTTGGGAGGCGGTTTGCATGTGCATTGGTTTCTCTTAGTTATGGATTGCCAGGTGCATGGAATCGGTAAGAAGCAGTTTCTTGATTTGATATAGAAGGTCTAAAACTGTTCATCATCGGACGGGTGAAAGCCAGCGCTCTTTAGGTAGTTTTCAATCAAGCTTGTGTAGTCACTAAGTAAGGCGTCGACCTTGCTTTTATCGGCTTGACCGGAAATTAAAACGTATGCTGAGGCAACCTTATCCATAGATAGGCGAATCAGCGTTTCCAATGGCTTTCTCTCTACGATTGCTCGCCGGTATTTCTTGTCGTATTTTAGAGTTTTATCCATGTACATTTCGGCTATCTTGTAGTAGGTCTCCACATCCACTCTAAGAAACCTGTCACGCAAGAGTTGCAGAGACATGTTGTCTAAGGAAGACTTGATCTCGCTTAAGTTTGCGTGATTTGGTTTTTGGTTCTGGGACATTGACAGGTTAACGATTTTTTGTTTGTTTCTCTTTGGGCTTTCAGCCATTGCTTCGAGTTAAGGCGGGGTTTGGTTTTGTGGGGTGTCATCACGAGAGTTAAGGAGAATCAAGAAGCATATACCGCTCGACCCTTTCACACCGTTATCTAACCGTTGCTCGATTATGTAGGCAGTCGAAATCTGACTTGTTGAAGTCAAAGTTTATCGCTTAATCTGAACATTGGAAGGTTGTTTATGTCGACCACTGTCAGGTACCTTATGAAGCCTTCCTCACAAGCCCAGTTTTTTGCAGAGTGGTTTCCCCACTTGTGGGTTATCTCGCTGATTCTTTTTGCTAGTGGAAGGCCATAATTTAGCATATTGTAGGGTATGTTGCCAATTAAAGTGTGAATGCCGCCTATGGCTGTAATCAGTTTTTCGGCAAGCTCAGTCATTAGTTTGAGCAGAAGGGAACTGCTAATTTTATCTACAGTTTGGATTACGGCATCGATGAATCTCCGCTTATCAAGGCTTAACGTTTTATACCAAGAGTTATTACAGCGAAGCGATTTTTGCTTTAACTTAATCAAGAATTGGCTTCCTCCATGCCTAATCATGTCTGATACGTCTTGGGTTTTAAAAACCAGACCTAACAGATCGTTTTTCTTCTTACTTGGGACCTCGAGGGTGGTTAGATGCTTTATGCTATTACCTCCAGGATGTTTATCGAATTGGGTTTTCGGCGTTTAGTTTGGTTTGTCTTGCTTGATGGTGTTTTGGCTTTTCTGTTTTCGGCTGCCTTCCTTTTTTGAGTTTTTAACGGCTTGCTTAATTCTGTTTCCTTTGCTGCGATTTGCAGGTTTTCGAGTATGTTAATGCAGATGTTTAGGCAGTCTTCGCAGAGGATGAAGCCGTATTTTAGGAGGAGCAGTTTTTTTGTCACTTTGCATAGTTCGCATTTGCCCGTTTTTGTGCCGACTAGTAAGGCGTTGCGTTTTTCTGTTGGGCTTGAACTGTTGGTTTGCGGTTTCATCTAGGTCACCTTGGCAGACAAACGGTGACTATTTGTCACAGCAAGTGCTATATAACATTTATCATACTTTGCGGAAGAAAGTACCCCAAAGGATGCGTTTCTTGAAAGAAATATTAGATGTGTTTTCAGGAATGTGGCTATTTAGTATTTGAGAAAACTTGTTATGCATTCTTTGATGTAAGGTTCATTTAGGATTACCTCTATCATCAATGTGCCCTTTTTGGTGAGCGTGTATGTTGTTTTTCGACTGTTTGCAATGCCCCTAACAAGACCTTTCCGTTCCAGAGAGTAAAGCATAGTGTAAACAGTGCCTGCGCTGACGAGGAAGTGGAATTTGTTGTTGACGTGTGTTATTATATCATAGCCGCTGAGAGGTTCGTTTTTGAGTTCTATCAGTATTAGCACGTCTAGAAAGTTTTTGATGAGGCGTTCTCTCATTCGTTTGACTATTGAACCAGCGCTTTCTTCTTTTGTAAGCAATAATGCTCTCCCTTGCTTGATTATGGAGTTATTGGCAGATTGTTAATTAAGAATTATTTACATTCGAAATCTGAAACCAAACGCAAAACTTGAAACAAGCAACAAACTAAAAAAAGATTCGCTAATAACCTTTAAATTCCCCTAAAGAAAGAGAAAGGGATACAAACATCGCCAAACACATTTCAATAACATGTTTGTATGTAGCGCGCCGGGGTCTCCTAGCCAGGCAGGGAGCAAGCCTGGAGATCCCCACTTGGGACCAAACAGCTTGTGGCCTCTCGGGGCCGCGGGGGTTCAAATCCCCCTCCCGGCGCCATAAATTTTGGTCCAGTCATTATAACATTGCTATTTTACCTGATGTAAAAATTTAAGCCCAAATTTGGCAAGCTTTAAAATCTAAATCAACCCATTTTAACTATTGTTCGCTGCAGAA
>QYYE01000149.1 GCA_003589585.1 Candidatus Bathyarchaeota archaeon
ACCATAGTTGCCTTCAATTACTATTTCGTCTTGGTCTCCCGTTACCGGGTTAATAGTGAACATGACTCCTGCAGCTCGGGAGTTAACCATCTTTTGGACGCCAACGCTTATGAAGACTTTTTCGTGGGCAAAGCCTTTCTCGTTGCGGTAAAAGATTGCCCTTGGAGTGAAAAGGCTTGACCAGCATTTTACTACTTTATCAAGCAGGTCTTCTGGACCTTTAACGTTGAGGTAGGTTTCTTGTTGCCCCGCGAAAGATGCGTCTGGCAAGTCTTCGGCTGTGGCGCTTGAGCGAACAGCGACAAAAGTGTTATCGAGTTTAAGTTTTTGGTTCAGTTCGTCGTATGCCTTTACAATGGCAACTTCGATGTCTTTAGGCATCGGTGTTTTTCCAATGATTTCTCGAATCTTTTTTGATGCTGCGTCGTATTGTTTGGGGTCATTTGGGTCAAGAACTGTCTCTTTAATGATTTGGTAAATTTGTTCAGCGATGTTTTTTTCAACAATGAATTTTTCGTAAGAATAAGCTGTTACAGCAAAGCCGGGAGGTACAGGAAGCTTTGCGTTTATCATTTCTCCGAGGCTGGCGTTTTTGCCGCCCACAATCGGAACATCAGTGTTTCTTAATTCATCAAACCACAAAACAAGCGCTCTTTGTTTCTCGCTCAAGTTGTCTCCGTCTCCGTTTCGGCCTTTTGGGTCATGCTTGGAGCTTGAATTTTGGAGATAACTATTTTGCAGTGTATGGGGAGTTTTGCACTTCCTCTTTTGAGGGATTCTTTGGCTGTTTCTGCAGCGGCTGCTTTTACCCTGACGGTTATGATGGGTTGCCCCACTTCTACTTTTGCCGCTGTGCCAATGGCTGTTCCAAAGGAACGTCTCATTCCCTGTTGGAGACGGTCAGCGTGAGCGCCGAAAATCATCTTGTTTTCTCGCAGAATAATGTGGGGGTATGGATGAACGTTCATGTAGTAATCGTTTATGAGTTTATCCATCAAGACACGGTTTGTTGCCACACGTGCCGCTTCCAATGCGCTGTGGCGTATTTGGACGCGCTCTGTAGCGATAAGTTGTCCTTCAATGTCAAACTGTGTCTTAGTGTCACCCATAGTAAACTTTACAATTTTGGGTGGCGGAAAACCCCTCGCATATTTTTTTCTTGTGTAGGCGCGGTTTTTTACGTGCCTGTAATTTCTTGCATGCATGCAACTTTCCCTTTTTTAGCATACTCGTTAAGCGATATTTAAACGATTTGTAAATATCCCCTTTTTGTTTCCGTAGATTCGCTTAGTTCTTTGCTTGTCAATAGTTTGGGGTTACTTTACAAAGGTGGGGTCATTTTACTTAAATACTTTAACTAAATTGTACATTCCAGAGAAAATGTCCACCACTAAACTGTTTATCTCGGGAAAAAACTGGCAGCTCTCACTAGCGGAGCTAACCGCATACCTAAAAGCAAGAGAAGCAAAATTCAAAATACAGTTCTTTTCCAAAGAATTCTTCGCAATCAGCCTTGAAGGGAGCCTTGCGGCTACGGTTATGGAGGATTTGGGCGGAACCATAAAAATTGGGGAAGCAAAGGCACAGTTTTCAACAGCTATTGTTAAGGAAGCGTTCCTTAAGAGAAGCAAAGAAGCGCAGAAAGAAATCAAGCAGTTTCTTGCTTCAAGCGGTATGGTTGACGCTATAGTTGAGGCAGCGTCTGACAGGGTGTTTTTTGGGGTAAGCGTTTACTGCGCCGAGAAACAGTTGCGGGCACTTTCAGGGGTGGTTCAGCGGTTTTTGGGAAGCACGGTTAAGGCTGAGTTGGCGGGTTTTGGTAAGAAAGCCAGATTTATGGGTTTTGCCAAAGACAGAAGGGTTGCTCAGCTTAGCCATGTTGAAGTTCTAAAGAAGAATCTTGTTGAAAGCAAAGCTGAGGTTCTATTCTGCATCGGCAAAGAAGAGTCATGGATTGCGACCACAGTGGCGGTTCATAACCCCTTTGAGTTCCAAAAAAGAGACATATACAAGCCATACCAACGCAAAATCTTTGCCATGCCACCAAGACTGGCGCGGATTATGGTGAATTTGTCTTCTTGCACTGCGGACAAGGTTTTGCTTGACCCCTTCTGCGGCGTTGGCACGGTTCTTCAGGAAGCGTTATTGGCTAAAGCGAAGGTTGTGGGTTTGGACATTAATGGTTGGTGTGTTAAGGCGGCTGAGGAGAATTTGGAGTGGCTGGTTAGGGAGTATGGGCTTGATGGTGCGGATTTTAGGGTCTTGCAAGGGGACGTGGCTAAAATGGTTGGGAAGATTGGGCAGGACATGGTGGACTGCATCGTTACGGAGCCTGATTTAGGTCCAGCGCTTCGGCAGGTGCCCACCGGTCCCTACGCGCAAAAGATAATAGAGAAGTTGGAGCCGCTGTTTTTTGGGTTTGTAAAAGAAGCGCATAGGGTTTTGAGGGTTGGTGGGCGGTTGGTTTTGGTGACGCCTTACATTCGGACGCGTACGGGACAAGCGGTAACGATGCCAATTGGCGAGAAGCTTGAGGAGGCTGGGTTTGTAAGGATTAATCCTTTCTCAGAGGATATGTTCGTGGAAGGCTTGCAGGCGCAGAGTTTGCTGGGGCTTTTGTCGCTTGTTGAGATGGATGAGAAGCACAAGGTTGGCAGGGAAATCCACATTTACCAGAAATAGCACGGAATAGCACGGAGCGTTTTTCGATATTATTATTAGTTTGTTTGGTGAACTATTTTCTAAACTGTTTGGCAGGGCAGACTGTTGACTAATTCAAGACCTAATTGGGACAGGTATTTTTTGGATATGTGCGAAGCAGTTGCTAAACGTGCAACATGTGACCGTGGAAGAAGCGGCTGCGTAATCGTGAAAGACAAGCGGATTATGACCACTGGGTATGTTGGTGCTCCTGCGGGTTTGCCCCATTGTGACGATGCAGGGCATGACATGCGCAAGGTTTTCAATTCTAACGGTGAAGTAACCCAGCATTGCATGCGCACATTGCATGCGGAGCAGAATGCGATTATTCAGGCTGCAAGGTTCGGGATTCCATTGGAGGGTGCGACGCTTTTTTGCAAGATGACTCCTTGCCGCACGTGCGCTATGATGATTATTAACGCGGGGATTAAACGGGTGGTTTGCGAGAAGCGGTATCATGCTGATGCTGACACAAGAGAGATGTTCAAGCAAGCCTGCGTTGAACTGGTCATAATGAACGATGAAGTGGAAAAATACGACAAACAATAGTTCAGGCTTTGTTGCTTGGAAAAAACTATAGCCTCCTTTTATAAAGCACCCAAAGAGTTAAACTACAAATAAGAGAAGGCTTGTTTGAGCTTATTTTTGGCATACCAATTAGGTTGTCTGAAGGCTCTTTAGGTTTTTAGACCTCTTGAGTAAATTAAGCGTATCTTAGAAGCCTAAAAAGAACGCTTTTTATAACAACCTGTTCCAATAGTAGGTATGAAAAAAAGCCTCGCCTTGTTGCTTGTTGCTTTGTCCCTCTCATCACTATATCTTGTGAGTAGCAAGCCTGTTTATGGAGCCGTTGTACATGAGGGCACATGGGTTTCCAAGTCACCTATGCCAACGGCAAGGACAGCTTTAGGAATCGCTGAGGTGAATGGAAAAATCTATGCTATCGGCGGTTACCCTGACCTTAACGCGACTGAAGAATATGATCCGACAACTGACACTTGGAAAACAAAAGGTGCCATGCCAACTGCAAGGTTTAATTTTGCCATAGCCGTCTATCAGAATAAGATTTACTGCATTGGCGGTCACTTTTCAAACCGATCTATCAATGCCCGTGCTGAGATTACGGGAGCAATCGAAGTCTACGATCCAGCTACAGACAAATGGGAAATTAAAAAGGCCATGCCAGTTCCCAGGGCGCAGTTAGAAGCAAATGTAGTTAATGATAAAATCTACCTAATTGGCGGAAGAACAGGCGGACAAAAATCAACTGTTTCGACAAATCAAGTATATGACCCAATTAGCGAGGAATGGGGAACAAGAAAACCTATGCCTTACCCGGTCATACATTATTCGTCAGCAGTCATTGGAAGCAAAATATTCGTTATGGGAGGGCAAGATGAGTTCAACAAGCCCATGAATTTAGATGTGAACCAAGTTTATGATGCGACAATGGATTCGTGGACTATCGCAACACCTCTCCCAACAGTTGTGCTGGAGGCGGCGGCATGCACTATTTTGGATTCATTTGGTGTTGCAAGAATTTACCTTGTTGGTGGACAACTTGGGGCACAAGGCGCAGGCGGGACTGGCACAAACTTGGTTCAAATTTACAACCCGGAAAATAGCACATGGAGCATTGGTGCTTCCATGTTAACGGCTCGCTCTGGATTAGCAGCAGCAGTTGTAAACAACACAATATATGCTATTGGCGGCAAAGGCGGCTATATTTTGCCATTTGAACAAGGAGACTCTATAAACGAAGCGTTTACACCAACCGATGGCCAGCCGTCATCACCTTCACCAGTATCTTCACCCACTCAAGAACCCTTTCCAACAGTTACTGTTATCGCTATTTTTGCAGCAGCATTAATTCTGGCTAGTAGTCTGCTATTTTACTTTAAGAAACTCAGACGTGAAAAAAATCATTGATATCTTAAAGGGAACATAAAACTGAACTTATGGACTGCCAAAGAGCTAAGAGAAAGCTGCAAAACTTTCAACTTTCAAATTCTATTTAAAAGGAGATCAAAAAAGTTTGCGGTTCTGCTTGCGGAATCGTTCTCAACCAGCCTGCAAACATTAGCCAACGCAGAAACAAAAA
>QYYE01000015.1 GCA_003589585.1 Candidatus Bathyarchaeota archaeon
GTCTAAGGTCACCACAAAGTGAAATTGAGGAATGTTATTTGGGCGTTGGATTCAAACTCGTCGAACTATTGCTTCGCCAGAAACTGTTAGGGGAAGGTCTAAAAGGAGAAGCCAACACTCCCCTCATTGTTTCCTTTGCCGTCACCAAAGCCTGTAACCTACGATGCCTTCACTGCCACGTCTCCGCAAGAGAAGCCATGACCAACGAGCTCAGCCTAAGAGAAGCCATGCATGCCATAGATGAGATGGCAAATCTGGGCACTTCAGCGCTAATTTTTAGCGGCGGAGAGCCTCTTCTGAGGAAAGATTTTGTTTTAACTCTTGCCCAGTACTGTGTTGACGCTGGCATCATACCTGCTATGCTTTCCAACGGGTTGCTAATCAACCATAAAGTTGCGATGGAGCTTAAAGACGCAGGAATCATGGCTGTAGGCATTCCTATTGATTCGGTTAATCCTGAGAGCCACGATAAACTGAGAAATATGCCAGGCACCTTTAACCAAGCCATCAAAGCAATCCAAGCATGTAAAGCCATTGATTTGGAAGTTGTCATAACCACGATGGCTCTAAAAGACACCTACAGTGAGATGCCTAAAAAAATAGAGTTCCTGTCAAACCTCGGCATAGACCAGATTGCAGTGTACGATTTAGTGCCTGTGGGCAGGGGCAAAGACGTCATGGACCAGGCGATGACCCAAGAGCAGCGAGTCAGCCTAATTCGGTACTTGCAGGGGATGCAAGAAGACACCGAAGTGGTTTTTGCCATGTCAGGTGGGCAGCCGCTTTACCCCGAAATCGCCGTGCAAATGCACAAGTCGCACGGCACAAAACCAAAAGACCTCCTGATTAAAGAGTTCTGGATACACAATTCGGTCGGGTGCCACGCGGGCATACTGTACTTTAGTTTGCGCCCCAACGGGGACGTGTACCCTTGCACTTTTCTGCCCATTAAAGCTGGAAGCATCAGAGAGCAAAGCCTAACCGACATCTGGCACAACTCTAAAGTCCTCAACACTCTCAGGGAGAGAAAGCTGAAGGGAAAGTGCGGTGACTGTGAGTACCGAGGAACTTGCGGTGGATGCAGAGGCAGAGCTTACGCTTGCACAGGTGACTATTTGGAGGCTGACCCTGTTTGCCTTCGTGACCTGATGATGGAAGAGAGGGTTTTTCCTGCGGATGTGAAACGGTTCGGATGGTGCGTCGGATAAAGCAAGTAATTTTCTCTAATTCTTATAACCTGCAACCACTTTAAATAACTGAAAATCCACAAGTCTTTAATACTTCCAGCTTTCAAATGGAGCATGCATGGGCAGTGATATATCAGCTAAGAGGGCTGGCTATAGTGGGCTTTTGCTTTTTGTTTTAGGATTTTCCGTCTTTTCTGTTTGGTTAATAACCGTCACGTTCCAGCTGCTCTTGATTGATATAGCTAAAACGTTTCAGGTTCAAGTAGGCACCGCAGGCCTAGTAGGAGCAGTCGGGTCAATTTCCGGTGTAGTTGCCGGATTGGTAATGGCTGTTTTAAGCGTTCGCTTCAACCATAAACTAATTTTACTCTTCGGATTGGTGTGCACGAGTTTGGCAGCGGTTGCGTTCTTTTTGGCTCAAGACTTTGTTTTGCTGCTAGCCCCAAACATCGGCGTTGGAGCCGGAATAGCCTTGGTTACCGCTATGGCTTACTCGTTAATCGGGGAATTCTACCCGCTGGAAAAAAGAGGGCGAGCAATCGGCTGTATTGTGGCATCTACAACCATGGCATTCGTTCTTGGGGCTCCTGTGATTGGGGTAATTGCAGCCATCGGAGGTTGGCGCTCGGTAATGATTTGGCTCTCTTTGCCAGTTGCCCTGACATGCTTAGTTTTAGCCTTCCTTGTCATTCCCAACAAATCAAACCAAAATCTGCCTACAATAAAAGAACCGTTTTTTGCAGGGTGCAAACACGTTTTCTCCAACCGGTCTGCAACTGCTTGTTTATCTGTAACTATGTTTGCTTTGGCTGGGAGCGCTATTGGCTTTTACACAGTTTCTTTTTTCAGAGACCAATTTGAAATCACCGTAGCATTAGGCTCTGCTGTTATCTTTGTAGGGAATATTCTTGCGTCAGTGGGCGGCGTAGTTGGAGGCTTTTTGGTGAACAGAGTTGGCCGAAAGCGTTTGGGAACCTTGACTTTTCTAGCGGCGGCTTCCATCACTGTAACATTTCCTTTCATGCCTACCCTTACGCTTGCATGGGGTTTGAGTGCTCTTGGCTCTTGGTTTGGCGGCATGTCCTCTACCGCCACCGGCAGCCTACTTATTGAGCAGGTTCCTAAGTTCCGGGGAACAATGATGTCGCTTAACACTGCTTTTATGAATGTGGGTATTCTTTTGGCGTCTGTGCTGGGCGGATTATTTCTCAACCTCTATAACTACCAAACAATGGCGCTTATCCTAGGAAGCTTAGGCCTAGTAGGCGCAGTCATCTGGGTCTTCCTAGTTAGAGACCCATGCAAAACCAAGAAAAACTGATAGTTTCGCCTTTATCCTATTCTAGGAATTCGCTTGTGCCTGTTGCCCATATTTCTGTTTTCGCTATATTGTTGTGTAGACCCTCCCCCCCCATGACAGCAACCTATGGATGGGTGCAGAGGATTGCTTTTTGGCGTCAGATTGAGGTTTAGGTTGCACTCTGGTTGTGCAGCTTGCCACAAGCAGAGCAAACAAGAAAACTTTTCGACCACTAATACAGAGGGGGAAGTGTCTCGCAAGAGAGAGCACACAATTTCTCTACCTATCTTGTGGATGCTAACAAAAGAAGGGGTAAGTCTCAAAAAGAGACTATCAGTTCTGTAGGCTATTTCTTGTTGGTGAGGTATTCGTGCATTGCTTTTGCTGCGCGTTTGCCTGCGCCCATGGCGCTAATGACAGTTGCTGCTCCTGTAGCGACGTCTCCGCCTGCGTAAACTCCATCGAGGCTTGTTTTGCCAACTTCATCAACGGTAATGGTGCCGTGCCGCAAGTCGCTTTGCAAGCCGTCAGTGGTGCGTTGAATGATTGGGTTTGGTGTTTGACCAATAGCTATGATGACGGTGTCAACATCCATGGTGAATTCTGAGCCAGGAATCGGCTTGACTCCGCGTCTGCCTTTCGCGTCAGGTTCAGTGAGTTCCATGGCGATGCATTTCATGCTTTTTACCCAGCCCTTCTCGTCACCGTAAAACGCGACTGGAGCGGCAAGGAACTTGCATACCAAGCCTTCTTCTTCAGCGTTCTCAATCTCTTCGTGTCTTGCGGGCAATTCATCGCGTGAACGCCTGTAGAGCAAGCACACTTCAGATCCAAGACGCATGCTGCTTCTTGCGCAGTCCATAGCTACGTTTCCGCCGCCGATAACGACGACGTGTTTGCCGATGCGTATTGGAGTGTCAGATTCTGGGAAAGCGAAAGCCTTCATGAGGTTAACGCGTATGAGGAACTCGTTGGCTGAGTAGATTCCGCCAAGATTTTCTCCTGAGCAACCTGTAAACTGGGGCAAGCCTGCACCGCTCCCGATGAATACGGCTTCATAGCCATCCTTCATCAGCTCTGGAATTGTGTGAATTCTGCCGATAAGGTTGCCAAGGCGCAAGTCAATGCCTAGCTTTTGGATATAGTTTACTTCGTTTTGAACGATGGCTTTTGGTAAACGGAACTCTGGAATACCATACATAAGCACTCCACCACCAACATGTAAAGCCTCAAACATTGTTACTTCGTGTCCAAGCTTAACAAGGTCAGCGGCAGCCGTTAATCCAGCTGGACCAGCACCGACAATAGCTATTTTTTTGCCTGTTGATGGAGCTTTCTGTGGCATTTGAGAACCGTTGTCGCGTTCCCAATCGGCAAGGAACCGCTCTAAACGTCCAATGCTGATTGGTTCGCCTACTTTGCCAACGACACATTTAGCTTGACACTGAACCTCTTGTGGACAAACTCGTCCGCACACGGCTGGCAGCGCATTTTTTGATTTGATGAGCGCTATGCCTTCAGCATACTTCTTTTCTTTAAGCAGTTTGATGAAGCTTGGAATAGGAACTTCCACTGGACAGCCAGCCACGCATTGAGGCTTAGGACATTGTAGGCATCGGCTTGCTTCTTCTTGCGCTTCAGCTTCAGTGTAACCTAAAGCAACTTCGTTAAAGTTTTTAGCTCTTACTTTAGGATCTTGCTTAGCCATTTCTACGGCTTTTTTGTTTAGTTTTGGTTTAGGCTTTGTTTCTGCCACACTTGCATCCTCCTCTCATTTCCCACAATACTGAACTTAACCTTTCTTCAGGCAACATTGTGCGCTGACGCAAGATCAGTCCGTCAAAGTCAAACTTGTGACCGTCAAACTCTGGTCCGTCAACACAGCCAAACTGCATTTTGCCGTCAACTGAGACACGGCACACTCCGCACATGCCCATGCCGTCAATCATTATAGGCGTTGTTGTAACGACGGTTGGGATGCCGTAAGGTTTGGTAATTTCGCTAACATCCTTCATCAGGATTACTGGACCCATAACTACACAGCGGTCAAACGTTTCCTTCTTTAGCAGTTCTTTGAGAAAATCTAAGCCCTTGTAACCCATTGAACCGTCATCGGTTGAAATGTAAACTTTGTCGCTTAACGCGTTAGCTTCCTCTTCCATCATGACAAATTCCTTTGCTCTAGCACCTAAAATGGTGGTCACCTGATTTCCTGCTGCTTTCATAGCTTTAACCTGTAAGAGCAACGGCGCAATCATCACGCTGCCGCCGACACAGAGAACTTTGCCGAAATTTTTAACTTCAGAAGGATTGCCAAGCGGACCAGTAACATTATCGATGCAGTCGCCCTCATTTAGCAAGCCAAGCGCCTTAGTGGTTTTGCCGACCTCATGGAACGCAAAAGACACTGTACCTTTTGCAGGGTCGCAGTCGCATATGGTTAGGGGTATGCGTTCGCCAGCTTTACCGTTGATGACTATTAGGAATTGGCCAGCTTGCGCTTTAGCGGCTATGTCGGGTGCTTCAACTTCGAGCAGTTTTATTTTTGGAACAAGTTCTTTTTTGGTTACTATTTTGTACGTTTTTCCTTCGCCTCCACCAATACTTCACTTTTAGGTAACGCTGAAATCTTACTGTAGAAAGCGTCTACTTTATGTTTAAAGTCACATGCATCTCTTGGTGACTCTTCGTAAAGTTCGAATCTGTCAAGCAAGTTCATCTTTTTAAGTACGTCCTTCAACACTCCAACATTGCGTTCTGCAGTGTCCCTGCCTTCCTGAAGTTTGCAATCTTTAGAAGAGCAAACCACAGCCATTACACCGTCAAAACCGCATTGTAAAGCGTTGACTACGTGGACTGGATCCATGGATTTGAAGCATGGGACTTCCAATGCCAAGACGTTCTTGCCACCAAATGCATCGCTTGGATTATCTAAAGCTGAGAATTCAGACCATTGGCAAACGAATGCTAGAACTGCTGGATCATTGTTTTTAGCTTTCAACTGTACTGCTGAATCACCATACCGTTTGAGCACGTTTTCAAATTCAAAGCCTTTAACTTGAATAGCATGATGCGGACAAACCAGTTGGCAGGCGCCACAACCAGTGCATTTCTCCTCGTTCACTTTTGGTGTAGCAAACGATTCGAATTCTAAAGCGCCATAGGGACAGATAAAGATACATTTGTCACAGCCAACGCACTCCTGAACATCGTAAACTGCTTTGCGAGAGAACTTTATTATTTTTACAGCGTCATCATCAAAGCCTAATTGTTTGAGAAGGTTTCTCGCTAACACGAGCCTTCGAGTGTTAACCTTTGTGCCTTCTTTATAACGACAGAATGGATCTTCGCATTGAATAGAAACGATATCTTTAATGCCTGAGTTCAAACTGTCAAAAACAAAGTCGGTTGGAACTCTGCCTGCACAAGGCAAACGTAACGCAATGTAATTTCCAAAGTTCAATCCTTGCTCACTTAGGATGTCTTGGACTTCGCCTGTGGAAGGAGAGTTTCCTCGGCACATCAGAACAAGCGTGTCAACATCTTTTTCAGCTTTGGCACGTGCTTGTTTGACATACTCTGAAAGGTTATCGTAAGTGTAATAGTTCATTTTAATGGCTGAAACTGGACAGGCACTGTAGCAGATACCGCAAACTTGACAATCTTGACTGTTAACTTCTACTTTGCCGGTTGAGTCACTTTTTATGGCTTCATAAGGACAGATTGATTTGCAGACATAACATCGGCTACATAAGTCTTGATTGATTTCCACTACAGCGAGACATTTTTCACTCATTCTTAAACCTCTTTATGATTTTCCGCTGTTACTTCAACGCTTTAGCGTGCTAGCTTAAGCTTTATTGAATTCACAAAAAGGTCTTTTGAATGATATAATCCTTTCTCTTCAATTTAGGCAATATCTATATAATATATCAACGCCGTCAGCACAAGTTTTTAGAAGTTTTTCTAAAACTGAGTCACAAAAATTGAGGCCGAAATGAAAATCTTACATGCTAATCGTCAAGAAAAATTGCACTCGTAGAAGGCAGGCCTGCAGGCGCCAAAAGTTTTCCACATTTTCTGGCAGCGAATAATAATGCCAAAAAGATTAACCTGAGGGAAAAATATGGTCGGGCTTGCTACATCTACTGTCTCTTTTTTCAAGGTAATTGGGAGAAAAGGGAAAAAAATATATGCACAATCGCTCAATTGAGATTACCCAAAAAAGGAGTAAGAAAAATGCAAAAAATAAAGAAAATTCTATCGATGTTTCTAGTGTTGATCTTTGCAACCTCGATTTTAATGACAATGCCGATTAGTCAAGCACAGGCACCTACGCAGAAAACATATCCCTTGATCGATGCCATTCCCAACCCAGTAGGAGTTGGAGAGCAGGTGTTGATTCGATTCGGAATTTCAGAGGGATTAGGAATGGTGTTACAAGGCTGGGAAGGCATCACTGTAACCGTTGTTGACCCAGATAATGTAACTACCACTCTTGGACCATTCAGAACTGACTCCACAGGCTCAAGCTTTACCGTTTTCACGCCAACTAAAGTAGGCACATACAAACTTACCACCAACTTCCCTCAACAAGAAGTTGAACAGCCAGGTTGGTTTGTTGCTGAACGAGGCGCCTTACTTCCAGGAGGCACGGTAATGCTAGCAAGCAGCATATCAACGGAACTTGTCGTACGCGAAGACCCAACAGTGTTCTTCCCTGTACAGCCTCTTCCGACAGAATACTGGACACGCCCAATAGACCCGCAGCTCAGAGAATGGTATACAATTGCAGGCAATTGGGTTGAAAGACCACCTAATAGTTTTTCACCCTACAACGATGATGCACCAGAGACCGCCCACGTACTATGGGCAAAACCATTGACTACTGGAGGCTTAACTGGAGGACTATGGGACGGAGTTCCAGCATCATCTGAAACAGGAGACGCATATGAAGGCAAATTCCAAAATTCAGTGATTCTCAACGGAATTCTCTATTACAACGTACATGGCGCTGGTTTTGCCGGTGTTTACGAAACACCCGGAGTAAGAGCAGTCGATTTGCATACTGGTAAAGAACTTTGGTTCAGAAATAACACATCTATAAACTTTGGACAAATTCTCTACTTCAACAGCTTCAACTACGACGGAGTCTTTACATATCTATGGTCAACAGCCGGTAGCACATGGACAGCAACAGATCCCTTCACAGGCGAATGGGCCTACACAATGACAAACGTACCTAATGGCGTCCAAGTCAGGGGTCCCAGCGGTGAAATCCTCAGATACGTAATAGACTACGCTAATGGTCGGATGGCTCTTTGGAACTCAACTGCAGCCGGTGAGACAATCGCAACTGGATTTGCCGGAGGTAGCTGGGGCCAAGTCGTCCAAAAGAAAACAGTAGATGCATCAGTTCCCAGAGCCTACTCATGGAACGTAAGTATTCCTAAAGGATTAACAGTAGACGTTTCATTCGGTGCACCAACGCTGAGAGTATATCCTGACAGAATAGTGGCGGTAGACTACAACCAAACACACGTACGCGTTTGGGGAATAAGTCTTAATCCATCAACAAGAGGAATACTACTATTTGACAAAACATGGAATGCACCAGCTGAGTGGAAAGATGGGGCTAACACCCTACACTATGTTGGCGCAAGCGATAACGCTGAAGGCGGCATAATTGCAGTATGGTCTAAAGAACTCAGGAAACACTACGGCTTTAGCACACAAGACGGAACTTTCAAATGGGAAACAGACTCTGAGCACTGGCTAGACTGGTATGGCTGGGGTAACGTGGAGCACACTTGGTACTTCGCTTATGACAGGCTCTATTCAGTCGGCGTTGGAGGAATAGTTTACGCCTACGACATGGCAACAGGAGACACAGTGTGGACCTACGAAATGTTTGATCCATACGGCGAACCGGTAACTGGCAGCAACTGGTGGGGCTGGATAACAAACATCGCTGACGGTAAAATCTACGTAGGCACAGTTGAACACTCTGCAGAGAACCCACTGCCACGCGGTGGACCATTCATCGCTCTCGATGCTGAAACAGGCGAAGAAATCTTTAGAGTTAACGGCATGTTCCGTGCAACCCGCTGGGGTGGCAACGCAGTCATGGGCGACAGCATCATCGCAACAATGGATACCTATGACCAGCGCGTATACGCAATTGGTAAAGGTCCAAGCAAAACCACTGTTAGCGCAAATCCAGGAGTTTTACCGTTAAACAACGGCGTAATGATACAGGGCTATGTCACCGACATATCACCAGGCACACAAACTGACGACCTGTTCTATCGCTTCCCGAACGGTGTTCCCGCAGTAGCTGACCAATACCAAAGCGAATGGATGCTATACGTATACAAACACTTCGGACGACCAATGGATGCAACAGGCGTTGAAGTATCCTTAGATGTTCTTGACGCAAACGGCAACTATAGAAACATCGGCACAACAACAGCTGACGCAAATGGCTTCTTTAGCCTCGACTGGACACCTGACATCCCAGGCAAATACGTAGTTTTCGCTAGCTTCACTGGTTCCAAAGCCTACTATGGCTCTTATGCACAAACAGCGTTCGCAGTAGGCGAACCCGTTCCCACTGACGCACCAGCACCTACAGCTCCCGCATCGATGACTGATCAATACTTCCTGCCAGCAGTCGCAGGCATAATCCTAACCATCATAATCGTCGGCGCAGTACTCGGAATAGTGCTGAGAAAAAGACCGTAAACGCGCCTAACAGCGCAAAAAAACAATCCCTTTCTTTTTTCTTCATTTTAGCAATTGCATTTAAAGCAGTTTTTCTTTTGGTTGCCAAATGATTGCTTGAGCTTTAGGGCACCTAATTTAGGTTATTATGCAATAGTTTGTCATTATTTTCGGTAGTATGGTCGTCGAATATGAACGTAAGCCTCAAGAGCGGCGGTGATTCCCTGGCCAACTGCTGTTCCAACCTGCTTTACCGGGTGGTTGGTAACGTCACCTGCTGCGTAAACGCCTAGTATGTTGGTGTGTTGTCGTATGTCAATTTTTATGTAGCCATGCTCGTCTGTCTCTACGCCTGAGGCTTTAGCTAATTGGCTGTTAGGTGCTTCGCCGATTTGGACAAAAACCGCGTCTACAGCTAAGTCTCTTGATTGCCCTGTTGTGTTGTCAATCACTGTGACGGCGTTGACTTGTTTGTTGCCTTTTATTTCTTGAATTTCGGTGTTCCATAAAACTTTAACGTTTGGTTTTGAGGCTATCTCTGCCACCATGGTATGTTCAGCACGAAAGCTGTTTCTCCGATGAACCACCACAACCTCAGATGCTATACCTGAAAGATACAAAATGGTGGTTGCTGCCGAGTTTCCGCCGCCAACAACCAGAACTCGTTTGCCTTTAAAGAAGGGGCCATCGCAAACTCCACAGTAACTTACGCCTCTTCCGCGGAATTCTTTTTCGCCTTTTGCACCGATTTCTCGGTAGTGGGAACCTGTTGAGAAAATAACGGCTTTAGCTTCATAGCTTGCTCGCGTGGTCTTAATGGTTTTTGTGTCTCCCATTAGGTCAAGTTCGTTTACTGGTTCAAGGTCATGAATGGTTGCGCCGAGCTTTCTGCAGTGGGTAGTCATTTTTTCTGCGAGTTCTCCACCGCTAATCTCAGCAAAGCCAGGATAGTTAACTACGGTTGGGGCGTCAGAGATTGTTCCTCCAGCCAATTTCTCATCTAAAATCAGTGTTTTTAATCCGCTTCGTATAGCGTAGATGCCAGCTGATAAGCCAGCTGATCCAGCACCGATGATTATGACATCCCAGTTTTCCACGGTTTACACCTTTAGTAGAATAGTGGTTTAGGGCTGTTTATGAATTGTTCGGAGCAAGCCTACAGCACTGATATTTGGAAAACAGCGTTTAATATGGAAAAAACGCCGATAACTATGAATAATGTGGATGTGCCGATTTTTAGCCATTTCATCGGAAGTTTAGCTAGCAGTTTTGCACCTAAGAAAACGGCGATGCCTGTTAGAAGCGCAAATGCAGTCAGCATTCCTATAAGCACCAGAATCGGCGATGTTTCAGCGGCTATTGTGATGCCTAGGATTTGGCTTTTGTCGCCAAGCTCCATCAGAGCTATAAGTGAAAAGCAGGTGATTAGCGGGAAACTGTTTCTTTTGGACGCTTGCAGCTTTGTTTTGTCTTCTCTTTCTTTTTTTAGCAAGGGATAAACCCCAAAGACGATGAAGACTATTCCTGAAATCAACTGCACATACTGTATTGGAAGCATAGCCAACAAGGGTCCACCGATGGCAAGGCTGATTCCGTCAACTGCAAGGAAAGCCAGCATTGCCCCCGCGAAGGCATGTGTCCATTTGTGGTTCGAGGATAAGGAGATAACTGCGAGCTGTGTTTTGTCGCCAAGTTCAGCTAAGAAAATCAAAAGAAACATTGAGGTTAATGGAAGAAATTCCATTTGTTTAATGGTATTTGGCTCGGAATTATAAAAGGCTACTTCCTAATTTTGCGGTTTCCAATAGACTGATAAGGGCGGAAAAAAATAATCTTTGTATTGAGATTTTAGAGGTTGTTATGACCATGGCAAAGTACAGATGCATAGTTTGCAACTACATCTACGATGAAGTTAAAGAGAAAAGGAACTTTGCTGATTTACCTAACGAATGGGTTTGCCCTGTTTGTGGAGCGCCGAAAACCGATTTTGTCCTATTAACTGAGGAAGTTAAAAAGAAAAAGGTTGAACACACAGTTTCCGAGGTTCTTGTGGACCAGCTTGCTGAGTGGGGAGTACAATACGTTTTCGGTGTTCCCGGAACCTCAACTTTAGGCGTTGTGGATGCCATACGCAAAACCAATGGCAAAGTAAAGTATTTGCAGGTTAGGCATGAACAGGTTGCAGCATTTATGGCTTCAGCTTACGGCAAACTCACTGGGCACGTGGCTGCTTGTCTGGGGGTTTCTGGTCCAGGCGCAACAAATTTGGCTACGGGGTTGTATGACGCAAGCTTGGATCATTCGCCAGTTTTAGCCCTGACAGGCATGGTTGCTAGGCAGCTTATTGGTCCGGGTTCGACGCAGGAGATTGACCAGTATTCTTTTTTTGAGCCCATTTGCGTTTTTAATAAGATTTTGATGTCTGAAGACCAGACTATTACACTTGCTACTTTGGCTGTTAAGCATGCGCTTTTAGATCAAGGTGTGGCTCATATTGGGATTCCTAATGACGTGCAAAAGCTGCCCTATGAAGCGGAGATTTTGCCGTTTGAAGGCAGAATGCCGAATCTTGCTTATGGACAGGAAGAGTGGGTGATTGAAAAAGCAGCAAAAGTTATTGACCAAGCACAAAGGCCAGTTATTCTTGCAGGTTTTGGAACTCGAGGGCAAGGCAATAAACTGTTAAAGTTAGCTGCGAAGATTTCAGCGCCAATTATTGCAACTTTTAGAGCTAAAGGCGTGGTTGATGAGAACGAGGCTTTGTACGTCGGGTGCCATGGCGGTATTGGTTCAACAGCTGCAGCTGAGCTTATGACCAATGCGGATTTGCTTGTGGCGATTGGCTCTTCATTTGCTGATTTATCACTGATTCCTCAGAAAAGGACTGTGCAGATTGATATTAATCCGCTAATGATTGCACGCAGGTACCCAGTTGAGGTTGGATTGCTTGGTAACAGTGCAGTGCTGATTCCCAAGTTAACCGAGAAAGTGCAAGAGAAACAGAATGCAGTTTACTTAGCTGAGATTGTACGGTTAAAGCAGGCATGGCTAAATCAACTGGAAAAAGAAGCAGATTCAAGCGCCAAGCCGATTAGACCACAATACATAATGAAAGTCTTAAACGAGAAAATCTCCGAAAGAGCCGTGATTTCTCTCGATGTTGGGGAGAACTGCTGGTGGTTTGGCCGCAACTTTATGATGAGGAAAACGCAGAAGATGGTGATGAGTGGGAATTTGGCTACGATGGGGTTTGGTTTGCCGGGAGCGTTGGCAGCGGCGCTTGCTTATCCTGACCGTCAGGTTGTGTGCATTACTGGTGATGGCGGCTTGTCGATGGTTTTAAGCGATTTTTTAACTGCGCTAAAGTATGAGCTACCGATTAAAGTTTTTGTTATGAACAATAGGAGTTTGGGGATGATTATGCAGGAGCAAAAGGTTGAGGGCTATGTAAGCTGGCAAACAGACCTTTATAATCAGAACTTTGCGGTTTTCGCTGATTTTGCCGGTGGCGTTGGCATTAAGGTGACTGAGCCAAAAGAGCTTGAAATGGCTGTTGACAAAGCACTTTCCGCCACTAAGCCAGTGATTGTGGACATTGATACTGACCCAAGAAGATTCATAGGATAATCGCTCAGAGAAAACTACAGCCCCTTTTCAAGTCAAATCACAGAGACTATTTTGCTGTGTGCGGCATCCCTCTCCTCCTTATAGAACTCAATTATTTGAACGCTTTTCTGGTTGGTAGCACTTCAGTAGTTTGGAGTCTCTGCCTTCGAGGGAAAAGAATGGTGTTTAAAAAATAAAAGAAAGGTTTGATTGTTGTTTTTGGTTTCTTGCTAATGGTCGCTATGCTTTCTTGCTTAGCGTTATCTCCATCGTGGAAACCATTCTTGATTTGTTCTCGCCCTCACGAGGTGGCATCTCTGCAGTTCCAATTGCGATTTTGCTTACTTTAAGGTCTTTAACGAACCGGTTTCTTGCGATCTCAGCGACGTCAACTGCAGTGGTTATGGCTTGACCTCTAGCTTTCAGGGTGATCTCATTTAGGTTCCCTGAGGAGAGGCTTGTTATGATTGCCAAAACATAGCTCATTGGAGGTTTGTTTCCGACGAAGATAACATCTGCGTTTTCAGTCATTTTCTTTACTCCTTTTTGTGGTTTTTGCTGTGTAACGTTACTGTTACGCGCTGCGTTTTTGTAACGGAACGTCACTGCTCCAAACTATACATAATTCTTCCTTATAAGTCGATTGAAAATCATTCTTGTACTAAAAATTGTACAACCTTGATACTTCTATTAGGCGGAGAGGTGGAAAAGGCTTTTCTACAGCAACCTCGTATTGAACTTTAACACTTAAAGCTGAGAGTCAACTTGCTTACTAAACTAAAGAAAGACGTTCAACAAATGCTGACTTCCCAAGCAAACGCTGCACACAAAATAGGCTTAACCCCAAACCGAGTAAGCGCCATAGGCTTCATACTTGCTCTCGCATCAGCAACCACATACGCCCTAACTCCAAACCAACCCTCCTGGCTTCTCCTATTGGCAGTAGCTTTCTTTTTAGCCTCCGGATTCTGCGATGCCCTAGATGGAATCATAGCGAGAAAATTTCAGCAAACAACCATGTTCGGCGGCTTTCTTGACTCATTGCTTGACAGATTCTCTGATGGAGCAGTGTACGCTGGCATAATAATAGGTGGTCTAGCTCATCCGCTATGGGGCTTAGCAGCCCTCATCGGTTCTATGCTGGTGAGTTATAGTCGCGCAAGGGCTGAAGCAGTAAACATAAAAATGGAGTCAGTTGGCCTAGCTGAACGCGCCGAACGCATGATTATTCTTGCTGCCGCCACCCTTATCGAATTTTTAGTACCAAACATGGGCATTCTAAATTATGGAATAATCTTGTTGGCGGCGCTTTCCAACCTAACAGTTATACAAAGAGTTGTTCACGTTTATAGAAAATTAAAGAAAAAAACAGTATAGCCGTTATCGTCTTCTTCGGTATCGGGTGTGACGCTCGTCTTCGGCTCTAACTTTGACGATGCCGCGGTGGACAGCGCATGAAATACAGTAGTATTTGGTGTCTACCCAAGAGGCTAAGAAGGTGCCTTTTTGCCTAAGCTCCTTAGCCAACTGAGGCTCCACAAACGACACTCGGCGAGTAGACTTCTTTGCCTTGTCCCGTGGCACCATAGACCCACAGTTGACGCATTGAACAAGGGTACTGCTTCCTTTGCTTCCTTTTGACCTTCCTCGGCTTTTTCGCTTAAATGGCAATTATTTTAACCTCAATTTCTCCTTATCTTTCAATTATTGAATTAACTATCTTATATATCTGCTCGTAACTTTAAGAGAGAACCAATGTTTGCTCTACCATTTATTTTAGGGATTATTTTTCCCTCAGACGAAGTCATTAACGTTGTCACTCCTGGTCCGTGACCTGCCGTAACACAGTTAGTATGGACAACAACGCCCACTGAGACAGCGCCTTGACGGTAAATTCTGCCAAACGAGTGGTCAGCATCAATGATAGCCACCAAATCACCCAGCCTCAAACTGTCGAGCCCATACTGCTCAATGACGGCCTCATCGAACAGCTGAATATCGTAATCGCCCGAGTGCACTTGATTTGCGCCTAAACCCGAGCCCATTATGGCTGCAGGAATAATATGCGTTACAGGCACCTCCATCTTGTCACCCCTCGGTTCAGGACCCCAAGCTTCCAGCAGCCGCGGGTCGATGTTTAGGACTTTTATGGCTGGAAAATCAAGCAGCTTCAACCCCAATCCATGGGCTTTCACAAGAATCTTGTCGCCAAGCAAAAGTTTCTCTAAAACTTCCGGTGGAAAATCCACTAAGACATGTTCTATTCCCCCATGCTTACCCGTGACAGTGCCCACAGCGCCCTTTCCGTCGCCAGTAACTACTCGAGCTTGGTTTCCAACGCATGAGAGCACATTGAAGGCAATGTTAGCCGCTTGTCCAGAGCGGGGGTCGTTTTCCTTGTTTTCCACGCTAACGCCTGGTTCCACATGGTCAGCTTCCCAACCGCACGCGGGGTCGCCGACTCTGAGGTTGTATGTTATGCCTCCTACTCCAGGAAGAACTGAGGGTTTGCCTGTGGCTGAAATAGTGTAGACCGAGCGGATTGTAGGGCTGGCTATTTCGCCCATAACTGACATTTGCATGAGTTTTTCAGCGTTTGTCCTCAACATGGAGTATTCCTCTTCAAGCTGTTTGTCCTATTTACAGAGAGGCTAATAAATTCATAGCTGTTTTAATTTAAGCAACTCTTAAATTTAGCGTCTCTTTATTGTTGCAGTGAAGCCAAGCCTAGCTGATTGTTGGACGTGAACGAAGCAATGTCAGAAATCGGATTAAGACCAAGAATGCTGGTAAAAGACGTAATGAGCAGCCCAGTTGTAACTCTAAATGAAGATGAACCCTCAAACAAAGCAGCAGTTATGATGGATCAAGACTCCTTAGGCTGCGTTATCGTGACAAGCAAAGCAGGAAAACCCATCGGCATAATCACTGAGCGAGACCTTGTCATAAGGGTCTTAGCTAAAAATCTCAAGCCAGACACCGTTAAAGCCAAAGAAATCATGACTACACCGTTAGTCACCATAGAACCCGACGCCTCCATAAGCGAAGCTGCCCGAAGAATGACCAGACTAGACATCCGACGACTTGGAGTATTCTACAAAGGCAACTTGGTGGGGATTATTTCAAGCAAGGACATCTTAGGCGTTATGCCAGAGATGATTGAGATTATGCAGGAAAAATCCCGCATTGAAGGCGCAGCCCGAACCGAGGACGTTTATGAGGTGCCCTTATCTGGATATTGCGAACGATGCAATATTTACTCGGAAAACCTCAAAGAGCTTGAAGGGCAAAACGTCTGTGAAGAGTGCCGCATAGAGCTCCAACACGAAAAATAACCAACCCCTTTCTAACCTTATAGGTCAATGAAAAGAGAATCATCTTTTTCTTCAATACGATAAGTTGTAAGGGGCTTTTCTGCTGGACCTCTCAGCACTAACCCGTTAGCCACGTTAAACTGTGAATAATGCCACGGGCAGGTGAGAACTTCTCCTTCCAAGACGCCTTCGGCAAGCGGTGCCCCAGCATGAGTGCATCTTCCAGCTAAACAAAAGATTCTATCATCCAAGTTAACGGCTAAAACTTCAAGTCCTTTCACTTTAAACGCTTTTAACTCTCCCACTGGAAGGTCACTTTTATCGCATAACTTCACAAACATACCTCAACTCTGCACTCCACGATTTTTTAGACTCAAGGCAAATTCTTGATATTTACTTAGGTACTCGCAGACTGCTATCACAAACTCGGCGTGGCTCCAAAGCAGCGGAGTAGCAGATAACGCTTCGCCACTATAAGGGTTAATCTGCTCTGCTAACACTCCACTGGAAGCAGCGTTTTTAGTAGCCCATTCCAAAAAAGCCAACGCCTTAGTAAGCCCTTGTATGTCTGAGGCTATGGCGATTTGCCATCTTGCAAGCCTAAGCGTGGAAATAAACCACGGGTTGCCTAGAATATCAAGCGATACTCTTCTGTAATTGTCATTTTGGTATCTTGCAAGCCCACCGATTTCTGTGTCCACCCAAAGGTTCCTCGTCAGGGCTTCCATGGTGTTTCTAACCCTGTAGTCCTTGGCATCTAAAACTTCGTAGGCAAAAACCGTTGAGACACTGCTGTCGATAGTGGTGTCTTTCTCTCCGTTTGGGTAGATACCTTTAATGAACCGTCCCAACTCCCTGTCATACAAGAACTTCACCATGGCATCCTTAGTTTCTGCTGCAGAGGCGCTTAGAATTTCCTGCCGTTTACTGTCATAGAATACCCTTGCAAACTTTGCCGCCGCATCCAGCGCCGCACAAACGGACGCAACCGTTGAAGTGAAAACGCCTACTTTCTCCTCCCACTCATCAAATGTTGGCTTAGGCAACAGTGTTTCAGGGTCTCGGTATGCGATCATAAAATCGGCTGCCTTAACCACCAGCCTGTCATAAACTTTGGTGATGAATTCTAGGTTTCCGCCCTTCTCGTAAAACTTCCACAAAGCATACAGAACGCTTGCCGTCTCGTCCTCTTGTATGGGTAACTGCAACTGTCCCTTAGCATCTATCAGTGCATGCCAAGTGCTTCCCAGCGAGCCGTCTGGAAGATACTTGTGCCCGAAGAATCCGCGGTCGCCAATGGCTTTGTTGCAGAAACGGAAAAACATGGCTGAAACATCCGTAAACCCAGCGTGGCTGAAGGCTAAGGCTGCCATGGCACCATCCCGTGGCCAAACGTAAGCGTAAGTGTCCTTGTGGAACTGCACTATGTCCGAATCAAGCGAGGCGAGGAATCCGCCGTGGCTGTCCACGTGGGCACGCATCAAAAGCAGCGACCTCTTAAACAGACGCGCCACCGCCCGAGGCAGAATGTTCAGGTCGAGGGTTAGGCGGTTTAGCCATGCACTCCAATAGTTCTCCACTTCCAAAAGCAGCTGCTCCACGCTTACTTTCTTTATTTCGGCGTCTAAATCGGCAACTTCATTTAGGCTTTTGCCGCAGGCAATCCAGTAATAAACCAAGTGGTGCCCAGACGGCGGAATCTCAAGCTTAAACGAGACCGCTGAGTCAACGGAGCCTTGTGCAACCGCATTGTTGCTGAGCTGCCCATCCTCAGCGTCGCGCCATGTGCCTTCACGTCCCTCGATTTCTTTATGCCCAACCGCATACTGGTAGAATGGTCTACCGCTGACCGTGGCTCCGCCCACCAGAAAATACCTCTTCTGCTTATAATGCACAACCGCGTTGGTGTTTGGTTCAAAAAAAGCTGTGTCACCTGCCTCGTAACCGTAAATATGGAAGTCCTGCGTGAAAAACAAGCGAACATCCATTTTTGCCTTTGACCGGTTAGTCAAGGCTATTTTTCTTAGAAAAATGTTTCTTGCATGGTGGATGGCGTCGTTGACTTCCATGCTTACCTGGCGCTGATGGTTTTTTATGAGGTAACGGCTTGTGAGGGTTTCAGGCATATAAGTCATGGCGATGTCCCATTTTTTATCTATCCATTCAAACTTGCCGTTAACCCAAACACCGAACCGAAACTCATGTCCAGCCGCATGGTTCTCAAGCCCAACATAGGGATAGTAGAGGTCTCTGATGCGGGCTTTGTCGTCGAGAACTATGGCGAATTTGCCGTTTGCCAACAAAACCTGTCTAGGCATAAAACATTCACTTTCTAAAAGTAAGCCTCATCGGCTTCATTACTGCATTATACTCTTGTTAAACGCAAAAAATAAACCTTAATTACCTATCACCTTGCTATTCACTAGACCGTGAATCAGCCTTGATTGCCGACAACGTCCTAAAGAACGCCAAAGCATACCTCAACGGGCAAATCGTCGACTGTAGCCTAGCCCTTGACGAGGGCAAAATCCATAAAATCGGCAAAGAATCCCAAATGCCAAACGCCGATGAGAAAGTTAACCTGAGAGGGTTGCTTGTGCTGCCTGGCTTAATTGACGTGCATGTTCATCTGCGGGATGAGGGCAAAGCCTACAAGGAAGACTTCTATTCTGGAACCTCTGCTGCTGCTGCTGGCGGCTTCACCATGGTGTTGGATATGCCTAACAATGACCCTGTAACCATGAGCGCTATGTCTTTGAAGAACCGCATGGCAATTGCGCAGCGAAGGGTTCTGGTTAACGTTGGGTTTTACTCAGAGCTCCCCAAAAACTTGACTGAAATGAAAGACATTGTTGCTGAGGGCGCTTTAGGCTTCAAACTTTTCATGGCAAGCCAAGTAGGTGGACTGAACATAGATGACGATGCAGCCCTGCAAGAGGCATTCAGGGAAGTCGGCGAGCTTGGTGTGCCGTTGGCTGTGCATGCAGAAGACAAAACCTTGATAACAGCCACCGAGGCGAAGCTAAGGCAAGCCAAAAAAAGTGACACTGCTGCCTTCCTAAAAGCCCACTCCGAAGAGGTTGAACTAAAAGCCATCCAACGAGTGCTTACTCTTAGCGCCGAAACGGGTGTGCGGCTGCATTTCTGCCACATCTCAACCCAAGAAGGCTTGAACGCTGTAGCTGAAGCCAAGAGGGCGGGTAGAGCGGTAACCTGTGAAGTTACGCCCCACCACCTGCTTCTCTCAAGAGCCGATATGGAGCGACAGGGTCAGATGCTTGCGGTGCTGCCTCCTCTGCGCAGCAAAAACCACATCCAAGCCCTCTGGAACAGCTTAGCCGACGGCGTGGTTGACGTGTTGGGTTCGGACCATGCGCCTCACACGTTGGATGAGAAGTCATCCGGCAGCATTTGGGATGTCAAGGTCGGCATGCCCGGTTTGGAGACGAGTTTGCCGCTTCTTTTAACTCAGGTTAGACGCAAGCAGTTGTCTTTAGGTCAGGTTGTGCAGCTCTTTGCCGAGAACCCCGCCAGAATCTATGGCTTGGATGGTCGCGGTAGCTTGGAGCAAGGAAAAAACGCGGACTTAACAATCGTCGATTTCAACCGAGAGTTCAAGATTGATGCTTCAAAGTTTAAGTCTAAAGCCAAGTTCTCACCCTTTGACAAGTGGCAAGTTGTAGGCAAACCCGTAAAAACTTATGTGAACGGCTTGTTGGTGATGGATGAGGGAGAGATTGTTGCCAAGGCAGGCAGCGGCAAAGTTATTCGGGGAGGCGGCAAGTGAGGTTTCTTGCGGACGGGATGCTGGGGAAGCTGACGCGTTGGCTTCGCATACTGGGGCACGATGTCACCTACTCTGTTAGACTCAGCGATAATGAGCTACTTGAAACCGCAAAAAAGGAAAACCGCACATTACTCACCAAGGATTTGGAGCTCTACCAGCGCGCCATCGCCCGAGGCATAGATGCCTTCTACCTCCAAGGCTCAAACGAAGCGGAACGCCTGGCGGAGCTTGCCAAACGATATAACCTACCATTGACCGCGGACATGGAAAAATCCCACTGTCCCAAATGCAACACCAAACTAAACCCTATGCCCAAAGAGCACCTTTCAGGCGAAGTGGAAAAGAACACGCTGCGGCACTACAGCGATTTTTGGAAGTGCCCCAACTGCGGACAAGTATACTGGCAGGGTTCACACTGGAAACAAATCAGCAACACCTTAAACCAAGCACAACAAAAAAAGCACATAGGGTAGTTTATTTGCACCAGACGGTCTGGAGGTTTTCAATAATTTTGAAGTGAGCGTCGTCTGAAAAAAGAGGGCACCCCTGAATTTGGGCGGTTGCCGCAATCACGCTATCCGCCATTGGTATCCGGTGCTTGCTTCTTAATTCGGCGCTCTTTACTGCAATTGCGTAATCAACATCGATGACTTGGAAATCCCTGCGAATTGTACTGCTTCTTATGGTTGCAACCTCTTTACCGTCACTTCTTAAAACAAAGCGATGAATTTCATGAATAGTTAGAGAGGAGACTACTTTTTCATTCGCTAACCGGAGTTCTTCTTTTAGTTTTCTTACCAATTCTTTGTCAGTTGAATAGAAGTATTCTATAAAGAAGCGTGTGTCATAGAGGCGTCTGTTAGGCATCTTCTGCCCTCATTTCATCTAACATCCGCTTTAAGTCTTCTACACTATCTTTTCCAGCGCTGCTTCCGGCTAAATCAAAGATGCTCGGTTGTTTTTTGATGACAATCTTGCCGTCTTCTTCCACAATTGCAACTTTTGAGTTTTCTTCTATTTTGAATTTTCTTCTTATTTTTACTGGTATGGTTACTTGGCCTTTTCTTGTAACTACAACTTCCTCTGCAGTCATACTCTCACTGAAGTTAAACCACATGAAAAGTAATACTTAAGGATAGCGTATAGCCGTATAAAAACGAGTTTTTGACTGCACATGTTACGGTAAGTCTACTGGTAGGCTAGCCCATAAAGGTGTCATGGCTTACACATTTGGCTTCTAATATCCAAGGTATGCAGAAAACCGATAGAGGGGGTCTACGCGGACAATGTTTGGAGTCTATTAGTGGTTCTATGCTAATACCGTAGAGAGGTCTGTTCACCAGTCTATTTGGAGCGTATCAGAAACTCATTGCAGAAACGTATAAGGGTAGGTCAGTATTGACAGAAAACCAGCCGATTACATATTGAAAATCAGTGCTTTATGAAGGAGGAGGGGGGTATTGTGAGAGCAAAAAAACCTTTCTTCATCCCGCCGTTGCCACCAAAAAAACACCAACAACCAAACCCTCAACACCACAAAAAACAACCAAATGATGCAAAAACCACCAGCCCCCAGCTTCCTTTAACACCCCATCCCTAGAAAAACTTATATGGATAGTAATATTTTGTTGTTGTTCGCATTAAAAGGAGGATACCCTGATTTGTCATCATCATCACAAGCGGGCACATTAACCGTTCTCATACTAAAAGAAGGCTCAAACCGCAGCCGCGGAAGAGAAGCCCAACATGGAAACATAACCGCCGCCAAAGTTGTAGCGGAAAGCGTCAGAAGCTCACTTGGCCCAAAAGCCATGGACAAAATGCTGGTCGATAGCTTCGGCGACGTAACAATCACAAGCGACGGAAGAACAATTCTTGATGAGATGGACATCCAGCACCCGGCAGCAAAAATGCTCGTTGAAGTCGCCAAAACACAGGACAACGAAGCAGGCGACGGCACAACATCAGCCGTCATCATTTCAGGCGAGCTTTTAAGCAGAGCGGAAGAACTCATCGACAAAAACATCCACTCAACCATAATAATCGACGGCTACAAAAAAGCCGCAGAAAAAGCCCTGCAAACCCTCGACAAAATAGCCTTACCCGTAGACCTGGACAACCCAGAATACCTAAAGAAAGCCGCAATAACTTCCATGGCAAGCAAAATTGTCGCCGAATACAAAGAGTACCTGGCGGATATTGTGGTTAAAGCCATGATGGAAGTCGCCGAAAAGCAGAACGGCGGCTATAAGGTAGATGTGGATGATGTGAAAGTTGAAAAGAAAACAGGTGGTTCTCTCAGCGAAACAAGCCTGATAAACGGCATAGTTCTGGACAAAGAAATTGTGCATACTGGAATGCCAAAGCGCGTGGAAGACGCAAAAATTGCGTTAATTGACGCTTCGTTGGAGATCGAGAAAACCGAACTGGATTCAAAAATTAGCATTGAGAGCCCTGAACAGATTGAAGCGTTCCTTAAACAGGAAGAAACTATGCTTAAGGATATGGCGAATAAGATTTTGGCCTCAGGCGCAAACGTGGTTATTTGCCAAAAAGGCATCGATGACATGGCGCAGCATTTTCTTGCCCGCAAAGGAATAATTGCTATTCGCAGGGCAAAGAAATCTGACATGGAAAAGCTTGCCAAAGCTACGGGCGGTAAGATTGTGACAAAGCTTGATGATATTGCCCTGAGTGATTTGGGTTGTGCGGCTTTGGTGGAGGAGCGTCGGATTGGCGAGGATAAGATGACTTTTGTTGAGGGTTGCAAGCATCCTAAGGCGGTTACTGTTTTGATTAGGGGTGGAAGTCAACGTTTGATTGCGGAAGCTGAGCGTTCGATTCATGATGCTTTGTGTGTGATTAAGGATTTGATTGAGGAGCCCAAGATTGTGGCTGGCGGAGGTGCGCCTGAGTTGGAGATGGCTGGTGTGCTAAAGAAGTATGCTGAGTCTTTGCCGGGGAGGGAGCAGTTGGCGGTTCGGGTTTTTGCTGAGGCGCTTGAGTCTATTGCGGTGACGTTGACTGAGAATGCGGGTTTGGATCCTGTTGATGTGCTGTCGGAGTTGCGGTCTAGGCATGAGCGGGGAGAAACTTGGGCTGGCATCGAAGTGTTGGGAGGAAAAGTTCAAGACATGTCGAAAATGAATGTTTTTGAACCTGTTGCCGTAAAGAAACAAATAATCAAGTCAGCTAATGAGGCTGCATCCATGATTTTGAAAATCGACGATATAATTGCCCTTGAAAAGATGAAGGCGCCTCCAATGCCTCCGGGTGGTGCTGGTGGAATGGGTGGCATGGGTGGTATGGGAGGTTATCCTGGTGCTGGAGAGTATTGAACTGTCTGACGTAAAAGTGTCTGTTGGTCCGCCGAAAACGACTAGGTTTGAGAAGGCGCGGATTGTTGGTGCTCGGGCGCTGCAGATTTCTATGGGTGCGCCGATTCTGGTTGAGGCTGACGAGAGCATTTCTAACCCCATCGACATAGCAATGAAGGAACTTGACGCTGGAACATTGCCGATCACTATAAGACGAACATTGCCTGATGGCACGTACCAAGATATTCCGCTGAAATGGCTTTCTTGAGCTCTTCCGCCTTCCTTTTTTCTTTTTTGTTTTCTTGTTTTTTGTAAGTAGTCGCTGCTTTGCCACTACTCCCCTCCCCTTACTTAAAACACTAATTTCCAACATGCTAATGAGGGCAGAAACCGCCAATACTGACCTACCCCCTCTAAGAATTTTGAATGCGTCAGCATCGCGTAAAGCGCACGATTCCGCCGCCCAGCCCCTCCCCTCTACTGGTTTTTGCATACATCTACTATTGAGGCTGTGTGAAAACTCAAAGAGCAGAGTCCTCAAACCGCTTCAGAAAGAAGATAACTACCCCTTTACCTCTCTGCTTTCTTAACCCTACAAACATCCAAACGCCACAGACAAAGCCGCAGGTCCAAGAATGTTTAGCACCCGCCTAATATTGTAAGCAAGCACCATCAACCCCACTTCGCCACTAAGCTTCCTTAGCCCCTTAAGCAGCAAAAAGCCAGCGCCAAACGCCCTCTTCAACGTCCCAAACGGATGCTCAACAAGCATCTTACGCTTATCCATCACCTCAGGATTCAACCTAAGCCGCAGCCTCATCTCATCCACAGCCTCCGATTGCAGCCACCTCCAAATCCAC
>QYYE01000150.1 GCA_003589585.1 Candidatus Bathyarchaeota archaeon
TGATGTCACGACTAGAAGGTGCAATGACCACAACTCGTTTGCCACACTTTGAAAATATCGAAGGGCTACTCATAAGAACAGAAAAGCCAAATCCAGTCACTGTTTTGAGTCCACTCAAAGATGACTATGTGCAACAGATGGAGGTCATCGCAGGTGCACAGAACATTCAGAAATTCAATTCGTTCGCAACAATGCTGCAAGAAATAGAAAAACTGAAAAGTGCTAAACCCTATCAACTTGGGGCACAATAAGCAATGGTTTGGATAGGTGCAAAATATCAGTTTGCAAGCACTTTCTCGTACAGAATCCCGTATTTTTCCTCGAGCTACGCACTTTCAGCGCCCGCTCCAAGTCCGTCAACAATTAAGCTAGCACTTGTAGCATCAACGATTAATCGAACAGGCGATATAGAAAAAGGCAAGCAACTCTTTCAAAAGGTCTACGAAGCAAATGTGACTGTTGAGTTGCCGACAAAGATTGCAGTATTTAAAGCATTTATGAAACGATTAAAGAAAAAAAGACAAGAAAGAGGATTTGAAAAAACCTTTGGGATAAGAGAATATATACTATACGAAGGGAGCATAGGGATTTATTTGGATGTCCCTAGAAGCTTCACTGAAGATGTCTCCGAGGCTTTACAAAAAGTCCAATATTTTGGTACTTCCGATTCCATTTGTTCATTATACGAGAATAAAGTATCTGAACCAGATGCAAATCGAAGTACAAAACAGTGGGTTCAAAAGGAAGCATTGGAAGAGGGCGTTATATTCCTCCTTTCAGATTTTACGGAAAAAACGACTTTCGAAGACGTTAATCCTTTTTCAGGAAAAAGAATGATAAAAGAAAATCTTACGCTTAAGCCCTATCTTTTCCCTATTCAAGTAATTCAAAGAGATAAAAATTGTACACGTTACCAACTAATACAATCAGCCTGACCTATTGTCGGCATGTTTGTTTGTGTCCACAGCCGCCTTGGCATTTATAACTCGCTACTCTTATGGGCGGTAGCTCTTCGGTTTGGATTATTCTTTTTATGTGTCCTAGGACGCGTTTGACGTGGGTTTTCATGGTGGGCGTTATCTCGAACTGGAGGATCTGGGTTTCTGGGAGGTAGTTTACGATGCCGCTCTTTACGGTTGTGCCAAAGCTTTCTTCTATGAGTAGGGCGTAGGCTACGAGTTGGTATTTGTGGTCCATGCAGACTCTGCCGTTGTCGCTGTTCATGCTTTTGTACTCGACGGGTATGAATTCGCCTCGGGCTGTGTGGATTATGAGGTCAACGTTGCCCTGCAACCCCAACACTGAGGAAGCCAACGGCATAAACAGCAGTTTCTCTGCTCCCACAAACTCCCGCGAATAGTAAACCGCATCCTTACGCCGCAGCTCCTTAGCCACCTGCTCCTCATGAGACTCTTTGCCCTCTTCCTGCTGAGCGCCGAAAACAGGCGTGGCATGCAAAACCCGGTCAAAATAAACCAGCCTTGGACAGTAAACGTAATGCTTAATGTCGGTGACAGAGATGAAGGACTCGGCTATGTCTGAGCCTCGAAGCCTCTGTTGGTTTTTCAGCCATGTGTTCTCTTTCACCGTTTTGGGCTTCATAAATTCAATTCTTCAACTTCTTTTAGCAGTTCTTCTAATTGTGGTTTTAAGGTGGGCAAACGGTTTATCGATGTCTTCCAGAGTATGTCTATATCTACTCCGAAGTATTCATGGGCTAACTTGTCTCGCATTCCCGCCATGTCTTTCCATCTAATGGAAGGATTCTCCTGTTTTAGCTCAGCAGGTATGTGCTTTGTTGCTTCTCCGATAATTTCAAAGTTCCTCACCACGGCATCAATAACCATGGTGTTTTTCGCAAACTGCTCAAAGGTGCATCCTTCTACATAGTTCTCAATTCTTTTGATTGCCTCAAGAATATCTCTTAAGTAAAGCGCAAGAGTACGGTTCAAGCATAAATCGTCTCTTTGAGTATTTGGTCTTTAATCAATGGTTTGAGAGCTTTCTTTGTTGCCAAATCCACTTTGACGCCAAGCTGCTCCGTTAAGAAATCTTCCAGTTCAATAAAATCGAATAGATCAACCGAGTTGCCCTCGACAAACTCTACCAAAATATCAATATCGCTCTTTGAGTTTTGCTCGCCCCTAGCGTAGGAGCCAAAAAAACCAATAGTTTTCACTTGATAACGCTCTCTAAGTATAGGTTTAAGACTTTCCAGCTTGCTCTTCACATCTGAGTTTTTCATTGTTACTTAGTCCTTATTTGTGGTTCTCGCCTTAAGTCTTTTGGATAAATAACTCATTCGTAATCGAGTTAAAAATACGCGATTTTGTCTTTGCCTTCCTTATACTCATACTTCTTGGGTTTACCAACCATCTTCTTGCCCTTCAAACAGCTATCACACATGGGAAACAGCTGGACGTTTTCCACCAAATCCTGAATCAAATTTTTGAGTTCCACAAGCAAACTATTCAGCTCATCCCGTCTAAGATCACCCATGAAACCGCTATACTGAATCCGCTGCAACCCATAATCCTTAAGCGTTTCAGCGACAAGCGACCGCAAATTATCATCAGAAACATCGTATATGACAACATAGCGCATGCGAGCTTACCATCCCAAACAGAAAGGGGCATAATCTGCTTCTTTTAGCAGGAACCGAACCATGCACCGAGGCTGCAAATGAATAAAGCTCTTCAGTGAACCTTTCTGGCCATTAAACATAACTTCGCTATCTAAGCGCTCTTGCAGACTACCTAACAGCACCTTGATGACGTCCTTGCTTAAAACCCGTCCTTCCTCAACTGAGTCGGCGGCGATAATTTCGTTTGGTTTTATGACATTCTTAGTAATTAGCCCAATTAGTGTTCTGTCTACGAGTTGCTGGCGAAACTCTTCCATCATATCCAAGACAAGGGAGGGCTTTCCTGACCGGTCGGCATGCAAATACCCAGCATAAAAATCCAACCCCGCATAGCTGACGGCTTTCCAAACTTCCGTAAACAGAACCGCTTGATACCCAAAATTTAGCATAGCATTAAACGGGTCAGTGGCGCCTCGGGTGATTCGCCCTGTAAATTCCAGTTCGGCGGGCAAAATCTGGCGTACGCAATCCCAGTAGTACCGTGCAGCCTCCGCCTCCAAATTCATGATTTGCTGACGCTTCTCATCTATATTGCTGCCTTGTTCTCTGCTTATTCGGTCGTTCGCATCATCGATAAGTTTGCCTGAATCATACAATTTCTCAGAAAGCTTGGGGTCGGTCTGCCGACGATTCTTCGCCATCAGCTTTAGAAAATTCGCTTGGTTAACGAGTTTTCCAGCAATAAACTTCTTAGCTAGAACCACACTGCGCTCGTCATTGTAGGCCAAGAATTGTTCTCGTCTTGCCCTAACAGAGCCCGTTAAAGAGGCAGGCATCAAAACAGCATAAGGCCAACCCCTATACTTGGCAAAGATAACTTGTATATTATTCTCAGTAGCTAACTCCAGGGCGCTCGATGAGAAGGCAACGCCTGATGAACAGCAGATTATTGAGTCAACGTCATCTGCAACTATTTCTTTCACTTCGCCCCCTTTCTTTATGCAGAAACGATTTCTCTTTCTTGACAAGAAAATGCCAAAATCATCCAAAAACACATTCATAACCCAACACCCTATCCGTAGCAGATGTTGTAGTATTGGCAGTATTCTTTGCATTGTGAACGCTCAGGCTTGCCGGGGTCTTTTCGTTCAGCGACGATTTCGAGTTTCTTGTCCCTTTCCTCTAGCCACCATTGCCGCAACTCATCGTTGGCGAAAAACAGGTCCTTCTGAACGCTAATTTTCCCGTTCTCAATGCTCAAGTATACCGTGCAGCAGATGTCTACGGGCACTTCGTGGATGCTCTCAAATACAAGAGCATAACCCAGCGAGTAGAGTCTGTGCCAGTCTTCTTTAAAGCTGGTTACTTTGAGGTCAAACATGATTGTGCGTAGATAGTCAAAACAGTCCACACTTAGGATGTCGCTGAGTCCAAGCAGCTCTCCGGAAAGCTTGTGCTCAACCAAAAATGGAACCGCCGTACCCAGCAAATCCATCTCTGAAGCATAGGGCTGGCTACAAGAGAATTCGGCTAGCTGGGCATCACACATTTTATGCATAAAATCCCAAACTTGCCTGCACTTATCAATGACCGCTTCTGGTTTTTCGCCAATTTCCTGCCACCTAATCTTTTGCCACCAGACATCAAAGCTCAGGTTTTGCCTCTGCCGAAAACTCTGTAAACAATCACTAACTATGCCGTGGAATAATTTGCCTAAAGCCATCCGAGAGTTTGGCGGGCAAAACTTCTTTTCAATATTCCGTAGGTAGATGTCGCGGTTTGTGGGGCAATACTTTGAGCTGATTTGATACATGGGCAACTTGACGTTATCAAAATATGGTTTTAATGGGGGTTGATGCCAGTTCCAGCCTCGCAGCTCCTTACTTACGCCTACTTCTCGTGCGGTTGGCAGAAGCTGATAGAGAAGCTGCTTCTGTTCGATGTCAGAAAGAAAATACACTTCCGATCGACCATCAATTCAGTCTGCCCGATTATATTTATAAGCTGATTGACATCCAAATAATAATCGAGGCTACATATCCAGAGTCATGAATAAATCTGCCTCTAATCGTCGAATAGAGCCAAAATCGGCGCGGGTGCAAGGGAAAATCCCAAGAAACGGGAATTGAAAGGGAGGGACATACGTGGAAAAGTTTTGCTATGT
>QYYE01000151.1 GCA_003589585.1 Candidatus Bathyarchaeota archaeon
TCACGTTAACGGTGACTGACTCTAACGGCAACACTTATGACATTGGAAAAGCAACTACTGACTCTAGTGGTGCTTTCAGTTTTGTGTGGACTCCTGAAATTGAGGGCAAGTTCACCATTATCGCTGGGTTTGCTGGCTCTAAAGCCTACTACCCATCGTACGCTGAAACTGCAGCCAACGTCTATGATGCATCTACTCCACAGCCAGAGCAGCCAACGATTAATTTGCCTCCGACTGAAATGTACGTGTTAGGCATGGGCGTCGCTATCCTAGTAGCAATAGCCATTGTCGGATTGTTGTTGCTTAGAAAACGACCATAAAAAGCAAAAACAAGCAACCCAAAACCCCTTTTTCCTTTTTTAGCTCTCATCTAACCTAGATGATAAAGCGGTTACTCTGACTGTCTGCGTTCTTCCATTCTTATTTAAAACAGGTTGAAGTTGTATGCTACAGTATTGTTGTTGGGAGAGAGGGAAAAATGTTAGTTAAGCAAATCTAGCCGTGTGCTAATAAGCAAGGCAGTAAAACCAGAGGATGCCGCCTTTGTCTGTTAGCCGCCGGGTCTGCTGAACTTTTTTTGGGCAAGCTCGCTTGGTTAACTGCTTTACGCTGTTTTTGGATATAAAATAATGTTGTCGCAATAGTGTAGCAACAAAGCGTTAAATCGCTATGGTGTTAAAGATGATTGGCATTTGTATTCTGAAATGTGATTAGTTGAACAGTTACTTTGGCCTAGCTTTGAAAATAAAAGCTTTTATAGTGATAGATGCGATAGAAGATTCTGGTGACTACTGAGAAATGAGAAGGGATGATGCAGTCACTTGTTTAAAAGAAATTAACGCAAATTTTAAAGACCTTTTTGCTAACGCAATCGCACTGATAGAGTCCAAGCAAGATGATCAGCTTTCTAGAGGTTACCGGTTGCATATCAAAATGGTTATTGACGATGATTGCAAGAAGCAGATTAAAGCGATAGCTGCAAAGCACGGTTTATCAGTTAGAGAAGCAGTTGCCGAGTTGATTATCTACCGACCCAAAGAAGTGACAGGCGAACTTAGCAGGGTGCCTTAAATTGGGTGCCGCATGCTTCGCATCTGTAGGTGCATAGGCAAAAGAGGAAGTTTTCTAGTTTTCTGTCAGGTTTTGGAAGTTCTTTTCCGCAGTTGGGGCAGGTAGCCATGCAAGCACCGTTTTTGTAAAGTACCGTACCGTTGACGCATAAAAAGATTTGTTGTATCAAGAAAGCAACCACAAGTGTATCTATTCGGTTCCCTTCTTGGTTTAGCCGTTGTAAATGACCCAGAGAAGAGCTAGTTATTATTCACAGAGCTTATAGCAAAACGAAGGTCAAAAATAGTTGCTGCTTTTTGTAATCACATATTTGTATATGCTTAAGTCCGCCTTACTTGTAATGTGGTTAAAAATAGCTCCAAAATAAGCTCTTTAGGTGAATTGATTGGTAGAAACTGACCGTAAATGCGAGGTTTCTCGTGCTAGGCTAAAAATAATGGTCCCCAACTACATGTCCATAGAGAAGTACAAGAAATTGACTCAGGCCACCCTGATATATCCTCAAAAGACCATTTACAAGGAGAAAGACAATACTTATACAATTGTGGACGAGGCTGGAACAAAAATTCCAAATGTGGATGTTGAAATAATTGTTGAATGCAGTTATAAAGAGGAAGAAACAAGCATGAACATTAATTATATTAGGCTTGAAGGAATGCCCAGTAGAATAGCTATCGATGAGATTGTTTACTTTAAACCTTCAACCAAAGAGACCTTAAAGGTAAGCAAATCAAGCTTCTAACAATGATTTAAGAAAAAAGGGGCAGTTTACTTTGGTGCTTTAGCACTGCTCTTGCTTGTTATAGCCTTGTTGCCCTCGTGTATTTCTAGGCTGTGAAGCCACAGTTGTAGTGAAGAGGAAAAGACTGCCTCGCAAAACCAACATTTAAACTCGCTCAGTTTGGCTGCCTCCAGTAAAAGCATCTTTTTCAGCAATGAATAGTAAGGGCATAGAAGCATAATAAGCTAACGCTTACTCAACTCTCCCTCTTGAGAAGAACAGATCGGTTTTAACTGGCGGTTGGCTTGCTTGGGATTTCTGTATTTTTGCTTCAGTTTGTGCCAACAAAGGATTATATGGGATGTAAGGTAACATTATTCTCCCAAGTTGAGGAATACGCCTTATGGTGGCATCCAAGCTGGTATGGCGTAACTACTCAAGGCGCTTCGGCGGTTTGGGAAAGTGCGTGTGCCGGTCAGGGTGGTTGCTGTAGGGTTTAGACTCAACTTGGAACTCTTAATTTTTAACCTGATTCTTACCTTTTTAATTGAAAATTGTTGAGTTTCTTGCTGCCGCTATATTGTTCCTGCGAGAACCAATACCAAAATGTTATTTGTGACCACTATAACAAGGAAAAGAACTATGCCGCCGTAAGATAGCTGCAAAAACTTATGAGTGAAAATAAAGGATTTTGCAGTGCGATCTTTTACTTTCATAAGAGTTTTTTCCGCCTGAACAAAAAGTAAGCCCACACAAACAGTAATTGCCAATTTTACTGCTACAAAGAGGGGCAGGTTTGTGTTGACCATGTCAGCAAGCAACGGGTTGAGCTCTACAGTTCCGAAGTATAGGGTGCCTATAACCGTGGTTAAGCAATCCATGGAACCCATCAAAACCAGAATCACACCTGAAAACCGTTTAGGCTTAATCAAAAAATGCCCCTTTTTGTTGTTTTTTCTTGAGTGCTCAGAATAGGCGGTATGCTGAGAATTTCAGCGGTCCACTATCACCGAGGAATAAATTGAAATCTTTGGTGTTTTTGTCCCCTGTGTCCCTAAAAGCTGGTTCAGTGTAGCGTTAGTATTTACAAATACCATATTTTTATATGTTAACTGAACTGAATGAGGGGCAAGCAGAAAACAGATAACCCTTAAAAATGTAAGTGCTAAAAGTTTTAGAGTAGAATCCTCTTAATAATCCAAAAGTGAGAAGCGTTTTTCTCCATAAAGATGGCAATTTTGTTGTTGCCGATGTCCATGCATAGCACTTTGATGTTTGTGCCTTCGGCAAGAATGCTTTCTGTTTCTCCAATGTTGAATTGTTTTGCGATTTCCACGCTAGATTCAACAATTCTGGATGAAAGCATAGCGTAGTCAACAATCTCTTTGGAATTCGCCAGATCTATTAATGCTGAGGTTTCGCTTCTAAGAATGTAGCCTATGACTCCTTTGAGTTTACGTATTTCCGATAAACTAACAGCCAAGCTTGTGAAAGTAGGACTTTTTTCTTCAAATGCTGAGATAACAACGGGGGTGTCGACTTCTGCCGCTAATTGACCTGCGCTTGGCTTCGGATTCATGCCTTTTTCTCCTTGGCATCTTCAACTACTGGTTTAACTATCACAAGCTTGCCTTTACCAGTTTGTAGCCTCAGCATTATTTTCTCTGGAATCTGAACTATACCTTTACCGTTGCTTCGCTGGTCCTTTATTGGTTTGAACCTGCAAACAACGGTTTTTCCCTCTAGCGTCTCAACGTTCACCCACCCGATTTCATTATCACCATACAGTTCCCTCCACTTCATAACGACATTGCTGTCAATTCTCACCGTGTCGGAGGCAACAAGAAAACCTGAAATCCTATCGACCATAAACTGGTTCACGGGCGGTCGTGGAAGAAACATTTCTGAGCCAACCGACATAGCCTTTGGCTTTGGCGCTGACTTTTTCTCTTGTTTTCCAACTTTTGGAGAATCCTTTTTTTCTATTGGCTTTACGGTTTGAGGCAGCTCTTTTTCTTTAGCCGCGGGTGCCGTCTGGTCTATGAGCTTAACCATGGTTGGAACTATAACTTGGGTTAAGGATTTTACAATTTTTGGGTCTGCTGCCCTAGAAGAAACCGTTGCCAAATAAAGGCTACTCATACCTGTGACGTTTATTTGGCCTTCTACGCCTTGTATGGTTAGGCTTTCTAAGCCCTCTATAACTTGAGCTTTCTTAGATAGTTCATTGAATGCATCGGTGAGGTTTTTTATGGCTTCTTTGGATGTATCTTGGTCGCTGGATATAATTCCGCCATTTTTCTTGAAAATAAAACTGCTGGTTGTTTCCGGGCTTAGAGTTTTGAATTCGTCTATGATGGCTTGTAAAGCTAAATGGGAATCGTCAGCCACTTTTTTTTCTCCTTTCACGCTTGGTTTAGGCTATTTTGAATAAAATCCGCTCAGGTATGCCCTCATCCTCGACAACTAGGTATTTTAGGCCTTCAGTGTCACCAAGCTGATCAATCCATTTTAGTGCCTCTCGCACTTTCTGCAAAACCAAAAGCCGCTCCTGATGGCTACGGACCACGGATTCGATTGCCGACAACTCGTGGAAGGGGTTAGCATCCAAGACAATGTTTAGTGTCCCTACGATTAACTCACCATTGTTTTCGTTGGAGTTCTTTTTGCCGGCAAGCTTCATAACAACGTCACGGATTTTCTTAGATTTCTCGGCAATGGTGCGTATGTCGTCTAGTTTTCTTAGGTATTCGCCTAGTATGCTTTTGGTTGCTGACATTTCACTGTCTATGTTTTGGGCGATTTCCTGAGCTGAAGTGTACTCTTTTATCTGGATTACCATGCTATTTTTTCTCCTTGAAGGTTTGAGATAGAGAAAGGGAAAATTGA
>QYYE01000152.1 GCA_003589585.1 Candidatus Bathyarchaeota archaeon
ACTTTGCAGCTTCAACAGCGGCGATAATCCTAGCTATAGCCATCGTAGGAATACTAATCTTGAGAAAACGACCATAAAGCCGACCAAGCGTAACTTCCTTTTCCCTCTTTTTTGTTCTCTAAATTTTAAAACCAGTTAATCCTACCCCAACAGGGACAACATAGACAGGGTTCCCTTGCCAATCATACAAGCCAGTTTTGGGTTTGTAAGTGTGTTCTGTGTTTAGCAATGTTCTCTGTTAAGCAAGACTCCTTTTAGGTCTATATTCTGCTTTTTGAGTGCCAAAATTTGTTTTTAGGCGGCGGTTGGGTGTGTGGCTTTTGAGTGAGAGATGAATGAAGGCCGCTGAAGTGCCATGCTATTGCCCGATTGCATTGTGCTGTTCATTGCTACTCATTGGTTCTTGTGGAGAAAAAAGCAAACGATACATGCTTTCACATCCACACGGTTGCGGTTTCAACATGGAGCCATGCAGGGCATGTGTAGAAAAACGCATATCCTACATCGAAACAAACGCAGAAAAACAAGCCAAAACCAAAAAGCAACCGCCACTTGCCGTCTTGTGGCACACTAAAAACCGCCACACCCACATAGAGAGAGAAAAATTACGGCAGCAGCAAGAAGCTCTGCTCACGGTTAACGTTAAAAACACTTATCCGTTATTCTTATAAACTAACACTAGTATTTACTTCAGACACGCATAAAACCTGGGCCGGTAGCTCAGCACGGCTGGAGCGTTCGACTGATAATCGAAAGGTCGCCGGTTCAAATCCGGCTCGGCCCACCACAAAAAAATCACTTCTTATCCTTGTCGGCGGCTTTTTCCTTATCGCGGGCTAGCTTGAATTTTACGTCAACTTCAACGTCGGTGGGCAACTCCTTTAACCCAGCAATTAACTCTTCTGAAAAGAGCATCAACGCCTTCCTCGTGCTAACGGGCTCAACCGTTACCTGAGTTGTCTTAGGTTTCTCACCGCTGGTTTTGGCGCGTGAACCCTTCATTGCGGCGTAAGTTTGGGAGAAAGCAGCACCAAAGAGAATATACTGGTTGATTAAGAAAATCCAAAGCAGCAAAATCATAAGCGAGCCCGCAGCTCCAATAACTGAGGTAATGGGGAACGTTTGGATATAGAATCCAAACACAGAATTGGTAATTGTGAAAACCAGCGCTGTCAGGATTGCGGCTAAAGTAACATCTCCCCATTCAACTCTGGTGTCAGGCAGCCGCTTGTAAGCAATAGCAAACAACAACGCAGCTAAACTAAAGGACAAAATTATGTGACCTACCGCCAGAAAAATCGGGGTTAAACCGCCCAAAAACGGTTCAAGAAGCAAATTAACATAATGAAAAAGAACAGTTGCTATTCCAGTCCAAACAACCACAATAACCCCAAGCGCAGACACCACTAGAAACGGAAAGACCTTATGAGCTAAACTTGATTTGAGGCTTTCCCGCTGTGGAGAAGGAACCTCCCAAATAGAATTCAAAGTATCATGAAGAACGGCAAAAGCACCAACCGCTCCACCAAGAGTAAAACCCACACTAGTTATGGACGCAAGCGTAGAGGTGAAGGGTGTTCTTGCACTCTCAAGAAGCTCCCGGACAAGTTCTGCCACTGCTGGTCCCGCCAACGCGGTTATTTGCTGCAGCAGATTTTCCAGCGCTTGAGCTTCACCGAAAAACTGTGCAAACACGGCTACAATAATTAGCAGGAGGGAGGGCAAGGGCAGGATAATGAAGAAGGCGAGGGCGGCTGCTCGTATGGGAGAGTTTTGGCTCAGCCATTTACGGAAGGAGGCTTTAGCGATTGACACAAATTCTTTCCTGTTTAGGTTAATCATGGCTTCTTTGCCTTGCCCTTTAAAGCGAGTAGAAAAATGCTCTCGCTTACTATGGCGATTTATTAGATGGCTTGGGCTGATATTGCTTTGTTGTTGTAAGCAAGCAATCACAAAACTCGTTAATCTTTTGGGTAAAAATTTATCGAACGCCAAGTTTTATAACCAAGAAAAAACAGAGTTATACTTGTAAGGCGTTTTTTGTTGACTAAAGAAGATGAAATGTTAGAAGAGTTAAGGAAAATCAGAGAAGCAGTTGAGAAAGCTCCTCCACCGCAACCGCCAAAAGGCTTATGGAACGAGTTTAAGGACTTTCTATCCAAATACAAGGTTCTTGGCTTAGCTGTTGCATTCGTCTTAGGCTTGTATCTTGGCACTCTCGTTCAGGCACTTGTCAAAGACTTCATTATGCCGCTGATAGGCTTAGCAATTCCAGGCGTATCTGACCTTGCAACGTTCTCTGTTACGGTGATGAATCAGGTGTTCGGTATTGGGGATTTTCTGGTAGCGTTGATTACTTTTCTGATAGTTGCATTCGTGGTATTTATAATAGTTAAAATTGCAAAAAGATGGAGCATCGACTAAAACTAAGCATACTTGTGCCTAAGCTCAATAGGCGACATGGGCAGCATTGCTGCTGAGGCTTCACCTGTTTTTACTGCTTTACGTTCGTGTTTTGCAGCGTAGTCTTTTAAGCCTAGCATGATTAAGTGCTCAATGAATGTGCTGCGTTTTTCTCTGCCGCGTATGTTTTCTATTTCTCTAAAGAGCTTTTGGTCCATGGTTATGCTTATGTTGTGCTTCACTGCTTGTAAACCTCTTATACCTTGTATACTTAATATACAGAAAAGCTTTATTAGCTTTGCTATACAACATACACAACGATGAAACCCATGAAAACTCTGCGCATTTCCGACGACGCCCACCAAAAACTGACCTGCATGCTAGGAGAAATAACCGCCCAAACCATGAAAATGCAAACCTACACCGACGCCATAGAAAACCTGCTCTCCACCAGCGTATCCTTGCCACCTGAACTGCTAAACGAAACCCAAATCTTCATCGAAGCAAACCGCAAACTCGGCTACACCAGCCGCGAAGAATTCATACGCGACGCCATCCGCACACAACTACGCTTCATAAAAGACCAATACACTTACATAGAAATCCCAAAAGACGAATATGAAAAACTACAGCAAGCCTTAGCAGATTTAGATACGGAATTCTTAAGCGTTGATGACTTTGTCAACCAACAAATCAAAAAGCTACTCCAGAAACATCAGGAATGGCAAAAGCAAAGAGAAGATTACGAGAAAAAAGCCTCACACTAAGTTTTGCTCTTAATTCTGTCGCTTCGATAAACCGCTTATGCCATAGGCATTTAAAGGCGTAACTGTGGCTGGCTTATTGCAATCACAATCCTTTAAGAAACCCACAGCCAATGGTTAACATGGAGGTTTTTAAATGAGGAAAAAGATGATGTTTTGTTTGTCTTTTCTGTTGCTTTTAACGTTGGGTTTGACTGTTGCGCCAGTTCTTGCTGGAACTAACCGTAACTTTTCAACGCATCTTTCAGGTGATGAAGAAGTGCCGCCTGCGGAAACTCTTGCTCAGGGACAAGCCATATTTAAGCTGAGCAAGGATGGCGAAACACTGTATTACAAGCTCATCGCTGCAAACATTGAAAACATACTGCAAGCGCATATACATTTAGCTCCTGAAGGTGTCAACGGACCAATTGTCGCATGGTTGTATCCATCTGCTCCACCTGCCGTGCTTATTCCTGGAAGATTCAGCGGTGTCTTGGCTGAGGGCATTATTACTGTTGATGACTTGGTTGGTCCTCTTGCAGGCAGTTCTCTGAGCGATTTAATTGCTGAGATGGAAGCTGGAAACACCTATGTTAACATTCATACGACTCAGTTTCCCGGCGGCGAGGTTAGGGGTCAAATCTGAAGGTTAACTTCCTCACCTTTTTTTATGCGTCCTGAGTGCCTTCAAGTAAAAGTTTTTTATCTAAGACATTGTTTTTCGCCCGTCAAGCAGTCTTAAGTCTTGACCTTAATACTTGAGTTGGCTCTCTTGATTTTTTCCATAAATTGAAACTTGCCCTCTGGAAGTGAAAAATAGAGTTAGCACTACGTTTTTATTTGTTGGAACCCATAAAGGTAAATGTGGGTTTCAGAAAGTAAGGTTAACTTAAACGCAAACGAAATTTCAGGAAGAGAGAGGGGGAATCACCGTTTGCATTTAAGTTAACCCTCGATTCAGTTCACGCTTTTGGGTTAATATTCTTTTTGCGTGAATACTAACATAAATGCCTCTTGAATGATAAATAATGATGTGATTGTATCGATACAGCTACAATTGAAGGTCGTGTTGTGTGCCAAAAAGTTTAGTTAAGCGGACCAAGCCATGTGCTGATAACGAATAAGGCAAAAAGAAGTGGCAGGTGGACAGGGAACAGCTTACCGCATATCAGCAGCCAGACCCGCTCAACAGAGGGGGCAATTCCATTTACCAAGTAAATCAGCATTGGAATAAAAACAGTTGTGGTTGCAAGCTTGATGCAACAAAGCATTAAATTGTTGTTTCTTCAGGCAATAGTAAGATTGAGCATTGTTACCTCTGCCTAGTCGACAATGTATTTTCAAGCTGAAACAACATACATTTATTAGGTTTTTTCCCTTTTGCCTTGTTTTGGTGAACTTTTTGCATCATCACA
>QYYE01000153.1 GCA_003589585.1 Candidatus Bathyarchaeota archaeon
GGTATGGCGGTCGTGGACGAGGCATAGCTCTTGCCCCTCCACCGAAGCAAGAATGGCTGTTTCTTCCCCAGCAACAAACGCGCCTGCCCCAAACCGCATCTCCAAATCAAACTTAAAGTTCATCTCCAAAATGTTATCGCCCAAGAGTGCCATGGATTTGGCTTGAGCTATGGCTTTCTGCAATGTTTGAATTGCCAGCGGATACTCCGCTCGTATGTAAATATATCCTTTTTCTGCGCCTATCGCATAAGCAGCAATAAGCATACCCTCGATAATGGCGTGTGGGTCAGCCTCAGCCAAGGTTCGGTTAGCAAAAACGCCCGGGTCACCCTCATCCAAGTTAGCAACAATGTACTTGGGAAAATTATGTGCCCTTGCCACCAAACCCCATTTTTGCCCAGTTGAGAAACCTGCGCCGCCTCTGCCTCTCAAACCACTGGTTCTAACTTCGTAAATAACTCCTTGCGGGGTCATGGTTGCTAAACATTTGGCGATGGCTGAGTAGCCGCCCATAGCTATGTAATCCTGTATTCTTGTGGGGTCTATTTTGCCAGCGTTCCTTAAAACGAGCCGATGCTGCTTTTGGAAGTAAGCGGTATTCTTATAGAGCATATCTTTGACGGGTAAACCTAAAACTATGTGGTCACGCACTATCTCGCGGACTTTCTCCGGAGTAACGTTTTGGTACAGGTAATCTCCTGGCTCAACGAGCACTGCTGGACCAATAGAGCAGGTACCGATGCAGCCTGTCCGCGCCACTTTACATTCCCTGTCAACACCAAACTCTTTAACCGCATCCTCAAAGGCTTTGAGAACCTTGAAAGCCCCAAACGGAACACATCCGCTCGAGCAGCACACGTTAATGCGGTATTTGTAGGCTCTTTGAAAATCAACTTCCTGCTCAGCGACCTTCTGCAAATCATCAAGCTTCAACCTTGTTACCTCCAAGTACCTGTTGTATTTTTTCAATCACCACTTCCTTAGTTGCCTTACCGATGACCTCCTCATCAACAACTATGGTTGGAGCCATCGCGCAGGCACCTATGCACCGGGTTGCAAGCAGAGAAAGTTTACCGTCAGCCGTAGAGCCGCCTCTTTTGAGGTTGAATTCCTTTTCAACGGCTTGCACGATTTCTTCAGCTCCTTTCACATAGCAGGCGGTGCCTAAACAGCTAGTGACGATATGTTCGCCAGGTTTTCGAAGTTTAAAAAAGCTGTAGAAGGTTGCTACGCCAAACACATGGCTTGGAGGAATATTTAGAGAACCAGAAATATCTGTGAGCAAATCTTTGTCTAAATATCCGTAGATTTCTTGAGCGCGATGCAGTATTTCTAATAGAGCGCCTTCTTGATAGTTATGTTGCTTAAACACTTTCTCAAGTAACAATCGCCTATTATCACCTTCAGACAAGAATGTTACCCTCCATTCTGTTTATCAAGACTTTGGAAACCATTTGAATCATCTCAAGGCACTAACGAAAAGTAGCTGTATATAAATCTAAAACTTGGACTTAATAAAAATACCCATTAGATGCCGCTTCTGGGAACACGGTTATTCAAGCGTTTAAAAAAGATAAAAAAAAAGGAAGGGGTTAGTCGCTCTTACCCTTAAGATAAGCATACCAGTATAGCACTGCAACGAAGACGACGCCGCCGATTATGTTCCCGATGGTCACTGGAAGCAAATTGTTGCCAAGGAAGCCAGCCCAGTTTAGATTAGCTGCACCTGCCAAGCCTGAATAGTCATTCAAGAATATGCCTACGGGGATGAAGTACATGTTTGCGATGCTGTGTTCAAAGCCCATTGCAACGAAAGCCATGATTGGGAAGAATATTGCAAAGATTTTGCCAACAGTATCCTTTGAAGAGGCGGCAAGCCATACTGCTAAGCAGACTAGCCAGTTGCAGAGTATGCCTCTAAAGATTGCTTCAGTGAAGTCTAAGCTTACTTTTGCGTTTGCTGTTGCTAATGCGAGATTGCCCAAAGCACCTGGGTCTCTGAAAGCGTAGAACCCAAGGAACACTATTCCTGCCAGAAGTACTGATCCGACAAAATTTCCAGCGTAGACAACTACCCAGTTTTTCAAAAGTCCGCTCCATGCAGCCTTTCCATGGCAGCATGCTAGACTAATGAGGTTGTTGCCTGTGAAAAGTTCAGCTCCGCCGATTACGACCAACATCAGTCCTACAGGGAACACGGCTCCACCTACAAGGTTTGCCATGCCTGTGCCAACGACGTCTGCTAAGCCAACTTTGACTGCTGTGCTTAATTGAGCGCCAAAGCCGATGTATGCACCAGCCAGTATTGCTAGAACGAACATTCTTCCTACGGGAAGTTTTGTTTTTTTGCATCCTGCGTCACAAATTGCTTGTGCGATTTCAGGGGGTGATTGCGCCAATTTTCCATTACTCCTCTATTTAAAACCCTTCGTTAGGGCTTTTCAAGCATATATATTTTTGGTTATCGCTAACTTGGCTGAGTAAAATATATACACTCTTATGTTAAAAAGCAAGAAAAAAATAAGAGAAAGGACAGCTAAGCGCTGCCTTTATCGAGGTTCACAGAGCTTACTGATGCTGCTCAAAGGTTTTCTTTTCTGCGTAAGTGAACACTGGTCCATCCTTGCACACGTATTTTGAGCCGATGTTGCAGTGACCGCATTTGCCAATCCCGCATTTCATGTGTCCTTCAAGGCTTAGGTAAATGTTCTCAGGTTTGAACCCGGATTTTACTAGGTCGCGGCAGCAGAAATCAATCATAATTGGGGGACCACAAACGATTAACAATGCGTCATCAGGGATTTTCACTTTTTCAAGCCCTATAGCTGGCTGGTCATTGAACAGGGATGTGACCAAACCAACGTTCCCATTCCAGTCGCCTTCTCTTCTGTCGACTGTTATATGGACGTCCACTCCCGCTTGCTTCCATTTATCAAATTCTTCGGTGAAAACCAAGGCTTTTGGAACTACCGCTCCGTAAAGCAACTGCACTTTCTTATAGTCCAATCGGTTAGCTAATATGTATCTCAGAATGTTTGAAACTGCGGCTAAGCCGATTCCTCCAGCGATAATAGTAACGTTCCTTCCCCGCATCTTCTCGTATGGCCAAGAGTTACCATATGGACCTCTAACCCCCACTTTATCACCGATTCTCATCTTATGAATTGCAGCAGTTACTTTACCGGAGTTTCGAATAGTAACCTCAAAGTGACCCTTCACGGTTGGGGAAGAGGAAATCGAGAGTGGAACTTCTCCGTGCCCGAAAGCTGAAACTTCAACGAATTGCCCAGGTTCGAATGTCCAGTCCTTGAATTTTGGATCATCAAACTCGATTGTGAAACTCTTGATGTCGCTTGTTTGGTCTTTAACATTTACGATGGTGGCTAGGTTTGGAATGTAGGGGTTCTCAGCCATTTCTTCTCTTGCAAGAATGTCACTTACGATGTTCTCCATGTATATGTATGATGGACAAGCCTGAGAGCATCTGCCGCACCCTGTACATGAATAAGCGTTAAAGTGCTCTTTAGTGTACAGTAGTTTTCTTAGGATTCTCTGTTTCATTCTTGAATCGATACTAGCTCGTTCGAAAACTCCGCCTGCAAGCCAGGTGAAACCACGGTATAAGCAAGAGTCCCAGAACTGCTCGCGCCTAATTACTCCGCCGTCTACAATGTCAGTAACGTTAAAGCATGAACAGGTCGGGCAAACAAAGTTGCAGCCACCGCAGGCTATACATTTCTTGCCATATTTTGCTGCAACAGCGTCAACTCTTTTGAGAACGGTGTTTTCAATTCCTTCTACGCTGAAGGGAACGTTCATTTTCTCTATGCAGCGTCGTTTGACTTCGATCTTCTTTTCTACGTCTTCGATAGCTGCTGGTTGCAGCATGAGTTTTTTAAGGATTTCTTCACCTTTCAAACTGCCAGACTCAACCAAGTAAGAAGCGCCTAAATCTGAAAGCGCAATATCAAAGTTAGCGGTTGCAACTGGACCTGCATCCATGGCTGAGCAGAAACAATGTTCTTTTGGTTCAGGACAGTTGTACGCTACTATGGTTAAGCCTTTAAGTTTAGACGTGACTAGGGGGTCGCTTATTTTGCCCTCTTTAGCGTAGTCTTCAAAGAATGCTCTTAGGCACCTTATGGCAGCGACATCACAGGGCCTGATTCCGAACAGGACTCTTTTCTTGGATTCTACAGGAGCATGGATTTTGCTTTCTTTCAATTCTAAGATTCTTTCAGTGATTGGAAATACATAGTTCTTGGGGCTGTCAAGCGGAATCTTTGTCAAGTCAATTTCGGAACCGTCCTCTACAGGAAGATAAGCTAATTCAACACCGTTGGATTTTGGTCCGATAACTTCGCCCTCAGCTTTTAAAGCATCGACAAAGTTGGCAAGTTCTTCTTTCTTGATTTTGTATACTTGTGGGTTTAGTCTGCTCATTGTTTATTCGCCTCTATTTTTACAGCACAAACTTTCAAATCAGGAATCTTCGCAATGGGATCAAGCGC
>QYYE01000154.1 GCA_003589585.1 Candidatus Bathyarchaeota archaeon
AAGTATGTCGGTTTCATTGAGCCACTGTTCCATCTTGTTGATGGATGGTCTTTCGAGGAGCTGGCTGTATACGAGTACCAGAGTGGCGGTTGGGAGATGCTGTTTTAGGCCTAGTTCGTTTGCTAGGTGATCTATTATTTCGACATCTAGGTGTCTTCTCATGCTAGTTATGTGCATGTTTGCGGTTGAGATTTTCCTGACAACTTTGCCTTCGACGTCTTTGCCTAGGTATTTTATGACGTGTTGTCTTGGTTTGCCGTCTACTCTTTTGGATTCTACTAACGCCAAGTAGGTGCCTGATCGCTTCTTTATAAAAAACCTAGCAGAATACCTGCCGCGTTAGCGGCAGGATGAATGCGTCAGTTCTATCAGTTCTGCTTGTCGATAGGTTCTGTCACCATCATAAGAGGAAGTGATAGACCTGGAGAAGACCAAGACATGTGCCTTCCAAGCCAATTACCACCTCATCTGGGCCGTCAAATACCGCCGAAAGGTACTAGTGGGCTTAGTTGAGATTAGGCTGGTGGAGGTACTTAAGATGATTGCTGACTGTCATGGTTACCGTCTGCTTGCTGTTAGAGTTCATGATGGCGATCACGTGCATGTGTTTGTTTCGGCTAAGCCAAGGGTATGTATTCCAGAGATGGTTCGTGTGCTTAAGTGTAATTTTGCTAAAGTCTTGTTTGAAGAGTTTCCGACGATTAAGTTGCAGCTTTGGGGTGGGCATTTGTGGTCTGATGGCTATGCTGTTAGAACTGCTGGCGTGGTAACTAGTGAGAGAATCGAGCAATACATAAACCGAGTTTAGTCAGTGGATGCCCGCGGCGGAAGCCGCGGGGTAGTTCACTTTTCCCAAAAATCATTTTATCAATCGACGTGTTGACCCTTTGCAAAATTGCTTATAGGACAGTTCACAGCTTGAGTTTATAACATGCGCTTTAACCTTTAACGGAAAAAAGATTTTTTCAAGAAAATTTGTGTGATTAGACAACCTTTCAAATGGGTACCGCCTCCCGTAGGAGACGGGGTGCCTACACTCGTAGAGCATTGCTGGGTATGCTTTTACGCCTCTTGAAAGCGTAAATTGCTAAACCAATCTTTATACTCGCTTATTTGGTTGAGCCAGTCAGGAAGCTTACGCAGGGGATTAACGAATTCTCGATTGATGCTTTGAATGCGCTGCTCAACCTTGTCTTTGTCCTGAGGATAAGACGGATGAGCAAAAAAGCTTCAGCACCATGCCAATCACACCAACTCCTCCATTGTATCCTAAACCGGTACATGATCGCAAAGAATAGCTTTGGGAAATGTCGTCTGTTTTTCAACATCGCCACATTTTCAACTGTTCGTTGGGTCATGATCAAACTGATCGGCACAAACAATGAAGCGGCTGTAATCATCAATACAAACTAAAAACCAGTACTTCTTGCCTTGTACGCTAAATGGACCTTTAAGTCAATCTGCCAAAGCTCGTCAGGGGCTTTGGCACGGAAAATTTTCAGCGCTTAAAATCATGCTGTTAGCTGTTTAGATTGTTTTTTGCAAGGATGTTGTTTATGGTTTCTCTTAAGAGCAGCTTTGGACAATTCACTGACTCCAAGATGAAGTAGATGGTTTGTTGTATGCGTGCGGTTCCCTATTTAAAAGTGGTTCTTAGCTTGAGAATTGAAAGCTCAACTTCCATTGTGACTTTGCTTTCTTTGGGCTGTCTTGGAAAGTTTTGGTTCCCTATGCTTGCCCGTCTTAGCCGGTGAACTGTTTGTCTGGTTGTTTCAAAATAGTGAGCGATGTCTTTAATCACCATTCCCTTTTTAACTAGCTTTCTGAAGGGTCCTCTGATAACGGGTGACAGCTTCACACCACCCATCTTAGCAACCTGACTTTACAGAAAACCTATAACTATATAAATATAAATGCGTATGCCATCATCAGGGTTGACAAATGAGGAGGGCTGTCGTTGTATTTTTTCTTTTGGTATTGCCACTTTTCATGAATATGGTCTTCTTTATTTCGACTACGAATGGATTATTTCGAATAGATGATTATTATAAAACTGCTCCTCCAAGCGAATTGGTGCATTTCGATATAGACCTCTTTAATAATGGAATCGATAGAGAAACTATTCTTATCAATCAAGTGTGGGCGAACTCTGTTTTATGGTTTCCAATGGATTTAGTGGATAACCTGATTTATGATTATTCATCTTTTGGAAATCATGGAACTGTTTATGGTGCATCGTCGACAAAAGGTTATCTTGGAAATGCCTTGAGCTTTGATGGAGTAGGCAATAGTGTAGAATCAACTACAGAATATATTTATGATACTTCTCTTGAGAGTTACACTATTATGGCTTGGATAAAGTTACGAAGCACTAAGGGTCATTTATGGAATGGAATTGCAGGTATAGGTATGGAAAATATTGGTTTAATGATAGACTGTACCGATGGAAATCAAATTGGTGCATGGGCAAATGGCAATCAAGGAGCAAGAGTTACAGTTGAAAATTTAGTTGGTGAGTGGCATTTTGTTGTTGCGGTTTTTACAAAAAACGACACATTTGTTCCAGCTAAACTCTATTTAGATGGGCAATATGTTGGAGAAAGCGTTATTGATAGAAGCACACCCGCTTCGGGAAAAGGTGCCTTTGCAATTTCTAAGACTTATAGCCTTTATAATACCTCGTTCGATGGTTTAATTGATGAGGTTCGCATTTTCAATCGTGCACTTACTGCACAGGAAATCAGTTGGCTGTATAACAATAGTTGGAATGAAAGCTTGAGTAAATATGTTGTCGAGCTGGAACCCGGTGAAAGTACTCAAGTTACTTTTAGCGTTAAAGTACCTGAAGATGCTAGTGTGGGGAATATTCAAAAGTTTTTGATTACAGCATTTCCTTCATCAAATCCTAAACAGGTAACCTCACAGACTGTGACAGTGGAAGTACTTCCCAATTATGATTTAGAAATCACTCTAGACCAAGACGATAAAAGAGGCAAACAAGGAGAGATTTTGAATTTTCAAGCAACAATAAACAATCTTGGAAACATTGCGGACACTTACGATATTCAAGCGGTTGCAGAAGGTGAATGGGGACTTACTCTACCAATCGAGTCTATTACGGTTCCCGCCAGAGAAACAGGCTCCTTCAACATATCCATTAGGGTACCTTTTGATGCCCGTCCGGGAGATTACACATCCTTTAGTCTCAAAGCTGTTTCTCAAGGAAACCAGAGCTTGATCGCAACTGTGACTGGTAAAGCTATCGCGACAGAAACATACCGTTTTAATATAACGGCTGACCCAAAACTTAGGCAGGCATCTCCCGGCTCAGAAGCTACTTTTTCGCTGGAAATAAAGAACTTGGGAACAGCACCCGACACTGTAGTTTTGGCGGCTGAGGACTCGATGGGTTGGAACATAAAAATTGAACCAAGCAGTATATCTCTTGAAATTGGAGAAACAGCAAAAACCAGTATGCAAGTCATAGTTCCAGAAGATGCCCTCATCGGACAAACAAACACCATCACAATCAACGCAGTATCAAGCAACGACCCCGAAGCATCAGCCACCTCTTTAATGTCCGTGAAGGTTGTAACGCCGTTTTGGGATCTACCCGATGTCAGATTTATAATCGGCATATCAATAGGCATTCTTGCAGGATCAACACTAATCACGACACTATTTCTCAGACGCAGTAAGACAAATCTAAAAGAAAAATGGAGGAGTCAGTAGCTCTGGTTTCAATCTACCACTTAGATGAGCTTACTCCGTACGCTTTAATTGCTCTCGGGACAGCCTCAGCAGTTTTTCTCTCAGAAATCCTTACACTTGTAACCTTTGCTTCCATCTTAGCCCTATATATAATTCTGAAATATGACTCAAGACTTTTTGTCGGTACAGCAATCTTTATGCTCATTCTCTCAGCTGTCCTTCTAGCGAGCGGCAACTCTAACATGGCAAACGGAACAGCCATAATAGCATACTACTTCCTTGTCGTCGGAGTCCTCGGTCTAATGATTCAATATGTGCGAGACAGCAGAAACCAAAAAAACCAACAGCGCCCCCAGAAAACTCAATAACACCTTCAAAGAACAAAGAAGAAGTAATCGACCCCTAAAACAAAAAATGCTTTAAAAAAGGCTAACTTTTTAATAAGTTACCATTCCTATTTTCGATTTATCCCTTTTTTTATCAGGACCTCTTCAATTTGCCGCCGCAAATCCACACTTGAGACCACTTTTAAAGCGTCAAGCAACAGCAACTCCACAGACTTGTCATCAACCGCATCAGAAACCCAAAACTTGCCCCCTTTATACCAACCTAAAAGCACCCTAGCGTATGCTTCAACCCCCTCAACCTCAGTCTTAACCGCCTCCCGAATAATTCTCAACGCACTAAGCGCCGAATCATTATCCACAACCAACCTCAAAAAACCCTCAATAGGCTCACACGGA
>QYYE01000155.1 GCA_003589585.1 Candidatus Bathyarchaeota archaeon
AATTAAATGCAAACCAAGTTTTCTAGCTAAGGCATGAGCGCAGCTTAAGCTTGATTTGAGTTCCCATAGCCGTTTCTGCGTCTATTTTGCAACTGTACTTTTGCTCTTCCCTGTCCAGCACATTCTTCAGCCACCCGATATCTGCTTCTTTGGCGTTATTTACTCTGAAGCGCCTAATCTGCAGAGGAACCATCTCTAAAGCAGCAAGCTTGCCCGTGTATACTTCAATCAATAAGAAGTACATGAGGCATAAATCGCTCCTGTAAGATTCATAGCCGCCGATGCCCTCGTAATCGTTGAGGAAGTCGCCGCACCCATACAAGACAAGCTTGCCCTTGTAAACTTCCATACCCTTAACATGATGTGAAGAATGCCCGTAAACCACATCCACCCCTGCCACATCAATTAGCTTATGCGCAAAATCCTTCTGCTCTAAAGGCACGGCATAACCCCAGTTTGCACCCCAATGAATCGAAACCACAACAACATCGCCTTCACCTTTAACTTCCTTAACCTTCCTTGCCAACTGATACACACTCTCATCTGAGGCTTCATCAATAACTTTTATGCCTGGCTTGTTTTCAGAAGCTGCCCAACTCGGCGGCACACCACTTGTTTCTGAACCAACTGAAAAAACAATCACTCTGCCCTTTTCCTTAACCTCCAAAACCACAGGCGATTCAGCCTCCGCAATGTTTCTGCCAGCGCCAGCACTTCGGAGCTCTGCCTGCGCCAGCGTCTCCAATGTTTCCGTCAGGCCAGCGTAACCCCAATCTAAAACATGATTATTAGCCAGGCAACAGCAATCTATCTTTGCCTCTATGAGACACTGAACATTCTTTGGATTCATTCTGTAATTGATTCCTTTGCCTCTCCAGTAATCATCGCTTGTGGTTATACTGGTCTCTAAGTTTATTATCTGCAGGTCAGGTGACGCCGTTTCTAGCTGGGCTAGAGCATCGCCCCAGATGTAAGAAAAACTTGTAGGCTTAGGAATTGGACCGTTCTTCTCTTCGGCAAGAAGCACATACTCTTTTGCGTTTTTGACGTAGGGTTCATGGAGCACTGGGCTGCTTGGATAGGGCAAGATTTGGTCTATGCCTCGTCCCGTCATCACATCCCCGCATAGGAATATGTTAATAGCTGTTTTTTTCGGCAATTGGTCTCCACCAAAAACACGGTTGAAAAAGCCCCTTAAACTATTTGGGTAAGGGATAAGAAAAATAGAAAAAAACGCGCTTTATTGTTTTAAGTCAGGTTTGGTTCAACTTTGAACTCGTCAAAGCGGGTTGTCACTGTTCGGAAAACCAGTTTTCTTAGGGCTTCTCCCTTTAGCGTAGTTCTTCCGCTGAGGCTTAGTCGAGAAGCCAAAACTGGGTCGCCGATGATGTCTCTTATCCACCGTTCAAAGTCTCCGCGGTAATAGTGAAAGGCAATGGAGAGATTATCGATTTTTTCTATCTTTTTAGCGAAATCTGCTAAACTAACTGCTTTCTCTCCAATCGGCTGGCCTACGGCTTTGTAGAAATAGAAGCTTTCCCGATCAGAGAGCGTTCTTAAGATCCTTGAAACGTCAACTTTGACTGCGGCGGGCTCCTTTTTTACGGTTACAGTGCTTGACTGAAATTTACCGACCATGATAAAAATCCTCAGTCATAAACCCATTTAAGCACATATGAGTGTTTGTGGCTGTGCGTTAACAATAACACAGGTTAAAGTAATAAGTAGAGAAAAAAAGGCGGAGAAAAGATTTCTAAACTATCGTAAGCTTTTTGGTTTCTTTAGGTTCCTTCTTAGGCAAGATAACCTCTAAAATACCATTGCTTAAGCTTGCCTTGGCATCATCGGACCGGACGTTTTCAGGAAGGCGTACTCTTCTGTAGAAGGTTTGGGCGGTTCTTTCCCTTCGAACATAGGTTTTCCTTTTCTCTTCTTCTGTTTCGGCTCGTTTAGCATGAACGGTCACCATGTCATCACTGACTTCAATTTCCACGTCTTCCTTGCTAAAGCCAGGCAAATCTACTGTTAAACGATAATCTTTTCCTCGGTCTTCCAGGTCCATGGAAGGCATCATTGTTTCTCTAAACGGCATCATTGGCAGCCCGTGTCTCCATCGCATGCGGTGCCTCCATCTTGCCGGGATTTCCCAGAAGTCTTCAAATTCTCGTTGGAACCGTTCCATCATTTTGTCAAAGTCTCGCTGGATGTCTCCGGGGAAGTATGGCGTGATTTCTTCTGCTTCTTTTTTGGCTTCTCCTGCCTTTTTCTCTTTTCCGCCGTAATAGTAGTACATTTTCTTTTTTTCTTCAGACAACTCGTTTTCACCTCCAAACTAATGGTTTTTTAAAAGTCCCAGTGGTGAACTGGGTTGAGCGGGGCTTGTGGAGAATGCATGCGGCTTTGCTTTTTAGGCAACCGCTTATACATTAAATACTTGTTTTGGGGCTAATAATAATTTTGCTGCTCCAAGCAGCCCCGTTAAAGCCGCAGATGCATCCGGTTTAGAGACTTATTTGCCTTAATCTTAAGGATTTGTGGTTACAAAACAAAGTAACAGCGTTTTTTTGGATTCGGTGTTGCTGTGGCTTGAGGTGTTGAAAAATTATGTTTTGTTTTTCTTTAGTAGTTGTTGCCATAGACCCTCTCTCCACAACAACAACCTCTGGTTTGTGCAGAAGAATGTATTTTAGCTCACCGTTTGGTTTGGGTTGCACTCTGGTTGAGCATTGTGCCACAAGCAGAGCAAACAGGAATTTTTGCAGAATAGCCGAAGGGAACCTAAAGCCATTCCAAAAAGTTTCACGGTAGCGCCAGAAGGACTCAAGTTTCTAACAGACATGCTGTCAGTGGTTTAAGCTGGTAAGCGAGCAAGCAATAAAGTTAAATCTACCCTCACACTCTCTAGAAATGTTATCCTTTAAGCTCTCTTCAAAAGAAGGCGGAGAGGCAAAAGATGCCCCAAGTACTTTTAACTGCTGACCGAACTTTAATGAGTGATTATCACCAGAACGAGTTTCTCGGATTTGGCACATGTGCTCCTCCAAACTTCATACCAGAATGGCTCTACAGCTACCTGTTCTTTCCCCCATTAAAATCAAAGAACGGCTCCCCTTTCACAGCGCCCTACGGCCTGAGAAAAACCGAAGCTCAACTAGTAAAGGAAGGCTTTAACGTTGCCACCGTCAGCCCAAATCACCTAAAAGAAAATCTTGACAACGCTAAAGTTCTTGGAATTCACACCATGGACCCCTTTGGACTAGGTCCAGCTTCAACCACTCTTGCGTCCATTTTCAAGAAAGAGCCCTATCTCGCAAAGTATTTTTACGCCTTAATGAAGAACCCAGTACTCAAAAAAGCAAAAAATAACGGCTTAAAAGTCATTGTCGGTGGCCCTGGCGCTTGGCAATTCCGATACCGGGAGAAGTTTCTTGATGAGTTTGGGATTGATTGTGTGATTGAGGGGGAAGCTGAAAATGTTGTGGGTAAACTCTTCAAAGCGGCACTAACAGGTGAAGAAATTCCAAGGCATTATGAAGTGCCTGTTGGAGAAGTGCCCAGTTTGAACGAAATACCAGATATCGCTTTGCCTTCGATTAACGGCTTGATTGAAATTGGACGCGGATGTTGTAGAGGATGCGAATTCTGCAACGTAACGCTAAGACCTCTAAGGTGGTATCCGATTGAGAAGGTAGAGAGGGAAATAGATGTTAACCTTAATTTAGGCAAGGGCAAAGGCGTGTGTTTACATGCCGAGGATGTCATGCTGTATGGCTCAAGGGGAACGGCGCCAAATGAACAAAAACTTCTGGAGTTACATGACTTGGTTGTGAAAAGGTGTGATGGCATAAGTTGGAGCCATTGTTCTTTAGCTGCCGTAGCTTCTAACCCTAAGCTTTTTTCTAAAATCTCGGAAATTATTTTGCAGAAGCAGGCGTGGTGGGGGGCTGAAATTGGGATTGAAACGGGTTCGCCTGAGGTTGCAAAGAAGATTATGCCTGCGAAGGCTCATCCGTTTAAGCCAGAGAATTGGCGTGAGGTGGTTGTTGAGGGTATGGGTTTGATGCATGATAACAGGTTGGTTCCAGCGTGCACCTTGATTTTGGGGTTGCCTGATGAGCGGGAAGAGGATGTTTTGGCGACGATGGAGCTTGTTGATGATTTGCGTGGTTTTCGAAGTTTGATTGTGCCGTTGTTTTTTGTTCCGTTGGGTAGGCTGAAGAGTGAGGATTGGTTTACGAGGTCAAGTTTGAGTGAGTTGCATAAGCAGTTGTTGTTTCGGTGTGCTGAGCATGATTTTTTTTGGGTTGATAACTTGCTTGATTGGACGTTTAAGGGTAAGTGGTATTCGTCTTTGCTAGGCGAGTTGTATCGGGGTTTTGCAGCGTTGGCTAAGTATAGGGTTAGGCAGATTAAATAGTGGTT
>QYYE01000156.1 GCA_003589585.1 Candidatus Bathyarchaeota archaeon
CCAGCTTAATTATCCAAAAAGCCTACCACATGAAAGAGTATCTTGAAGGCGAACTCTATTACGGCGGCAATGCAGAGAGACGAACGGTGGAAAAACGCATCGAATTTTTGGAAACCCTAAAAACCAAGAGTTCAGACGCGAAAGTGAAAGAGGAATGCGCAAGGCTGCTTTTGTTGTGGAAAGAAAGCTCCTTAGCCTTCTAAGCGGTCAATAACTCAACTTTTATTCTTGTTCCACTTTTAACCTGCCTAAAAACATCCAGGTTACTGGTTATTTTTCCCAGTATGCTCACTGGACTGTAGGGTTGGGATTTGCCGTAGAATACGCAGAGGGCGCTGCCCATAGGCCAAAAGGCGATGGTGCCTGTTTCAACGGTTGGTTTAGCTTTCTCTTCACCCATCTTGAGCGGGATTTCAAAGTAGACCTCTTCTTTCCATAGGGCGGCTCTGCCTTCAACTGGAAGTTTTCTAACGATGGTGTCGATGGTTCTTGGCGCTAAAAACCTAACCAGTTCGCCTTCAGCTTCCCCTAAGCCTTCGATAACAAATTTCACTTTTACACGAGAGACGCCTTCGCTACTCAAATTATGTCATGCTCCTTTAAGAGAAAATTCAGTGAACCTTCAAGATAGCTTATTGTTAATGCGAAAGTTCCATTTAACTTTTACAGTAATCCACCGGAGCCAAACTGTAAACTGCCTACAAAAAAAGAATTATATGAGACTTAAAACTGTCTTGCCGATATACTCCACTTGCTCCTCAGTAACTCCTGGGTGAATGGGCAAAGAGAAAACCTGCCTTGAAGCCTTGTCAGTTTCAGGCAGCTTGACGCTTCCAAAATTTTCACGGTAAAACGGCATCAAATGTACCGGGTTAACATAGTAGGCTTCTGCGCCGATTTCTTTTTTCTTTAGCTCCTCCAAAAGCCTGTTCCGCTCTTCTTGGGTGCCGTCCTTTAGCCTTGCCGTGTACAGGTACCAGCTGTGCTGCCTGTCCTCTGACTCCCAAGGCAAAACAAGCCTACCGGACTCTTCTAGGATTTTGGTGAGTTGCTTTGCGTTTTGACGACGTTTAGAAACAAACGAGGGCAGCTTTTGCAGTTGCACGATGCCTATGGCTGCTTGTATTTCTGACATGCGGTAATTGTTTCCCAGCATAAGCGAGGCATACTTTGCTTTCTCACCATGCGTTCTAATCATGCGCAGGGTTTCCGCAATTTGGTCATTGTCTGTTGTGACAACTCCGCCTTCCCCTGTAGTCATGTTCTTGCTTGCGTACAGGCTCCAGCACGCTGCATCAGCGAACGCTCCCGCAGGCTTTCCCTCATAGGTTGCTCCGTGCGCTTGCGCTGCATCCTCAACCAAGGCCAACCCATGTTTTTCCGCGATTTCTTTTAGGGGTTTTATGTCGGCTGAAAAACCATACAGGTCCACAGGCATTATAGCCTTAGTGTTCTTTGTTACTGCTTTCTCCACGGCTGACGGCGAAAGGTTATAGGTTTCTGGGTTGATATCAGCAAAGACTGGTTTTGCTCCTGCCAACACCACGGCTTCGGCTGTGGCGACAAAAGTGAAACTGGGCAAAATAACCTCATCACCCTGCTTTACCCCGACAGCTGCTATGGCGGCATGCAGAGCGGCAGTACCCGTGTTCACTGCAACGGAGTGTTTTACGCCTGCAAACTTGGCATAGTTTCTTTCAAACTCAACAGTTTTTGGTCCCATCCCGAGCGCATTGGTTAAGGGTCCTTTGCGGACAACTTCTAAGACGGCTTGGGCTTCTTCTTCGCCGACTTTTGGCATGTTAATTGGAATCAAACTTTTTTCAGCCTCATTTGCTGTTATACTCGTTGCATGCTTGTATATTTTAATTTGCTTAAAGCGGATTTCAATCGCAAATGCACATCTGGCTTCTAACTGCAGAAAACGCCAATACGCACCTACCCTCCCTACATTTTCAACATAGAACCGCTAATAGAACCCAAACATGTTCGCCATAGACCCCTCTATAGGTTTTCTGCATGCCTCGGATATTAGGATGCAAATAGAGACAGTGTGAAAACTCGGTTGATTCTCTAAGAATTGATTGTTTTGGTTTCAAAAGCATCGGTCTTAACAAGTTATTCTTAACATGCAGAGCGCAATTTCCAAGAATCAAATTGACTTTTTACACGGTCTCAATATGCCCCAAGTTCTAGGCATTGCGCCAAATTTATTGTTACAGATTTGTGTAGTAAACTTGTTGACATAGGAGTTAGAAAACTCTGACAGCATTATTCTACATCCTGCCTATCGGTAAAAGTGACTACACTGCGCAGTAACATACGCTAAATAAAAAGCCCCTAGTCTTTTTGGAGGTTGATTTTTTTTTATGTTGGGAGAATTAATCGGCGAATTCAAAGGCAGAAACACAGTCTACAGAGTGCTTCCTGACGGAGAAATGGAAACTTCATCGCAGGGAACAGGCAAGATTTTGGGAATCGATGCTTTTGTCATGTCTACAGCTGTTGGAACAATGACGAATGGGGTTTTCGCAGGCGAAGAGTACTCGGTAATTACAATCATGGAGGGCGATACGGTATTTTTTAGAGCAAACGTTATAGGCTTTCCTTCTGAAAAGGGCGGAAGCTCCAGAGCAGGGTCCTACCAGATGACTCAGTCAGAGAAGCTCAAACGCTTAAACAAGGTGATATGCGTACATGAGTACGAGACGGATATGAACGATAACTGGACAGGCAAAATTTGGAGTGGAAATAGCTCCAAACCGACTGAAATTCTACTCAATTGTGATTTCTTGCGTGACCTTATAGTCAGTGATAACTCTAACTTTGCGCGCTCTAAACGTCCTGTCCAACTCTGGGTCGCCAGTGTCAACTCTTAAACTCTCCAACCTGTTCAATTTGCCCTTAGAAGCAACCACAACTATATTGTCCAAGCCTACTTGACGGATAACTTTGGGGCTTATCTGCTGGTTTCCCCTTCCAAAAATGAAGCCTTGCCCACCAATAGGCGTCACAACAATCTGGGCGCTCTTTCCCTTTATGGCTTCCAGAATTCCTTTCTCGTTTACGTCACCTGCAATTAACGCCTTGTTGCAAAAGAGGTCAACGCCAAGAAGAGTCTTTTTGGCATCCAATAAATCAGCGATGGTTCGCGTGGTTGTTCCCGGACCGATAACATAGACTACTTCTGGCTTCATTTCCTCGATGATATAGATAGCTATGGCTGCCTGATTTTGCAGCTCCGTCTCGGTCATGGGTGTTGCCATCTTGTTTGCTTGAATCAGGTGAGGCTCATAAGGCATCAACATGTAACCATACAACTCTGCAGACAAGCGTCCTTCCCTGAAGGCTTTCTCATCCACATCCATAACCTCCGCCTCTCTCAAAGGCAACCCGCCCCAAAGAAACCGAACGGCTGCTCTTGCCGCAGCTTGGGGATTAACGGCGAAGATGGCGCTGTGCATTTTGACTCCTGTCGGCACTCCAAGCACGGGCAGCTTCATGTCGACGGCTTTTAGTATGTCTCGGGTTGTTCCGTCTCCACCACAAAACACCAGCAAATCAACACCCGCACCAGCCATTTCCTGAGCGATTGCCCGCGTATCCTCAGAACTTGTTTCCAGCTTCTTTCCGCCAACAACCTTGCAGGTAAAGCCAGTTTTTTCTGCTTCGTTTTGACCCATGTCCCCAGCGCCCACAAGCAACCTTATATTGCTCTTAGCGGGGCTGAGTTCAAAGAGGAATGCTTCGGCTCTCGCTGCTGCTACAGGTTTGGCACCAAGGGATATGGCCTTGTTTAGGATGTCTTTGCCATCTGTGCCTTTGAGTCCGACGGCTCCACCCATGCCTGCCACTGGGTTAACGATGAAGCCGATGGTTTTGGTTGGCAAAGTGTTCTCTGTGGGGATCATAGTTAACACTGACTATAATTATGCAACTAATAAAAATAGGTTAAAAAGGAAAAAGGAGATTTTCGGTTTAGAGTGGTTCGCAGCTTATGAATTTCTTGCTGACATCGTTTAACCACGGATACAGCTTGCGCAGTTTACCCATGGACTCAGCGACTTTCTCGGTTGGGTACTCGTATGGTTGCAGGTTGCCGCTGAAGTATTCGTCGTATGCTGCCATGTCAAAGTAGCCGTGACCGCACAGCACAAACAGGATGGTCTTTGCTTCTCCTGTCTGCTTGCAACGCAAAGCCTCATCAATTGCGCCTTTGATTGCGTGTGACGGTTCGGGCGCTGGAATAATGCCCTCGGTCTGTATGAAGAGTTTTGCTGCATCAAAGACCTCTATCTGGTTGAAAGCTTCAGTTGTCATCTGCCCAGCTTGCACTAGCCTACTAATGGTTGGCGCAATGCCGTGATAGCGTAGTCCACCCGCATGGATGGGCGCTGGAATA
>QYYE01000157.1 GCA_003589585.1 Candidatus Bathyarchaeota archaeon
TCGTTTGATAGATAGAAGTTTTTTGATAGTTACGCTTTCTCGATGTTAAAAATGGGAGAAGCATAGCTAAACTGCCAAATGCAAGCATTAAGAAACCGAAAAGCATAGTGAATAGCTTAGCTATTACGTTGACAGTATAAGCGCTATTGACCGCATAAGGAATCCCTAAAAATGTCTGATATTGATTAGGGAGTTGGATTGAAATGCCGTTGCTAATAAAGCAAATCCAATAATAATTAAAATCAAACCGATAAAAAAACCGCTCTTATGTTGTTCAAGCGACATGGCCTTTACGCCTAAAATTAAATAGTTTGCCCTCCTTTTAAATTTTGGCAATTCTTGAATTGCTTAAAACTTGGATAAACACACTAACAACATATCAAAAAACTATTCTAAGTACTTTGTCTTTTATTGGGCTCAATCGCTTTTTAGTTGCCATAATGATTGTTAGGTTAGCTTTTTGCCACTTCATGAGTCTCTTATTGTTTAGAATTTAGAATCCTTCTACATTCCTATTTTTAGTCGTCTGTATGTTGTGTAGTCCACGTATTCGACAAAGGGGTTTTCTGCTTGGAACTTCACGTTAACTTTCTGGCGTTTTCTTTTGTCGATGAGTTGGCTGGTGGTTCTCAGCAAATACGCGTCGCTTCCTGCTCCTGAACCGTAACTTGCCACTAAGATGCGCTCGTCAGGCTTTGCAATGTCCAGTATCGCGGCTAAACCCACAGGCGAGCAGCCCGAATACGTGTTGCCGAACTTGTTTATTTGAAGCGAGGGCAAATACTGCTCATCCCTAAACCCAAGCTCTTTGGCGATACGGACTGGGAACGCTGGGTTCGGTTGGTGAGCTACGAAGTAATTGAGGTCAGATGCCTTCAGGTTTGATTTTTCCATCAGTTTGGAAGCAGCTTTACGCACATGCTTAAAGTATGCAGGGTCACCCGTGAAGCGTCCGCCATGCATCGGGAAAGGCTCACCGTCTCTGCGCCAAAAATCAGGCGTATCTGAAGTGCAGGAGTACCAACCTTCAATCTCGGCGATAACGTCATTCTTCCCAAAAAGAAACGCGGCGCCGCCGTAACCAACAAACGAGTCTAGCTCGCCGCCTGGGCAACCTCGCGGGGCTGCTTGGGAATTGTCTGCGCCGATAACCATAGCGTACTTTATTCCTGACCGTGAATAATTAACCAACGCAGAAGCGTCTTTGAACATGCTTGATGCGGCTTTGCAAGCAAACTCGGTGTCGACAGCGTCAACGCCTTGCAGGTCACCGTCCTCTTCGCCCAGCTTGAGCACTTGGGCTACTTTTGAGGCAATAGGCTTAACGGAGTATGGATTCGATTCTGAACCAACATACACTTTCCCAACCAACGCGCTGTCCACGCCAGAGTGAATCAACGCAAGTTTGCCAGCCTCAACCGCCGCCGTCACCGCGTCCTCATCAATAAAGGGAACTGACCGTTCCATTCCGCCTTCTTTTATGCGGAATCTGGAAGTGTAAACGCCATAGCCCACAACGCCTGGCAGCTCATACTCCTTGGCTGGCTCAACCACCGTGTATTCTTGATGCGGATAGTACTCGTCAGCCAGCGTGAAAGCCAAAGAGATGGTTGGGATAACATCGCTTTTGCCCACTGAGTAGCGCCTCCTAAAACGGGGAACCACTTCGCGTCCTTCAAGGCTTGAAAAATCAACATCACCACCGCTGTTTGATAGCTGGTCGGTTAACCTTGCAGGCACTCGAATTTTGCCTTCATGGAAGGAAACGATCCCGTAGACAAAGTTTTCCAGTTTCATGAACTTGTTTGTGGGTTCACTGATGAATGTGCATAGTTCGAGTATGCCTTTGTCGTAGAAGAGGTCGATGCTGTCCATTTTACCGTAGCTTTTTCTGCCGCAGTTACTGCAGTAATCGCGGACTTCAAAGTACTCTTTTCCGCAGCATTGACAACGGCATGCCTTTAGCCTATCGCCTAAGTAGGATACTCTGCGTTCTATGGGTTCACTGCTCATCTTTCTTCTCTCCTAAAATGCTAACGTAAGCTTTAGTGCCAAAGCCCTCAAACTCCAACACGCCACCAAGTCTGGGTAAACCCTTCTCTGACGTGACTTGCCTCTCGCCTGCCTCGCCTCGCAACTGGCGATAAATCTCGAAAATCTGCGCTCCACCAGTGGCACCCAGCGGATTCCCGTTTGCTTTCAAGCCCCCGTCAGTGTTAACGAATATCTTTTTGCCGCCTATTTCATAGCAGGTCTGCCCTGTTTGGTAGCTTTCATGAATGCTGTTCCATGCGGTGCCGGGTTGGCAAAAGCCCATGTCCTCAAGCGAAACCATCTCCATAACCGTGGATTGGTCATAGATTTCGATGACCCGCAGGTCCCATGGATTGACTTTTGCCATTTGGACGGCGTTTTTCATGGCAAGCTCTGCAGCAACAAAATGTGACAAGTCTTCCCTTGCAGGGTAGTTAAGGTAATCAGTGGCTGAGCCGCAGCCTAAAACGTAAACTGGCTTATCAGTTAGCTCCTTGGCAACTTTCTCGCTTGTCAAAATCAACGCTGAAGCACCATCAGAAACAGGGGCAAAATCGAAAAGCCCCAGCGGTTTGTGCGCTGCTTTCCTGGCGCTTAGAACCTGTTCGACGGTGATTTTTCTTTGGAACTGGGCGTACTTGTTTTTGGTGGCGTTCGCATGGTTCTTAACTGAGACTTGTGCTAGAGCAGTGTTAAGTTTATCTAAATCTTCACTTTGGATGTTGTGCTTTTTTATGTACGCCCGCAGCATGAGTTCATGATTGGATTCAGGTGTTCCGCCTGCGTAGTAGCTCCACGGGTCATCCAGAAGCATGAGGTCATCTCGGATTTTGTCCCAGCGGTCAGTCATCTTCTCAATGCCGCCGACTAGAACAGTGTTGTAGACTCCTGCTTGAATTGCATGGCAGGCGGTTAACAGGGCGGCGCTAAACGAACGGGTAACTTCCATAGGCACATGAAGCTCGGTGAGTTCAGAGAGGAAGCCTTCTTCGAGACCAAGTTTGTTGGTAATGGGGAGAAAACAATCAGACATATAGCAAGCTTCTAGGTCTTTGCGTTCGATGCTGCATTCGTTGGAGGCGGCAAGCCATGCTTCCTCAATGAGTTTTTCTGGTTCTTTGCCGTAGAATTCTCCAAACTTAGTTCTTCCAACTGCAACAATGGCTGGGCAGTTTTGCATAATCGTGTCTCCCTAATCTAATAGCACTTACACTTTTCTGAAAAGGCTATTAAGTGTTTGCCATATTTCGCAAGAAAAAGCGATTAACTAATATACTGAATGAATATTAATTGGGCGTGGAAGGGTTAGGGTGCAGCGGGTAAAAGGCATATTTGCTGGTATACATGAGAAAATTGACGGCTTCTTTTACAAATGCGAGTATTTGAAGGAATGCGACAAGGTTGGCCCACAATGCTGGGAAGGCGGCAACAGTTACTGCGGTGAATGGAGGAAAAGAAGCCGACAGAAAAACAAGAAATAAGCAACGGTACAAAAAATTTAGCCATTAATTTCATTCATCATTATTCTGCGTTTTAATGTTTTAACAAGGTTCTGCAGATTCCTGCTCAGTTCAACTAGGTAAATTGGTGCATTTGTCAGTGCTTTGTACTCTTCGGGAAGCTTGGATAGGTTTTCAGCGGCTGCATCTCGGATTTCTTGTAGTGATGGCAGGTTAACGAGGAGTTTGCCGTTCTCCATGACTTTAACAAGCAAAGGCTCTCCCTCCACGCGCTCATCTGCCAAGGCGATGATGTCCTTCATAAAAAAGCCCACTTTGTCTTTTTGTCGGTAAATTTGTTTGCGGGCGGGCAGGGTTATTTTGTCTTTGCTTAACTTCATAATGGGCGAGAATTTGCCGTCCGGCGTCATGGTTTCACAGAGTTTGTATATGATGTCTAGGTAGGGGCGGTCGGCTGAGGTTCCCATTTTTGTGCCCACGCCAAACGAGTCGATTCTTGCGCCTTTGCCCAGCAACTCGGCGATTTTGAATTCTTCCAAATCTCCGCTGGCAAAAATCTTAACGTAATCTAGTCCTTGTTCGTCAAGGATTTTTCTCACTTTCTTGCTTGTTTCTGCCAAGTCACCGCTGTCCAATCGGACTCCACCAAGCCTAAAGCCTTTCGCTTCCATTTCTTTGGCAACTACGGCTGCTTTTTCCGCCCCTGCTATGTCGTCGTAGGTGTCGATGAGCAGAGTAGATTTGGCTGGGAAGGTTTTAGCGAAAGCTCGAAACGCTTCAATTTATTTTTGGTAGGACATGACAAAGGAGTGTGCCATGGTTCCGAAAACCGGGATGCCGTAAGTCATGCCTGCAAGGACGTTGCTTGTGCCTTGGCATCCAGCGATGTAGC
>QYYE01000158.1 GCA_003589585.1 Candidatus Bathyarchaeota archaeon
ACGGCTCTATAATCTGGGCTTACCAAACTGGCGGCTACATATTTTCTTCGCCTGCCATTGCTAACGGTGTAGTCTACATTGGCTCATTCGACGGCAAAATCTACGCTCTGGGTACTCCAACCATAGTGATGATTCCTCCATCGCCAACTCTTATTGTTCAGCAATCGACAGCTTCCTTATCAGCGTCAACCTCCACGCCAACACCAACAGCTTCACCCACCCCTGCCCCCGCTTCTCAGCCAGCTCAAAATCCAAGCGGTACAGTGACCACCCTGCCAAATCAAGCGTCCTCTCTAATATCTTCAATTCAACCGACGCCAAAACCAGTGGTCAGCGATTCTGACGGAGATTTGTATGTAAACTGGGTTATTTTAGGAGCCATTGTCGCTACAGCGGTAATCGCTTTGTTATCATTGCTCTCCATTTCCAGAGGCAACGACAATACTAGCGGGAAAAGATATGCCCTAAATTAAGCTGGATGCTGCTCTGCGGCTATCTCAAAGAGCCAAAACGGAAAAACCCCTATCTAAGCATGCGGGATAGTCATTGAAGCCAGAAAATGTTCAAACGCTTACCTGAAATCCAAGTCACAGACCGTTAGTTTCCACTTTTTTCTTTCGTTTGCGTTTGGCGTACCAGAAGTCGTAGAGTCGAAAGGAGCAGTGGAGAATGACTATCATTCCGGCATAGAAAGCAAAAGCAGCAATAGCTACGTAAAAATTGGTCGTAGAAGAAACTCTCCCTAATTTATTTAGGGCTGTCTTGGTATAAAGATTTTTTGATTGCAAAGCAACCTGTGTGGTGTGCTCTTAAGCGCTTGGCTTGTCGGGCTTGTTTGTTTTTTCTAGCAGTAGTTGTTGCCGTCTACCCTCTCCTTCCACAACAACTAGCGGATTATGCAGGGGATTGCTTTTTGGCGTCAGATTGAGGCATGGGTTGCGCTCTGGTTGTGCAAGTTGCCACAAGCAGTAAGGTTAAAAATCGTCTTAGGATTTTACTGGTTTTCTTATTTTTACGCTTCCTCTTCTTGAGGCTCAGCGGTTTCCTCTTCAGCCTTTTGCGCTTCAGAGGTGAGCAGCATGTCTATTAGGGCTTTCTGGTCAACTTCAGCCCTTGTTCTCCAATCCAGATACAGTTGACCTTTATCATCCTGCGACAAGTATCCGTAACGAATGTACTTGTCAATGTTTAAGCCCACCTTCCAGTTAGGCATTTTCTCAGAGAGCAGTTTTTCTACGTCTTTTCGTGCTGCCTGCCCCTTCTTGCTGATTATGAATGATATGGTTACAGCTAGACCTGCTAAATCATCAATGCGCCAACCCATCATCTTATCTTTCGGAGCCAAATCGCCGCGTAGTGCCACAAAAAACCGTGCTTTATCCAACTCTTCAAGGGTTGGTTTTTCAGGGGTTTTCTCCTCCTCAAAGACGGTTTTCACCTGCAAATCCAGCGATTTCAAGTAGTCATCCAGAACTTCAAGCACTTTAGGGTAGTCTGAACCTAACGCTTTATGGAGCTCCCAGCCTTTAACGCCTGGTTTTTGGTGACGTTTGTAGAAGAGCATTTGCGTTGCCTTCTTGACTTTGCCTGCGTAGACGCCTTTCTTTTTGCTCATCGCCCATCGCCTCGCTTCCATTTCTGCCAGTCCTCAAACGATACAACTATGGGAACTGATGTTGATTGCACGCTGAGAGCTTGGGTTCTGGGTTTATCATATGGTTTTATGTGGATGGTTTCTTCGAGCCTGTCAATCTCTAACGTTGCGTAGCCATAAGTGACGAGAAAACTGGTTAAGAAGGCTCTTTGAACTGTTTCTTCGTAGGTGTCAGCGCCGATGAACTCCCAGTAATCGATTTTGCCGTCCTGCCCTTTTTCAGCAACCTTGACTTTGAGCTCATGCCAGTAACACTCCAGCTCCTCAGAGAACTCTTTATCGCCCAAAACCCGCTGCGCAACCAGCTCCTCACGGCTCGTAGTGCCAGTGGCAACTTCATCGGCAGCTTGGTCTTTCCACCTCTCCCCAATCGGCCCCAAGGCTTCCCAGTAACGCAAGCCCTCAGCCAAACTGTGCAGGCTAATCCGTTCAAACTCAATCAAAGGATGCCAAGCCCCAAGGAAAACATCAAGCAATTCTTGTTTGCTGGCTCTCTTGATTCTTTCTTCCAGCAGAAACGGGTCAGTGTAGAGTGAAGTTGACCTGTGCTTTACCCATTCGCTTTGCAGTTTAATTACCGATGCCAAATGATGCAGGACTTCTGAGTCAAGGTTCAGCTCGTCTGGGTGCTCCCAATGCGGAAAATACTCCTTAACCACTCCGATTATCTCGTCGATGTTGAGGACAAACGGGTCAACAGTGCGGTTCTCTATGGCATTGCACATTTCAATTATGCGTTCAAGCTTTTCTCTGCCCAGCTTCTTGTGCTCTTTTTGCGTCTGCATTAAGCCACAACCTCTCGCACAACCGATTTACCCTCAAGATTTTGCACGGTGATGACGTTTGCGTCTTGCTGGGCAAAGGTGATTTGGCTTGGAGTAATCACAATGTACTGTGTGCTGGCATCCTTAATCATCGCAACCAAGACTTTGGCAATCATCTCGCGGTTTTTAGGGTCCATATGAATGTCATACTCATCCACAGCGCGGAATGGCGAGCGCACATGCTGCTGCAATGCCAACAAGAAGCTCATGGTTGCTGTGGTTCGTTCTCCACCGCTTTGCGTGTAAGCATCCAAAGCAACTGGTTTTCCGCCCTTGAACCCGACAAGAATATCCAGCCCAGCGGTTTCGATTTCCTGAGCGTTGGCAAGGCGCACTTCGCCGGTTGCAAGCGTTTGGCTCATGATTCTCTGGTACTCCAAGTTAACGCGTTCCAAGAGGTTCTCCATTACACTTCGCCAAGCCTGCATCCTTGTTTTGACTTCTTCAAGGGTTTTCTCGCGGTTCTCAGCCACCAACTGCGCTTTCTCTTTGAGCTCCAAATAGAGTTTGGAGTAGGATTCGTACATGCGCTCGATGTCTTCTGAGATGTTTGCAAGTGCTGCTAAGTGGCCATCGGTTAAGCCCATTTCCTCCAAAATTTCGCCAGAGCTCTTAAGCACTGCTATGCGTTCACCCGATTGCTGTGCTTTCGCAATTTGAGCGTTGAGGTTTACTTGGGCTTCTCTTAGCGACTTCTCTATTGCCTTCTGCTCATTAACGGCGTGGGCACGTTTAAAATCCAAAAGAGCAAGACTGACACGTTTGTCTAGGGCGTCTGTGGAAATTTTGTCGGTTGATTCTTCAAGATTAAGGAGTTTTGCCTGGTTCTCTTTGACTTGCGCGTTGGCTTTGGCGATTTGCTGCTTGGAAGTTTTAACCATTTCTTTGAGATTTTCGCTTCGCAGCAGTTTAAACTGACTTTTGTTTGGGATGGTTTCGAGGACTTGCGCTTCTAAAAGCAACTGGTCAACCAAAGACAAAATAGATTTATTCTGGGCGATTTCACGCTCAAGACTCAAGCGCTCATCAAAAACGCTTCTAATTTCGCCCTTTAATGTTTGCTGCTGGCTCTGCTGACCATCCAACTCGCTGATTATGGCTTGTCGCTCGTCTTCAATTTTGCCCAGTGCCTGCTGATTCTTGTTTAGGCTAGCCTGTAAGCTTTTAACTGCAGCCTCGCGTTTTTCAACTTCTGCCCACACCAGTTCACGGTCTAAAAAGCGCCGTTTAAGCTGCAGCTGCTTTTTTTCTTGGAACTTTTCGTATTGTTCCCTCCAGTAGTTGAGGGTTTGCCCAGCCTGCTCGAGGAGTTTGACGACGGATTCTTCTTGGGTTAGGATGCGGGTTAGTTTTGTTTTGGCTTGCAGTACGTTTTCTCGGAAAGGCTCCAGTCCAACTGCTGCTTCCACCATGCGCAACTTCTCAACGTTAGACAGAACGCTGAATTGTTCAACCATGCTTTGGTGCATGATGATGAGCATGTTGTCTGGGTCAACGCCGAACTTGCCTAGTAAGCGTTCAACATCTTGTTTTCCGACTGCGCGGTTTTCCAGTTCAAACCAGTACTTGCCGTCCCGTCGCAGAACCCGTGTGAGAAACAGTTGGTCTTTGCTGTATTTTGCCACTGGACGCTTATTGCCTACTTTACTGTTGTCTAAAATCAGGGTTACTCTGGCTTGGTCTTTTCCCCACCTTATCAAATCGCTCAATTTACGCGAGCGTTCAGTGTATGATTGTCCTAAACCAACGGAAATTGCCAAGAGCAGGGAAGATTTTCCTGCGCCGTTGGGTCCACCGATTACGTTTACGCCAGATTTAAACGGTACTCTAGCGTACTCGTAACTCATGAAATTTTCAAGTATA
>QYYE01000159.1 GCA_003589585.1 Candidatus Bathyarchaeota archaeon
AGGAATGTCTACGGTTTCGATGATTTTATGTTGCGCACACCACCTTACCGATGTTGCAGCGTTTGTCGGTTTAGCCGCTGTAACGCTATTTCTGACAACTTACCAACCAGTGTTTCTGTTGATTGGAATTGTGTCAAATGTTATAGGTATCTTGACAGTTCTGCTATTTTTGCAGAAAAACAGGCTCTATGCCCCTACTGGATTGCTTGCAAAACCAATGAGGCTAAACATGGGAAAAGCAAGAAGCCTCGCTGCTGTGACTGGCGTTCTGGTCGTTGTTTTAGCTTTTGCTTTGGTTGCGTTAACCAGTCAGACTGCAAACGCAGGTTACGTTTCCTATAACCTCTCTGACCCTAGCCCAAGTCCTAGCCCTAGTCCATATGATGGTGGAGTGATGATTGCACTGCCGCCAAAAATCGTCAGTCAGAATGGCTTAACTATACAGGCAACTCTGCAACCGTTTAAGCTCCAAGAGCCCATCAAAATAAGCCTGGCGCTCGATACTCATAGCGGAGATTTAGAAATTGATTTGACTCAACGGGCAGAGTTGCAGGATAACAACGGCATAACCTATGCGACAACTGGGTGGGATGGTTCTCCTCCTAGTGGACATCACGTTTCTGGGACATTAAACTTCCCAGCCCTAAATGGTGCGCCTTCATCGCTACGGCTTATCCTCGTGGACGTTTATGGGGCGAATTGGACTTTCGACTGGAATCTCTCCGACTAAGCTCTCTAAAGTGAGCGATTTTTCGAGAGGAAAAGGAAATTCCAGTTTCCTTCGGTTTTTGATCTATTACTGTACCTGTTTTGTCCATAGGCTGTTATATGGTACACTCGATTTTTCAAGAAAATGCTGATGCAACCTTACGTACACAAGAAATAGCAAGTAAAGGTTTGCATTGCTATATGCCAAGTCTGAGGTGAAAAAAGAGTGGGGCTTTTCACACGATACTGCGCCTTTTGCGGAAAAAAGATAGAGAAAGGAGAGGACACGGTGCGGTTTGGTAAGCATTTTGATTCAGAAAACCATGCGGAGCAGTATGCAAAGGAGCTAGAGGAGAGACGAGCTCATGAGAGTCATCAGGGTCATAGCTGTTGCTGTTAGATGCCAAAAGCAATCGACTGTTTAGACAGCTTTTAATTTTCCCTTTTTTTGGGTGCGTTAATCTGGGTCTTGTACTATTCTGCTTCAAGCTTTGTCCGACGTCTCTTATAACACAAAACCAAGTCTATAGTGACAAACTCTCAGAGAAAGATGGGTTGTTACCCGAATTAATTCCCACTCTCTGCGTTAATCCTATGGTAAAGACAAGGACAGGCTGTTCATGGAAAATCAACCATTAAGCAGATTTAAGTTAGCTGTAGTATTATTCGGCGTTTTCGCAACCTCTTTTAGCGTTCTCTCGTTCGAGATTGCCCTGACAAGGGTCTTTTCCATTATGCTTGATTACCATTACACCTTTTTGGTTGTTTCTTTAGCATTGTTTGGTCTTGGCTTAGGCGGAGTCCTTGCATACTATTTCTCTAAACGAGTGGTCTTTTCAAAAAAAGTCTTTAGCAGGGTAGCTATCTTAAACCTGTTCTTTTCTCTATTGATGTCTCTCCTGACGCTTCTGGTGATATCTTTGCCCGACTTGGATGCGGGTTTTCAAGCTTTCATAATGTTTCTGCCCTTTCTAGTTGCGGGCACAATTTTAGCCTTGACATACAAGGTTTTCGTAAGCCACAGTAGCATACTTTACTTTGCTGACTTGGCAGGGGCTGCATTAGGTTCGCTTGCCGTCATCTTCCTGATTAACTTCACAGGCGCCACTGTAGCGATTCTTTTAGTAAGCTTGGTCACTTTGGTTTCAACAGTGCTTTTTTCCTTAGTCACAAAACACAGGCTACTCATGGGTGTTGCCGTCTTAGCAATTGTCGCAATAGGGGTTTTTACCCAATACTCAAGCAGCTCTAACCTGTGGAATATTCAGCCTGCCAGCAACCAAGGCAAAGAACTATCAAACTTCCTCTCCGACCCATCATTAGATGCCCAAATCGTTGACTCTAGATGGAGCTCTTTTGGGCAAGTGCAACTCATCACCACCCCTGCTCTACCCCATGAAAAAATCATTTTCGTTGATGGCGGGGCTGGAACGAGTCTATTTCACTTTAACGGGGACTTTAATTCGACTGACAGTGCAGTTCCGGAGTTAAGGAATTCCACGCAATACTTTCCTTATTACTTTGTTGATAAGGAAAGTGCGCTTGTAATTGGACCTGGCGGGGGACTGGATGTTTTAACTGCATTGATGGGCGGCGTGAATCATATTTATGCTATAGAGGTGAATCCGAGTATAGTGGAGATAGTCAGGGATTATTCTGGCTATGCAGGCGGTATCTATTCAGACTACAGCAATGTTCATGTCAACGTAGATGAGGGGCGTAGTTTCCTAAAGAGGAGTAATCAATTGTATGACACTATTGTGCTTGATTTGCCTGTTTCAAAAACCTCCCAGGGAACGTTTGGATACGCGCTATCAGAGAACTACTTGTTCACTACCGACTCATTCAATGATTATCTCAATCATCTAAGCGATAACGGTTTTCTTGTGATTGTAGCACACAATGAAAAAGAAATCTACAAGCTAGTTTCCACAGCATTCAAAACCTTAGAAAGCCAAGGCTTGGATTTCCAGCAAATAATGCAGCGGATAACAATTATCGGCAGCAGCGACCACACGAATCACTCAGCCCTTCCCGTTTTCATCCTAAAGAAAACTCCAATCACTGACTCGCAAGCCGCATTCATAAATGCTAAAGCCGCCGAAATGGGCTTTGGAACACTGTACACGCCACTTCAAAGTGGAGTTTCAAGTGATAGCCGTTTAGCTCATTTGGCAAGGGGAGGTATAACAATTAATGAATTGGTTTCCATAGCGCCCTTTAACATGAAAGCGCCCACAGACAACGACCCCTTCTTCTACAATTTCAACTTAGGCATTCCAGAGACGTTGATTCCACTGCTAACTGGCGCAATAATGCTAAGCATAATCGTCACAATTTTGTACGTTTTGGTTCGGCAACGCGATGAATACATTTTCAACCATGGCTCAAAAATGAAAATTAAAGCCAAATTCTCAGGGTTTAAGTGGTATTGCTTTGCCTCTCTTGGTTTTGGATTCATGCTCATTGAAATTGCCCTTATTCAAAAGTTCATCTTGTTCCTTGGGGAACCCACTTTAGCGATTGCTGCCTCTTTGTTTTCTTTGCTGCTTGCAGGCGGATTAGGAAGCGTTTTTAGCAGAAAATGGCGAAGCAGTAAACAATACAACGCTTTCAAAGTCTCCTTAGTCATAGCTGTCTTAGCCGTAGCCTACATCTTTGTCCTACCCATTGTTTTTGATGCGGCTTTGAGTTTTTCTGGTCCAGTGCGGCTTCTTGTTTCTTTCATGTTAATTTTTCCTTTAGGTTTCCTTATGGGCATACCGTTTCCAACCATTTTAGGATACATAAAACAAGAATCCGAAAACGACGCTGCATTGATGTGGTGCATAAACGGCGCCTTCTCGGTTCTGGCGGGGGTTCTGGCTTTGGTTGTGGCTATGCTGTATGGTTTTAACGCGGTTCTGCTTCTGGGTGCCCTGACGTATGCGGTGATTTTCTTAATCGGCAGAAGACATGAACGTAACAATAACGTTGAAAAGATCAGGTCGATTAGTCAGCGGAAACCTCAGTTTAACAGAACATGGAAGAACAAGGGTTAGCCTTCGCCGCAGGCTAGTCCAGTCATGGCTTTAACGTATTTTGAGGCTTCTTCCTTAGTCTTGAAGGGTCCATAGATGAAATCGTATTGGGGATGGCTCTCTTTGGTTGGCTTCACGTCAGATTCTATTATTTCAGGTCGTTGGTTCCCCTTAAAGCCCAAGTATATCATTACACTACACTCTCCAATAGATTGGTAGCTGTTTTTTATTTTAATGTTTTTGGAAAGCCTGCTCCAGGTCCTCAATCAAATCCTTCTGACCCTGCTCCCTTTTTCTGCGTGCCTAACTTGCATGGTTTTGAAGGTTTTTTGCGGTGGTTTGGTGGTGAATTGGTGCTTGTTGTTTGGTTTTTTGTGTTGGGCGGTGGGTTGGAACAATGTATAAATATAACAGCGTTATGAAGTATGGGGAGCCAACGGTCAAACAAAAAACAGCCACCCCTACCAAACGAGGCAACAGCCTTGAAAACATTAACCTTAGTAGCAAAAAACCTCTCAAGAAGAAAAGGCCGCTCAATCATAAG
>QYYE01000016.1 GCA_003589585.1 Candidatus Bathyarchaeota archaeon
ACGATGACTTTTTTTCCAACTCTTAGGGCTTCTTTTAGGGCTAAGTCTGGTTTTTTAACCTGTTGCAGTGTCTGGTTCAGTATAACGTAGTCAAATGAGTCGTCGCCGTACTCGGAGAGGCCAGTGTCTATGTCTTGTTGAAACACGCTTAAGCCTTGGGCTACACATCGGTGGATGGCTGTTTCGCTTAGTTCGATTCCCTGCGCTCGCACCTGTTTTTCGCTAATGAGGCGGGAGAGAAGTTCGCCGTCGCCGCATCCAAGGTCAAGTACCGTGGAGCCTTGGCTAATCCAGTCGAGGATGATTTGGTGGTCAATTCGGATTTGCGTTGTTGTCATGGGGCACCGCCGTTATGTCCGTTAGAAACGGTGTTTAGGAAATGCTTGAGCAGGTGAGTTTCCTCCTCAACCTCCAAAAGGAATGCATCATGGCCATACGTTGAGTCTATTTCACAGTAGCTAGCATCGACTCCTGCCAGTTTACAAGCCCTCACAATCTCCTGCGATTGGTAAGCTGGGTAGAGCCAGTCTGACTTGAAAGCAATCACCAGTACCTTTGCCTTTAGTCCCTTGAAGATGGATGAGAGGCTTTTGCCGTTGAGGATGTTAAAGTAGTCTATGGCTTTGGTGATGTAGAGGTAGCTGTTGGCGTCGAAACGTTTGACAAAGTTGTCGCCGCGGTACCGCAGGTAGCCTTCAACCTCAAACTCTGCGCCGAACTTGAAGGGCTCTTTGTCTTCGCGGAATTTTCTGCCGAACTTTTCAGCCATAGAAACATCGCTCATGTATGTTATGTGCCCAATCATCCTTGCCACCGCTAAGCCTTTGGCTGGAATCGCCGAGTCGTAGTAGTTTCCTCTTTTCCAGTTTGGGTCTGCCATGATTGCTTGGCGTCCGACCTCGTTGAAGGCTATCTGCTGGGGCGTGTGCTTCATTGTGGTGGCGATTGGTATGGCAGAGCGGATTTTCTCGGGGTAAGATACCATCCATTGGAGAACCTGCATGCCACCCATTGAACCTCCGATTACAGCAAGAAGTTTCTCTATGCCTAAGTGGTCGACGAGTTGCTTTTGTGCGTTCACTATGTCGCCGATTGTGATTATCGGAAAGTCCGCGCCATATGGTTTACCTGTTTTTGGGTTTGTGGAGGATGGGCCTGTGGAGCCCTTGCAGCCGCCAATGACGTTGGAGCAGATGACCAAGTACTTGTTTGTGTCTAAGCCTTTGCCGGGACCAATCAGGCTGTCCCACCAACCACCAGCTCCAGCGGCATGTGCGTCCCCTGAGAGAGCGTGCAAAACGAGGATGGCGTTGGTCTTTTGCTTGTTTAGAGTGCCGTATGTTTCGTAGGCAAGTGTTATGGGGCCTAGCTTTTCGCCTGATTCAAGAGGCAACTCCTCCGGTGGTTTAGCGAACGTGTAGTACTTGGTTTGTGGGTTTTGCAGTGTTTGAGTTTGGATGGTCGTTTCTTGTGCCTCCGCAAAAATGGGTGTGCAGCTTATAACGCTGCTATATAATTTTAGGGTTTCGCTGACAACTTCAACGCTTGATCAATGTCCTCGATAATATCCTCCGCGTCTTCAATGCCTATTGACAGCCTTATGAAGTCCTCGCTTACACCTGTAGCTGCTTGCTCCTCACGCGTCAACTGCTGATGAGTCGTCGAAGCTGGATGAATCACAAGGCTTTTTGCGTCGCCAATGTTTGCAAGGTGCGAGAGCAGTTTGGCGTTTTCGATGAATTTTTTGCCTGCTTCTAAGCCGCCTCTGATGCCAAAACCAACCAGTCCGCCAAAGCCGCTTTTTAGGTATTTTGAGGCTAGGCTGTAGTTTGGGTTGTCTGGCAAGCCTGGGTAGTTTACCCAGTTGACAAGCGGATGCTGCTTTAGGAACTGTGCCACTTTGAGCGCGTTCTCGCTGTGTTTTCTCTGGCGAAGCGGCAGGGTTTCTAGGCCTTGGAGGAATAGAAAGGAGTTGAATGGGCTTAGTGAGGCGCCGATGTCTCTTAGCAGTTGCACGCGCACTTTGAAGATGAATGCGACGTTGCCAAGCCCAGGGAAATCGGCGAATGCATCCCAGTATTTTACTCCGTGGTAGCTTGGGTCGGGTTCGGTGAATTCTGGGAATTTGCCGTTGTTCCATTGGAAGTTGCCGCTGTCAACGATAACTCCGCCAATGCTGGTGCCGTGCCCGCCGATGTATTTTGTTGCTGAGGCTACAATGATGTCTGCGCCAAACTCGATGGGTCGGACTAAGCCAACGCCCACAGTGTTGTCGACTACAAAGGGAACTCCTGCTTCATGAGCTATGGATGCAAGAGTTTCAAAGTCGGGAACGTCGAGTTTTGGGTTGCCGATTGTTTCAGCGTAGATTGCTTTGGTTTTGGAGGTGATGGCTTTTTTGAATTCTTCCGGTTTTTGTGAGTCAACGAACTTCACCGTTCTGCCCAGTTTTGGCAGCGTGTAGTGGAAGAGCTGGTAGGTTCCGCCGTAAAGGTTGTTAGCTGAAACTATTTCGTCTCCAACCTGTGTTATGGCTAACAAAGCGAGTGTTTCTGCTGCTTGCCCTGAAGCTACGGCTAGCGCTCCGGTACCGCCTTCAACAGCGGCTATTCTTCGTTCAAAGACATCGGTTGTTGGGTTCATTATTCTGGTGTAGATGTTCCCGAGTTCTTTTAGTGCAAATAAGTTTGCGGCGTGTTCGGTGTTTTTGAACACGTATGATGAGGTTTGGTATATGGGGACTGCTCTGGCACCTGTTGCTGGGTCAGGTGTTTCCTGTCCTGCGTGTAGGGCTAGAGTGTCCGGTTTTCTTTTTGGCATTTTTTTGTTGCTCCTTTTTGTTTTACAAAGAAGGGATGGATAACAGCGTTATATGCCTTTTTGAACAATTTATTCCAAAAAGAATATCAAGCCAAACAAACAATCACATACATATGTTTCCAACACTAGACGACATAGCAAAAAAACGCCGCCAACTAGGCCTAAAACAAGCAGAACTCGCAAAACAAGCAGGAGTCAGCCAATCCCTAATCGCAAAACTAGAATCTGGCAAAATAGACTCCTCATACACAAAGGTTAAAATTATTTTTGATGTTCTCGAACACTTGGAAGCCAAAACCAAAATCCAAGAGAAAAAAGTTGTGCCCAACCAAGTAATCGGCATACAAAAAGACGAACCCATCTCCAAAGTGGTGGCATTAATGAAAAAGCACGAGTACTCGCAGATTCCAGTTTTCAATGGAAAGCAGTCAGTTGGCAGTGTAACTGAGAAGACTATTCTTAAGCAGATTCTAGCAGGTAAGGATTTAGCACAAATTTCCAATCTGCCCACAGAAGATGTTATGGAGGATGCTTTTCCCCAAGTTGGAGAGGACGCGCCACTGTCTTTGATTTCTAGTTTGTTGCAGACTTATCAGGCTGTACTGGTTGCTAAGAGAGGGAATGTTGTGGGTATAATTACTAAGTCTGATTTGCTGCGGATGCTCTAGCGGTAGTTCTGGGAATTAGTTTTAGTGGTAATTATTTATTAAGTATAACTGCGTTATATTGGGTGACGGTAAAAATGACTGCTCGATGCGAAACCATAGGAAAATACGTCTTACCAATCTTTAGGTCACTTGTTGCAAAAGAACTCGTAAAGACATACCATCTGACTCAAGTCGAAGTCGCTCAAAAACTCGGAACAACCCAAGCGGCAATAAGCCAATACCTTGCCTCTAAACGTGCCATCAAGGGCACCGAACGCTTTGCAGATATATTGCCTAAAATTCAGGCTGCAGCTAATGAAACTGCCGGGCGACTGGCAAAAAAAGAAACAAGTTGGAACATTGCTTCTCTTGATTTTTGTAGGATCTGCTCTATTTTGTTTGAGGCGTCTGACCAGACAGGCGACAACTATGTTATCTAACATTCTTACCTGTAATTAACTTAAAAGCAGCTAGCGGTAACTAAGCAATTAATGGCAACTGCCTTTGTCTTTCCTTTTCGAAAAAACCATCATCAACATCATCGATAACGGACAAATCAGAAAGATTGCAAAGCTAAGATAAGCGCTATCTGGAAAGAAAGCAAAAAGCGCCAATAGGGAAATTATGGGCAAAAGGCAACATGCAAGCATTATAAGCGTATGGCGTAAGTTGCGTGAATTGTGTCCTGTTCCATGATTTGTTTGGTTCTCAGACATGACATTCCCGAGGCATTTGGTCTCACTCTTTTCTTATAAGCGTTAGCGGACAATCTCTGAAGGCTACTAGAACAAAACATGGAGCGGTTAGGGTAACAAAAAACCCATTATCCACCTAAGCGGGAAGCGAATTGATTGGTAATTCAAGCCTTGCGCTATTCTGCCCTAGTTTTTGTCCTACATGTAATAAATAGTTCGCATAATAACAGTGTGATAGGTCAAAAGGTAACCAAGAAGAGAATTGAATGGAATAGCGCCATTAACTCCACTTCTGCCCAACCGGGGGGTCCTTCGTTTCTTTTTGGTTACCTTTTCCTTAGACATTTTAAAGGAACAGAGTAAAAAACTGCTAAAGTTTTTGACCTTTATACAGGGAAACTGTACCAAAAATAGTCATTATCTTCGCTGTTTCTTTCACTTGCTCAAAACCAGCAATTTCAAGCATTTTAGGCAATAAACCCTTTACATTGTCTTCATTTTCTTCCAATCGCCGCATAAATACCGATGACAAGCGCATAAGGGCATTTTGAGGTTTACCTGTATCTGCGATATGTAACTGGCCGTTTGGTTTAAGGACTCGTAGCGTTTCTTTTAGGGCAAGAACCTTGTTTTCTCTTGTTAGGTGGTGGAAGACAAGACTAGAGACCACTCTGTCAAAAAAACGGTCAGGGTAAGGCAAACTAAAGGCTGTGCCATGATCAAAATTTATCTGTAAGTCCGATTGAGCAGCTTTCTGTTTGGCAATGTTAAGCACGTTTAGATCAATATCGATGCCTGTGACTTCAGCTGACGGCTGGCTCTTTTTCACGAGCAGAGTAAGAGCTCCGGTTCCGCAGCCTAAATCTAACACTTTAAAGTTACTTTGAATCCTTGCTTGTGCGATGAGCTTTGGTTTGAATGTCGATTCTTTTGCACCCCATTTTTGCATTGAGTCAAAAAAAGGAGTCAGGGAACGGAAACCTAAAGCTGGAATATACCTGACTGGCGCTGAATCAATTTTTATTTTTGATTCAATCACTGCTATCAACTCTCGATTCTTGCAGTGCCTGTGCCAAGTCTACTTTCAGGTCTTCGATGTCTTCAATTCCAACCGATAGTCTAAGCAAGTTGTTTGTTATCCCTATACGGTCTCTTTCTTTCTGAGTTAGGCTAGCATGCGTCATGGTTGCAGGTTGGTTGATGAGGGATTCAACACCGCCTAAACTTTCTGCAAGAGCAATTAACTTGAGCTTTCCAAGAAAAGCTCCGACGCCTATGCTCTCCTTTAGGTAGAAGGAGACCATTCCGCCAAAACCGCTCATTTGCTTTTTTGCCAATTCGTGTTGGGAATGAGTTTTAAGCCCTGGATAGTTTACTTTTTCGACTTGCGGATGAGTGTTAAGATACTCGGCTAATTTTAGAGCGTTATAGTTATGTCTATCCATTCTTACAGCCAAAGTTTTGGTTCCTCTTAAGACTAAGAAGCAGTCAAACGGCGAGGGAACAGCACCTATGGCGTTCTGATTAAACTTAAGCTTATTATAAAGCTCATCGTCTGATAGGAGAATGGCGCCTCCAATAACGTCACTGTGCCCGCCGAGGTATTTTGTGGTGCTGTGGACCACGATGTCTGCGCCTAGGTTTAGAGGGTTCTGAAGATATGGGCTTGCAAAAGTGTTATCGACCACCGTTATGAGACTGTTTTCTTTGGCTGTTTTTGAGATTGCATAAATATCGCATAGCTTTAGAAGGGGGTTTGTCGGAGTCTCAAGCCAAACCAATTTAGTGTTACTTTTAATTGCCCCTTTAACGTTTTCTGGGTTTGTGGCATCCACATAAGTGAATTCTAGTCCGAAATTAGTCAGGGTGCAGTCAAACAGTCTTCTCGTTCCGCCATAGAGGTCTTCGAAAGCTATAACATGGTCACCTTTCTTCAGAAGTGCCAAAGCTAGAGTGGTTTCTGCAGCCAACCCCGAAGCGAAAGCCAAACCATACTTAGCATTTTCGAGCTCAGCAAGTCTTTTTTCCAACGCATCTCTTGTAGGGTTCCCTGTGCGAGCGTATTCATATCCTCCTGTAGGTTTGTCAACTTCTTTTCTGGCAAATGTTGAGGCTAAATGGATTGGTACTACGACGTCTCCGCAGCCGCCTTCTTTGAGGTTTGGTTCTTCCCCGCAATGGATTGCTTTAGTCGAGAACTTCATATCTTTTCACCTTTCAGGAAGTAGTTTATGATGTCTATGGTGGTAATGATGTCTACGATTTGGTCTTTCTCGGTGACGACTATTGCATTTCTTTTCTTCAACAGATTGAACGGTGCAGCTATCTTCTCTTCCCTCTTAACTGCGGGTAATGGGTCTTCCATGAATTCGCTGACCCTTTGAGCCGCTGAAGTTTTGCCGCTTGATAACTTTTTCATAACGGCTATTTCTTGAATGCTTCCGACTTGTATGTTGTCTTTTATTACTGGAAGCTGAGAAATATCGTACTTTCTCATCAATTCGATAGCAGTGCCAAGCTTGTTCTCTGGAGAAACTTGTATTAGGGTTTTGATTCTTTTAGATTTGGCTCTCAATATTTCTTCAACAGCGATTTTCTCTTCCTTGCCTTCTAAGAATCCATTCTCAATCATCCATTCATCTGAGTAAATCTTGTTGAGGTAGTTTCTTCCGGTATCGGGAAGAATAACCACCAGTAGTTTGCCCTTGTTTTCTGGGCGCCGAGCCACTTGCAAAGCCGCAAACATGGCAGCGCCAGCTGAGCCGCCTGCGAACAAGCCTTCTTTTTGGGTTAACTCTCGTGCTGTTAGAAATGCCTCTTTATCTGTTACCGTTATGATTTCGTCTAGAAGTTTGAGGTTAAGGTTGGATGGTAAGAAGTCTTCGCCTATGCCCTCAACCTTGTAAGAATGGATCTCGCCTTGTGTCTTGTAAAATTCATGATGGTACATTGAACCTTCCGGGTCAACGCCGACTATGCGTATGTTTGGGTTCTTCTCCTTGAGGTAGCGTGCAACCCCACTAATGGTGCCGCCTGTACCCATACTAGCGACCAGTATGTCGATTTTGCCCCCGGTTTGCTCCCAAATTTCTGGACCCGTGGTTTTGTAGTGTTTTTCTGGGTTTGCTTTGTTGAAGTATTGGTTAGGCATGAAAGAGTTCGGAGTTTCTTCCACTATTTTTTCGGCGACTTTGATGTAGTTTGCTGGGTGGTCTGGGGGAACGTTGGTGGGTGTTATGATTACTTTTGCACCAAAGGCTTTGAGTAGATCGATTTTTTCTTTGCTCATTTTATCCGGCAGGGTAAAGACCATTTTGTAGCCTTTGGCGATGGCAGCCATTGCCAAGCCGAGACCTGTGTTGCCTGAGGTGGGTTCCACGATGGTGTATCCTGGTTTTATGATGCCTTGTTTTTCGGCTACTTCAATCATGGCTATACCTATGCGGTCTTTTATGCTGCCGCCTGGATTGAAGAACTCCAGTTTCGCAAAGATTGTACTTTGAAGGTTGTTTGCAATTTTGGTTAGTTTGAGCATTGGTGTGTTGCCTATAAGGTCCAATAGGTTGTCTGTTACTTTTCCCATGGCGTGTGGTGTGCTCATTTGTTTTGTTTCTCCGCTACTATGGTCTGTTGCCAGGACTGGATGATGAGAAAGTGGAGTTTGCTTGATTTTTTTGATTGCGTTTTGGGTTGTGTGGTTGCTGTTCACTTTTTTATCGCCTCTATAACGGCGTTATATTTAACAAATGAACTTTAACTGTGTTATATTTAAGCGTTCTTTAATGAAGTGAAAAGTTTATCATAACCAGCGATAGTTTTTTATGCAAGAATATAACGATGTTATATATAAAACGGGGGAACAATTTGAGTCTGGAACTTGTCGATATTGCTATCCGCGTTACTCTGGTAATTGCGACCGGTATTCTCTTTTCAATTGTCTTTTTAGCGTATTTGCGTCTGAAGAATCGGAAGCTGCTTTTCCTCTCGGTGGGTTTTGGTGTCTTCTTTGCTCATGCGTTAATTTATGTTCCGCAGATTTTCGGTCCTGCCTACACGATTAGTGAGAATGCACATTTGCTGATACATTTGGTGGCTTTGACTTTCATACTGTTAAGCACTTTGAAGGACTAGAAAAAGGGCTAAAAGGGCATGTTCAAAGACGAAATCTTGGAAAACGAAAATCGAAGAAAAATCTACAAAGCAATAGAGGGCACTCCAGGCGTCCACTTAAGGGAACTCCAAAGAGTCCTAAACATGCCGCTAACAACCCTTGAGTACCACCTGAGCTACATGTCAAGAAAGAAAATCATCTACGCCGAAACAGACTCTCATTATAAGCGATATTATGCAAAAGCGCTGACTAGTGAAGATAAAAAGGTGTTGGCTGCCCTGAGACAGAAAAGAATGAGAGAAATCGTTCTTCTGGTTTTAGCTAACCAGAAAGCAAAGTACCAATTCATGGCTGATTACCTTAAAATTCCGCATTCCACGCTTTCTTTCTACCTAAAATATCTGGTTGATAACGACATTCTTGTCAAGGAAAAGGTTGGTTACGAAACAATTTATGCTGTTCGGGATGAGGACAAGGTGGCGAAGGTTCTGGTTGCTTATAAAGCAAGCTTCTTAGACAAGCTTATTGATAAAACATTGTCTACTTGGCTGGAAACCTACACTCGGGAAGAAAGATAGCGGAACAGTTCAGTTTTTGTTCTATTTTGCTTCGGGAAATGTCCGTTTGTTCTTATAACAGGGGAACTTTAAATTGGTATTTAGGAGGCTGAGATAAAGGCGAGTGCGACTCAGTTCCGAATGAGAATGCGTTAAGGTCTGAGATGCGTCATTCTTCTTCTCCTCTATTTCCGCTCAGACCTTAATCATCCCATCTTATAACACTGGATTAGTTTTTGTTTAGAAGTTGTCGTTGTTGACTAGCTTATTAACAATAAGTTTTTTGTTTTGTGCTGACGGTTGCTTTTTGACGTCAGTTTATGGGTTTTGGGCTGGTTGTGCAAGTTGCCATAAGCAGATGATAGCTGAGCCGTTGGGAATCTGCCGAGAACTTTGGAAATGGAATTTAAGTCTAGAAAACAACAAAATAGTACATCCAAGCACATTTTAGGCTATCCAAGACTAAAGCGCCTGCTGCTCTGCCATGACCCCTCCCCTTATAAAAAAGCAGGTTTTTCACGGGGTTTTCAACATGTTATCGACTGGTTTTTCCGTCAATACTGACCTACCCCTCTATAGTTTCTGCATAGAGTTTCTAATAGCATCCAAATAGACGCCAAATAGGTTGGCACCCACCAGTCATCCCCACCAGCAAACCAACCCACCCCACAAACAACCTACAAAAACAAAGGCACAACAAATCAGCGATTGATTCAATTTTTATCATCCCACCAAAGTCCCAACGACGATTTTACATATAGAATTTATAATGATCCTTCAGACTATCATTTTCAGCTATTTCCTGCGGAATTTCCGATAAAATTTTGCCCACCGATTGCGCAAATTCTATGGTTATTGGTAGTTGTTTTGAAAAGGCTGTTGTGTTCCAATTTAGTTTAGTTAGTCCTAAAATTTCTTTACAGACAAAGTCTATCTCCGAGTCACCATAATGAGTAATATACAACGGCTTAGGAACTCTATGCCCTGGATACGTGCGTATCCTTGGGATGTAACCTGAAGTATAAAGTAGGCATTCGGTAGGGGTTAGGGATACTATTGTTCCTCGTAAAACTGGATACTTGCCTGTTCTTAGAAACCGTAAAGAAGTATTCTTTGAAATGCCCACATAATCCTTTTTTAGTTCGCCAAAACTCGCTATTGCTTCATCAAAGCCCTTCTTTTCCTCTTCCGAGAAAAATGAAGTCTTATAGACAACTATCCGATTGGGCTGAATTTTCACTTTGTCAATGTATTTCTGAATTGCATCTTTCAATTGTTCTCTCGCTTGGTCAGTGGTCAAGTGAGCTTCTTTAGTTATCTTGTCCACTGTAACGTCAAATCCTCTAAGAACAAACCCCTCACCGCTATGCGTAAAAACTTGAGCCAAAGATGTCTCAAGCGCCAAATTGGGACTTCTTTTGTTTTGATAGAATGCTACCCCAATGTAGCATGTACCTGCGGTAAGCTTAGCCAAGCGCCAAGGTCTTCCGTTGGCTTTGTAATATAGTGCAGTTGACAGGTTCCAACAGAATGCTGATGGTGTTTGCTTAGCAGGGAAGCTTGAATTCGGGTATTCTAAAATACTTCTTGCGACACTTTCCTTCAGGATTTGAGTTGGCACATCAAACCTCAAAGCCTTACCTTTTAAAGCATTCCGAAAATCGAAGCTTTTTTCAGTTACTTCTTCTTTGTCACTGGCTTTCTCCAATTCATTAGTTGTTAGCCACTCCTCAAGTCGGCGTTGCTTCTTTCTCTCTAAATCTTCCTCAAGTTTTTCCTTTGATTTTGCGTCCTTTGTCTCTTCGCCAATTCCACAGGACTTCTCTATGTCCAATGGGATAGCGCAAATTATTACTTGGGGCGGTGAATCCTCTCCCAATATTTCTTCAACATGATTAATGAAGAGGTCAGAAGCAGACGCTATACGTTCATTCGAATCAGCGATAGTAAGAATTTTACTTATCTTATCCAAACCAATAATTGCATTCCAGTTATCAGAATTTTCAAAACAGCAGTTAACTTCAGTTCCAATATGAAAACCAGGATAGTCAGGGTAGAGCCAGCGATTTGGCTCTACACTTTTATTTGCTTTAGTTAATAGTTCGATTATTCTTTTTGTGGTAGTAACTGTAGCACCTGTTCCAACTATGCCTAATCTTATTTTACTCGGTGATGGTCCTGATTCCTGACTTGTGTAGTAAGGACCAAATTGCTTTAGACCAATTTTAGGGTCTTTTTCCTCCTTTTGGTGGCCGAAAATGAGATCAGGTTCTAAAATACGCTTAGAAAAGAATTTTGTGGAAATAGGATCAAGGGAATCCAGATCATATAGTTGACTGTTCCTATCGTGAAATTCTCCCGAAGGATGGTCTTGCCTGATACCAGCGCTGATGTTTAGCACTATCGGTTTTGGTGACACCTTAATTCTATTGTTTATTGTTACCTCTTTGTCACCTAAAGACATGAACTGTGAAATCCAAAATAAGATTAACTTGAAAAACGAATCGTTGAACTTGTTGTACGAATAATGGGTTTTTGTCGGTCCTTCATCAGGTCCTTCTTTAATGTTAAATCCATCTTCTGTTACAATAACGGTTGGCAGTACAGTTAGGTATAAATCGTCTTCAATAAACTGGAAGCGTACAGACGCCCCGTCATGGATAAATAGCGTTTTGCCAGTGTCAGGGTCCTTTGTTTTATAGGCGACTCTCTTCTTAGACTTCCGATATAGCCCTTCCCATTCTACATACCGTGCGTTTTCATTCGTTGTAAAGTAGAAGATATTCTTCCTTTTTCCAGCGTATTTTAGTTTTCGACTTAATGCGGAGTATGTTATCTCATTATTGAGAAGTTTAACAAGTTCTTGCTTTCGACTGCCTTGAACGTAATTTTTAGTCTTAGTTTTTACAAGGCTGCCATTTGTTATGTACTTACCAAAGGGTTCCTCGTGAAGGTCACAAAAGGAGAAGATTTTCCCAGTGTTTTTCGGTCGATAATATGGTTTTTCTTTAATTTCGCTGTATGAAAACTTAATATTTTTTGGTATGCTTGCTTCATAAACAAATTCAGGAATTTTTATGACTTTGAAGTAATTCCCTGATATTTCTTCATTTATTACGTCGGCTTCTCCGCTAAGAAGACTTATGCGATAGTTTGTTTCAAGACATCGCCGTTCGATAAACTTAATCTCATTGTAGGTTGCGCGGTCACTTTTCGTACCTCTTCTAATCAAGATCTCGTCCTTAGAAAATAGCTTCTTCTCCCTGTTCCGTTTCCTATCCAGATAGGTTGCATATTTGATGGGTTTTAGGATAACTGGTGACGGTGGAACATACAGAATTGCGAACTTTTTCTTACCGTCTATATTTCTTTCAACTTCTGAATATTCTAAAGCAATAGGTTCATTGCTAAAAGCTTCAAATTTTTCTTGTATCGTCGCTGAATCAATATGGAAATTGTCGGGTAATCCGACTGGTTCATAGCGCCCTGTGTCAAGCTCTTTAAAACCAATTACAAGATAGCCACCACCATAATTTGACATAGCGAATATATCTTTAGCGATCTTGGCAAAGTCTGAATCTTTCCTAATATCCAATGTTAACTTGAAGTCAATTTCCGATGTTTCTCGTTTTTGGGAAAGCAAAAAATCGATGACTATGTCATCCAAAGGCTTTGGTGTTGATTCAGTCATAGGTTTCACACAGCAGATAAGCGCTATTGTACCGTATGACTACTTTAATTTTTGCGTGCAGAATTTTAAGGAACACGTGGCTAAAAAAAATCGATGGTAAAGAATGAGGTTCATAGTTCTTTAAAGTCATAGTTTATCCATTTAGAGGGGACTATGCCTTCTGTCAATGTCTTCTTGTTTAAACAGGTGGTAAAGTCTGATTTCTAGAGACCTAGTCCAACAAAGGAAACTTTTTAGACTATTTTCAGAGGATTTCCGCGTAGTGAAGAAGTATCAAGGTGGCTAATTAATGCCAGACAAGTCAATCTCTGAATGGGCTAAGAGGCGCTGAAGTGGATTTTGAGGGAGCAGAAGGTTAGCGTTTAGGGATGGTTGAGTTAGCCAAGTTTCCTGACCCGAATGCAGTGCGCTATCTTGGAAAAGTTCATTTCTACCAAGGAGGATGAAAAAGAATGTTGATTGCAGAGGCAAAATAATTTAACCCTCTTAACGTTCTCAATTGCAGTTGGTTATTTGATGCAGTTTGTTCCTTGGCAAAACGTCGCTGATTGGCATTGCAAAGCCTGTGGTTACTGTTGCAAACTCTACAGTGTAGTCTTAGGCTTTACTGAGTGGCTGAAAATCACCAAGACCTTCGGCGTAGAAACCACCGTGGCGGGCTTAGACCGCTTCTACATTAAACGTGCTGGCGATGGCTCCTGCGCTTTCCTCTGCAACAACCCAAACAATTACTACTGTGGCTTGCAGCAGATGAAACCTGAAGCGTGCAAACTCTGGCCTTTCAAGGTGCTCTCGGAACCAAAATATGGACAGCCAAACCAAGCAGCGTTCGACTATGGCAAAGTGCGGCTGTACATTTACGCGGATATGATGTGCAGTGGCTTGCGGTATGGCTCGCCAACGTGGGACTTTCATTATTCAACCATTAAGGAGTTTGCGGAGCTGGCGCTGGGAGTTAGGCAAGTGCAGTATAAAACCACACGGGCGGCTGGGTTTAGGCAGCCTCAATGGGGAAGACAACTAAGATTCCCGTAACATGTTTTAGTTGCTGATTTCCCGTTCTTGAGCTATGCAGCCTCGAAAACGGTTCAGGGAGAGGGGCTTTGATGCAAACATTTTAAAGCAGCACCAAACGAATTAAACAAGCAAACGGCGACTAGGCATGGAGTACTTGACTATCTACCGAACCTTCTTTTTCCCGACAGTTCGTAAGATGGAGATGGAAAGTTTAGGCGTAACAAGAAGAACCACCGAGCTCAAAGACTGGACGGACGCTCTAAACGACTATGCCAAAGAGGGCTATAGAATAGTGAACTGTGGAACAATCACGCCTAACAAAGAAGGAAATGAGCAGATAACTTTTTGGGCACTGCTAGAAAAGCCCTGAGCAGTTGAGATACAAACGATTAATGTTTTATTAGACAATGACTACATAAGTCAATAAGAAAGGGTAAGTTAACGTGAAGGGAAGGGTAAAGCGTTATCTTAAGTATTTCAAGGTTTTAGCCACCGAAAAATTTGCAGCGCCCGCCCAGCTTTGGAGCGACTACCACCCGAAAATAGTAAAAAAATTAAACCCCAAATTAGAAAAAGCGCTAGTATCGCAGGTCTTACCGTATTTTAAGGATTCTTGCGGAATAGTCATCGGTGGAAGTTTGCCCTCACAATTTAACCAGTTTTTAGGTTATTCTCGAAAAGTCGTAAACGTGGATGTTGTTGATAACTACCCGGGCAGTTCTTTGCGCGTGGATTATTTGACCGATGCAGCTAACTTGCATTTTGCAGGTGACGGCGATTTTGACTTTGTTTGTTCCTGTCATGTGCTTGAGCATCTGGCAAATCCTCTTAAGGCTATTTACGAATGGATGCGAGTTATAAAACAAGAAGGAATAATTTACTGCGCTACACCTGACAAAAGATTCACCTTTGATCATCTCAGAAAAAGAACTACCCTTGATCATATTGTAAGCGACTTCCAAAATAATGTCGGTCACAACGACTTAACGCATCTAAATGACGTTTTATTAAATTATGACTATGCATTAGCACAGGTTACCAAGCAAGATGTTCTTCGCATGGTTACGGATTATTATTCCTCCGTAAAAAACGGGGGAACTGCGCTCTATCAGCCACATCATCATGTGTTTGTGAAGGATGATTTGGTTGCCCTATTTAAGTACGCTAAACTTGAAGTGTTTTTTGCGTACCTAGAGGGCATGACAGCCCACGTGGTTGCAAGGAAAGCCTGACACAACAAATCCCGATATAACTCAACTATTTTGAACAAGCTAAGGGATTTTTGGGATTAAGTTCTTTAGGCTGATTGGCTTTTAACCAGAAACATTCCAACTAAAACTGAGGAACCCTGACATGTCTAAAGCAAAAGTTGGCGTTTCAATGCTCTACTGCTTAGGCGAACCCTTCAACAAAATGACCAAACGCTTAGCCACAGTCGGCACCCGCTACGTCGAAATCCTCGACGACGGCACGCACGAGTTAAACAAGACACGCATCGCTCAGCTCAAAGAAGCCGCAAAATCACACAACCTAGAATACTCTTTGCATGCGCCGTTTGCCGACATAAACATTGCATCCCCAAACAAAACCCTTCTCAGAACCGCGCTCAAGCGCCTCAAACAATCCCTCAGCTACGCCAACGCCATAGATGCCAAACTCTGGGTTTTCCATCCCGGGCAACTCACAGGTATCAGCCAATTCTACCCAGGCGCCGAATGGAAACAAAACACCAAAAGCATACAAGAACTCTACGAAACAGCCGAAGAATACGGCGTAAACATCGCCTTGGAGAACCTGCCAGCCAAATACTGGTTCCTCATGAATTCACCGCAAGAGTTTCTGCGACTCTACAAAGAAACAAGCCTGCCAATCGGCATAACCCTAGACCTTGGACACGCCAACCTTGAAGCCCAAATCGAGCCCTTCTTCAACCTGCTCGCCGACAAAATCGTCCACATCCACGCCAGCGACAACGACAGCTCAGACGACCAGCATCTTGGCATCGGCAAAGGCAAAATCGACTACAACTGGTTTGGCGAGACCCTCAAAAAAGTCGGCTTCAACCGCACCGTCATCGTTGAATCCACATCGGACGTGCCCCAGAGCCTGCAAAAACTAAAACAGCTACTCGCCTAGCGGCAACTCCAAAACCAAACCGTCCTCAGCCACCACCGTGTCAGGAAAGATTTTTTTCGCCTGCTCCAAAAGCAACCCTGCATCAGGATACCTTGCGCTGATATGCGTCAAAACCAAACGTTTCGCCCCAGCAGCCTTAGCCTGAGCAGCCGCTTGACTTGGCGTGGAATGCCCAACCTCAGATGCCTTCTCGACAAGCGAATCGTCAAAAGTGCTCTCATACACCACCAAATCCGCATCCCTGGCAAACTGTGCAAACCCGTCGAAAGGTTTGGTATCGCCTGTATAAACGATTTTTCGCCCGGCTCTAGCAGGACCCATAACGTCGGTTGGCACAATCACCCTGCCATCCTCAAGCTCCACCTTTTCGCCGCCCTGCAGTTTCGACCACAATTCACCTGCGGGAACGCCAATGTCCTTTGCTTTCTGAGGGTAGAACCTGCCTGGCCGCGGCTTTTCCACGAAAGCGAAAGCGTAGCTGTCGATGGCGTGATTGGATTTAGCCGCCAGCACAGTGTATTCTTCGTCCTCGTAAACAGAGCCTTCGCCTACAATTTCGTTGATTTCCAAATCAAACGTCAACCCAAACTTAAGCGTCTCCTTAGCGCAAACCAGAAAATCCCCAATCCCCACAGGACCATAAACGAACAGGGGTTCCTTGCGCTCAAGAAGAGCCATCGTCTGCAAAATCCCAGGCAAACCCAACACATGGTCACCGTGCAAATGCGTGATGAAGACTTTCATTTTTTTGTGGAAGCCCACTTTTGCCTGCATCATCTGCCGCTGCGTGCCTTCTCCACAGTCAAACATCCACTGCTCCTTGGGGCACTGAACCACCATGGCTGGCAGGTTGCGCTTTAGGGTTGGGACGCTGCCGCTTGTTCCTAAAAACACCACTTTAATGCTCATCTTGGTCACTTTTCCTTTTCGAACACCGCTATCTCCCGCGTCAGCGTCCTGTGCACATAGGCGAAATGGGACTCTATGTACCTGTAGCCCAGCTGTTTGCCTAAGCGTGAGATGTTTAATGTTTTAGGCGACGCTATACAAATCCGTTGCCCTAACCTCAGCAAAGCTAAAGAGGAAGCCAAAACGTCCACCACCAACTGCTTAGTCGTAGATTTTAGCGTGCTTGCGGAGCGCCCATACGGTGGGTCAGTTACCACGCAGTCAACCCGTGTCAAGGGTAACTGGCGTGCGTCAGCCAAAACTAAGCCTTCAGGCGAAATGTTGAAGTAGCTCAGGTTTTTTTTGCAGCCCAAAATCATACGTTTCTGAGCATCCACTCCAAGCGCTCGGCAACCGATGTAGGTGGCTTCGATTAGAGTGCTGCCTGTGCCGCAGAAAGGGTCCAGCACCAACGCTTCAGCTTTGCCGTGCGCCAAGTTTACCATGCAACGGGCGAGTTTGGAGGGCATGGCGGACGGGTGGAAGAAGGGTTTTTTTCTGGGTCTGCGTTCGGAGAAGGTTTTGGTTTGGATTTCGGTGAGTTTTAAGCCGAAAACCAGTTTGCCCTCGGTTATGATTCCTATGAAGGTTTTGTCGGGGTGTTTAAGGTTGACTTTTGAGCCGGGAGTGTTTTGGTGGATGATTTTGCCAAGTTTACCCTCCAGCGTCATGGTGTTAATGGCGTCGTCAGCGTAGTTTTTTATACGGTTTACACGCACTGAGAAGCTTTCGCCCGGCTTTAGCACTGCTGTGAAGTCTGTTTGGTTGGCGGCTTTGGCTGCCTCGGTTTCGGTGGCGTCGGACGTGAAGAGTTCCAACGCGCAGACTCGGGTGAACGCAGCCCTCACCTGCACCGCCTGAACGCAATCCAGTTCGGCTTCTAACCGCAGGGTCTGGTCAAGAACCTCCACGTTCGCATAGCTGTAGCCTTCTGCTTCCAGTATGGCTTTAACTTCTGAAGCAGGCAGTGTGGGGTTTTCGCCTGAGAGTAAAAAGAAAAGTTTAGGCACTATACCTGCGCCTTTAATTCTTTGCTGATTAATGGTGCCAGCGATACCTTACTGTTTTTGCCCGGAACGCTGTCGGTGCACACGATTTCTTCCACGCCAGCATCCAAAATGCGCTTTTCCGCATCGCCAATCAGCAACCCATGCACGCAAGCAGTGAAAACATGAGCTGCGCCCTGTTCACGGAGGATTTTTGCTGCCCCAACAATTGTGCCGCCCGTGCTGATGATATCGTCGAAGATTATGACGGTTTGGCCTTTCACGTTTAAGCCTTCAGCTGTCTGCACCGTCTGCCCTGTGTAGCGGTCACGAGTTTTGTCTAGATGTCCCGCATCGCCGCCTAAAACCTCTTGGGCTTGTTTGGCAATGTACATGGCGCCCTTGTCTGGGGAGAGAGCAAACGCGCCCTTAAAGCCCCTCTCGACAAAGTACTGTGCCAGCAGGGGGATGGCGCTGGTAGTTTTGGCTGGAAACGGAAACTGCTGGAGCGCATTCTCGGAATGAATGTTTACGGTTAAAAGCTCATCAATTCCAGCCGCCTTGAGCATTCGCGCTAAGGTTTGGACGCTTATGCCCTCGCCCGCTAGAAACATCTTATCTTGCCTAGCATACGCCAAGTAAGGCACAACCGCACTAACTTTGCCTGCGCCTGCCCGTTTTGCCGCATCAGCCAAAAACGCCAACTGGAAAACCCTGCTGTCCTGCGCTGGAGGGCACGTGGTCTGCACAATCGCCACATCCTCACCCTCAACACTGCCGTCTAAGCGCACGTAGGATTCGCCGTCTGGAAAAACCTTTGCTGCCACCGGGATGTCTTGGTAGCCTGTTTCTGCTGAGATTTTTTCCGCGAGCTCTTTTGATGCTGGACCACTGATAATCTTCATTTTGTTTCCCTGTTCCTTTAGGAATGCACGTTCAGGTTTTAAGCCTTATCCACAACGTAACCTCAAACAACACTTAAGAGGTAAACTGTCACTCTCAGACAGACCCCTCCCCCCTATGTGGATAGCTTTGCAATTCAATGCTACATACAACTCGAGAGTTGATTTAGTGCCTAAATTTAGGAGTCTTTGATTTCCTCAAGCGTCACGTAATTGCCATTCTTCATTTCTTCAATTGAATGCTTAATTCCCTCTTTCTCTGACTTGCAACTGGCAACTTCAAACACTTGACTACAAAGCCCCCTCCTCAGCTTGCTTAAGTAAAACAGTAAATTTACGCCCAACCATAGAGCAACCCAATCATACTTTACCCTGCAACTTGCATATGAACATATTTGCTATTAACAATTTATAGTAATCTACCACAGTTGCACAACAGTTTTAAGCACTACTTAGTTGTTCATTTGGAAAGTGAAGTTCCTATGGATACTTGGCGTTTACTACCCCTACAAACCAGCAATGCTGCAATGAACATGGCAATCGACGAAGCCATCCTCACAGCACGAATCGCCGACAAAGTTCCAAACACGCTGCGGTTTTACCGTTGGCAACCCTCCGCAGTGAGCATCGGCAAAAACCAGAACCCCGAAAACGAGCTGTACCTTGACGCCTGCAAACAGTTGGGCGTGGATGTGGTTCGGCGTATCAGCGGCGGCGGCACTGTTTACCATGACTACGAGGGCGAAGTCACCTACAGCGTCACCGCAAAAACAAGCGATTTAGGAACAGGCGACATCCCCAGCGTCTACGAAAAAATCTACGGCGCAATCACCGATGCCCTTAGGCTTTTGGGGGCGCCAGCGGATTTTAGCAGTGGCGATGCCAAAAACTGCCCCAACCTAACCGTTCGCGGCAAAAAACTCTCAGGCAGTTCCCAAACCATCAGCCGAGGCGTGGTTCTTCAGCATGGTACACTGCTACTCAGCGTGGATCTGCCAAAAATGTTCACTCTTTTGAAACTGAAAGATATTAGCTGCGAGTTAGCTGCCGATATAGGTAAGCGCAAAATCACCAGCATCCAAAACGAACTAGCCCACCCAGTCAAGCATGAAACGGTGGCTAATGCGCTGGCTCAGGGCTTTAAAGCCATAATTAAAATCCAGGTCGCCCAAGGGCAACTTACGCCTTTTGAAGTGGAGTTGGCAAACAAGCTCTACAAAGAAAAATACTCAAGACATGAATGGAATTTTAGCGGCAAAATCATCTAAGCTTTTTCTTTTCTCCACCGTACGCCCTGCGCCGTATCCTCAATTACAATGCCCATTTCTTTAAGCTGGGCTCTTATCTCGTCAGCTTCCTTCCAGTTCTTGGCTTTACGCGCCTGCTCACGCTTCTGAACCAACGCCTCAATGTCCTCTGGTAGCGCCTCCTGCATCTCCACCTCTCCAATAACGCCCAGAACAGAGTCGAACTGCATCATTAAGCCGCCGATTTTTTCTGCCTCCTCCTTGCTAACCATGTTAGCGTCAAGCATGTTGTTTGCTTCTCGAATAAAGTCAAACAGTGAAGCCAGTGCAATGTTGATGTTTAGGTCGTCATCCATGGAGCCGACAAAGCATGCCTCAAGCTTCTCGGTTAAAGCTGCAATTCTCTCGCCGCAGCCTTTGCCGTCTGCCTCATGGATGCGCCGCACAAAATTCCGCAGTCGCTCAACCGCGCCCTTAGCGGCTTCTAGGCCGTCGAAGGTGAAGTTGAACTGCTGCCGATAATGCGTAGATAACAACAAGTAGCGGATTACAATGGGGTCATAACCTTTCGCCAGTAGGTCTCGCAGCGTATAGAAGTTGCCAAAGCGCTTAGCCATCTTTTTGCCTTCAACAAGCAAATGCTCATTATGCATCCAGTAATTCACAAACTTCATGCCTGTCGCTGCCTCGCTCTGGGCAATCTCATTCTCGTGATGCGGAAAGATGTTGTCAACGCCGCCGCAGTGGATGTCGAAGGTTTCGCCTAGATGCTTCATGCTCATGGCGCTGCATTCGATGTGCCAGCCGGGTCTGCCCTTTCCAAGCTCGGTCTCCCAGTAAACATCGCCGTCTTCAGGAGTCCAAGCCTTCCAAAGCGCAAAATCCTGTGCCTCTTCTTTGGCGTATTCGTCTTGGCTTACCCTTGCCCCTGCCTTGAGCTCGTCAACCTTGATTTTGGATAGGGCACCGTAAGTGGGGGACTTGCTGACTGCATAGTAGATTGAGCCGTCTTCACCTTGGTAAGCAAAGCCTTTAGCCAACAGGGTTTTGATTATAGCGACCATTTCTGGGATGTGGTCGGTTGCTTTGGGGAAAACGTCGGCGAGCTGAATATTTAAGGCTTTTATGTCTTCAAAGAAGGCTTTAACGTAAAAATCAGTAAATTTGGTAAGGGGAATGCCCTGTTTTTGGCTACCCTTAATCGTTTTGTCATCAACATCGGTCAAGTTCATAACATGCGTTACTTTGAAGCCGCGGTAAACAAGCCAACGCTTAAGCAAATCCTCAAACAAGAAAGCCCGAAAATTGCCGATGTGCGCAAAATCGTAAACTGTTGGACCGCAAGTGTAAATCCTCACTTTGCCCTCTTCTAGCGGCTTGAAGATTTCTTTTTTGCGGGTCAACGTGTTGAAAAAGTGAATGTTTGGTTGATTGCTGGTCATCTTCTAGCCCGAAGAAGATACAAGAATCAAAATTATTTAAGCATTACATAACATATGCGTCATTAGGCGTCATGACTTCCAAGAAATAGGTCAGTTTTTCTGCAAGTGTCTGAATGCAAATGACAACTCGAAAAATAAACGTGTGTTTGATACCCTTTCTTCTTAGAGACCTATTTAGCTCTCTCTTGAAACACGCCTTTTTTCTCTTGCGGGCTTAGGGTTTCCCAGTAAAGGTCTATGGCTTCTTTCACGTTTTCCATAACTTCAACCAACGTGTCACCTTGCGTATGGCATCCTGGCAACGCAGGTATTATAGCTACATAGCCTCCTGACTTGTCTTCTAGAAGAACTACATCAAAGTCGTGCATACTAATCCGCCAAGAAGCTAAATGAGAGGTGGAGCATAATAAGAAATTCTCTTTAAGGGCAAATGCTTTGGCTTAGCTGCTGACGTTTTTAGCTGGAACAAAGCGCAAGAGCCGAAGCTATTTGAGCCTAATACCTTAGATATAAAGACTTTAACGCTTGAAAGTGCATAATCCTAGTAGGCGCATATTTTGTCGGCACCCTTGATTCTAGGCGATTTTGCAATCTTCTTCATAATATTAATCTCAGGGCTGGTTTTCTCCGAGTTCTTCAAACGGCTCCACCTGCCCTATGTCGTGGCGCTGGTGGTAGCAGGCATCATCATTGGACCATCCGTACTGGGCATAGTTGCGCTGTCTCCACCCTTAGAATTCATGGGTTCCATAGGCATTGTGTTTCTAATGTTCATGGCTGGCTTGGAAGTAAGAACAGACCTCTTGGCTAAAGCACGAAAAAAACTACTGGCTATTGTAGCGATAAACGCAACCATTCCCGCCCTTGTAGGTTTTACAATAGTTTTCTTTTTTGGCTATGAACCTCTAACAGCATTGGCAATATCCACCATTTTTATCTCCTCCTCAGTAGCGATAGTTGTTCCAATCCTGGAAGAAAAGGGGTTTATTGAAACAGAAATGGGCGCCTTCATCATCGGCGCAGTTATCCTTGAGGATATAGGCAGCCTATTTATGCTATCATTTGTTCTTCAAACCGCAGAACCAACAGCCGCCCTACCCCTGTTTATTTTCATTCCCCTGGTTATAGTTTCAGTGATTATTCTGAAGTTGCTTTTGCCAAGGATGCAAAAGTGGTTTTTTGGAATAAGAAAACGGTTGGGCTATGAAGAGGATGTCTTGTTTTTGTTTGCAGTCACCGTTGCAGTGGCAGCTTATTTTGAAATCTTGGGATTGCACGCAATTGTCGCTGGTTTTCTTGTTGGGTTAATTCTTTCCGGAGGAATTAGACAAGAGAAAACAGTAAACAAGCTTCACGCCATAACTTATGGCTTGTTTATTCCAATTTTCCTCCTGCAAGTTGGGATAGAAACCGATTTAACAGTGTTTTTGCAGCTTGACGCCGTTTTAGCTCTGGTTATTGCAATAACTGCGGGGTTAATACTGTCTAAGGCGTTAAGCGGCTATTTAGCAGGCAGATTAATCAAGCTTGAACCGAAAAAAGCCTTGTTTGTGGGGTTTGCTACGACACCACAAGTTTCAACGTCATTGGCTGCGGCGTTTACCGCCTTTCAGCTAGGCATCATTGATGCTAATCTTCAAACAAGTATAGTTATACTGTCAATTACCACCGTTTTGCTAGCGCCTTTGGTTTTAAGTCGCTTAGCATCCAAAATAGAACCCAAAGAAAGAGAACAAATACCCTGACCAAAACACTGGTTGCGTAGGATTCGTCTGATTACCAAGCGCTCAATATTTGCGAAGTAGTGTATTGGCTATAACCCGCCTTTGTTTTGTTGTGGCATTGACCCTATGGGCTACCCTCGCTTACTGTAGAGGATCATCAGCAACTGTTTGCCTTTTTCACTTGCAGGACAGGTATATTGGAGGCTAATAGCCAATCATTGCAGAAAACCTAAGAGAGGAGGGTCTGTATTGACGGAAAATCAGCCATTAGCATGTTGAAAACCCCAAAAAATCCCGCCTTTAAATAAGGGGAGGGGTCAATGGGCAGAGCAACAGCACGCAAAGCATATGTCGGTAATAACTGCAGACTGCAACCCCATAGAAAATCAGTCAAAGCTCAAGCAAACAAACGCCAACCCAAACATCATCCCGACAAACACTCAAAAAAGCAAAACTTAACTCAGCATACGCTTTCATATACGGCTATATAAAAGGGGCTATAGAAAAAAAAATCACAGCTAACCTTCCAGTAGTGCACCTTTGAGGTATGTTGTTTTTGCCTCCACAACCTTAACCCTCACAGTTTCCCCCAGCAAGTTACCAGTGCTTTTGACTGCTACTGGCTTGTAGGCAAAGTTAC
>QYYE01000160.1 GCA_003589585.1 Candidatus Bathyarchaeota archaeon
CCTCATCTACACCAGTGTAGTCGCTCCAGAAATTGCCGATTTCGCCGTTATCCCAAGTGTGCATTTCTTCTTCGTTGTTAAAGTCCACGCAAATGCAGCCGCTAAGATGCCGAGCATTGTCAATAAAGCTGTTGGAGCTGAGCGTTATATTTGAAGGAATATCGCCAGGCTGGTTTGCGCCGAAAAAGATGCCGTCACGATTATGTGCAATAATGTTTTCGGTAATGGTGTTGTCAACTCCTGAAAGCAATATGCCGAGCAGATTCTCAGTTAACGCATTCTTAGTTATCACATTATTTGTGGTCCAAAGCCAAATACCGATGGTGAAATTCTTAATATTCAAATTCCTAATAGTCACATGGCGAGTGTTTGCCCGCATGTCAATTCCAACAGTCCAAGGAATCTGACCTTCGCCATTCTCAGACGGTTCTCCTTCGCCGATAATCCACAAATCAGTTTGGGTTCCATTAAACGGTCCATGAAGCGTGTACCCAGCCCCGTCCAGCACGATGTTTTCTTTATCGATGCTTATTGATGCGTAGATGTCCTCGGTAAAGGTGTAGATGTTTCCTTCACGTCTAATCGGGGCAGAAGCCGGAGTAACGGTGCCGTCAGGCAGGATGTAAATTGTTTGCCTTGCTGATTCAATAACGTTCTCAAAATCAGCCCTTGTGCAGCCTAACGCTGTGTCCACGAGCGCTAAACTTAGCGTTGATAAGAGCAGCAGGGCTAAAGCAATAACTGCTGTTTTCTTCATTCCCTTCCCTCAAAGGGTATAATGTTGTATGTATTTAGATGTTACCGATTTAACCCAAATTTAGCACCGGCCAACTTACAGAGCAATACGAACAACTTAACGTAAAACCCTTTATACTAACTATGACTAAAGAAAAAGCTTGCCCCTTCGCCTTTCCGCTATTATAAATAAGGTTACAATCAACAAGAGGGGAACCAAGAGGATTACCGATGGGAACTCTGGCACAACAGTGTAAGTGTAGAATGCCCCAAGATTATCTTCAACCGCAGTATTATTGGCATAGTCAGTGGCGATAATTCTGTAACGCACCATCGTCTGATAAGGCATTCTTGGAATCGTCGCCGAAAACTTGTCTCCCTCAACAAGAGCCATTGTAATGTTAATCCAAACAGTATCGTTGCTGTAAGAAAGAACCACTTCCCTAACCCCACTGATGGCGTCAGTTACATTAACAGTAACAGTCACCTCTTGATTCGGCAGCGGCTCCAAAGGCATCTGAATTGGAGCACCGATAACTGGTGGTACTGATTCTATTACTTGCAGTCGGTAAATTCTGCCATCCAAGGCACAGATAAAGAGTTGATTGTCCTTATCAATGCCAAATGACAGGATGTCAAGGTTAGTATGGACAAGCTCAAAATTAGCCGGCGGCTCAATGCCATCATAATACAGAGCCCAAATTCTTCCTGAACCAAAGTCACCATAAATGTACGCTCCAACAAGCTCCCTCAAGCTAGAACCATGATAAACAAATCCGCCTATAACCGCTGTTCCTGCATCACGACCATAAACCCAAACAGGAAACTCAAGACCTGTCGGGTCATTATCAGAATCAGAAGGGAAACTAAGGATACCCTCGAATAGGCTCCAGCCATAATTCTTGCCAATCTCAACAATGTTGATCTCTTCTAACCGAACCTGACCAACGTCTGCAACCCATAAGCGCCCAGTTTCGGAGTCAAAACTAAAACGCCAAGGGTTACGAAAACCATACGAATAGATTTCCTCACGATAACCAAAAATGTTGCCGACAAAAGGGTTATCGCTTGGAATAGTATAGTTGCCGCCTAAAGAAACATCAATGCGCAAAATTTTCCCCAGCAAAGTTTCAAGGTCCTGCCCTCTGCCAAACGGGTCAGCAGCGGGTCCACCATCCCCCTTGGCAATATAGAGGTAACCGTCGGGTCCAAAAGCGATTTGTCCGCCATTATGAATCTCGGTAGGCTGCAGCACTTCTAAAAGGATAAATTCGCTTTGTTTATCGGCCAAGTTAGGATTATTTTGAGAAACTGAAAATCGAGAAAGCACGGTTCTAGAAGGCTCATCAGCCACATAATTGACATAAAACAGCCCTGTCTGTTCAAAGTCAGACGGAAACGCTAACCCAAGCAATCCCTGTTCACCTCCCCGCGTAAGCACTTTGTCGCTAATATCGAGAAAAACACTAGAGGAAGCTATGGGGGGGTTATTCTCAAAAACACGGATAACACCCCTCTGTTCAACAACAAAAAGCCTGTTTGTTCTATCATTAGCATCATAAATACCAAGAGGATTATCAAAGACAAGATTTGGGAAGGCAACATTTACCGTGTAGGTGCCTTGTGGGGCAGAAGAATTAGCCTGTAACCTAAACCAGTTGTCAAGCGGTTCCTTAAGCAAAACAAAAGAAGCCACGGCAACCATGAGTATAAGAATCGGCAGAAAAACCGCTGTTTTAAAAGACTTGATTTTCATTTTTGTGACTTAGAAAAAGCATTTGGTCGACAGGAAAGTTATGGCAGAATAAGTTAGTATCTACTTTTTGCATTCGTAGACATCAGCGTTGTTGCTCAGTTCGGTGAGTGATTGCCCGATTGTCACTACATCTCCAATAGCAGTTACCAACGAAACCGGCACGCATACGATGGAACTGCTAAATCTCTTTTTGAACCCTAGTTCCTCAGCAGCCTTACCCTCCAGTTTAACCTGTAGATGAGTGATTTTCCACCCATTGAGATCAGCTGTTAATCCTCTAACCTCGCCCACACTGTAGCCTTTTGATTCAATAATTTTCTTTCCAAAAAGTTCATCAACACTTGTCAAAAAAGAAGCACCAATAAACAGTTAAGGCTTGGGGAAATAAATCAATTTTGGTTTTGGACCAAATCGCTATTTTGCATGTAATAAATTCAGCAGACGACCTTATGCCCATTTTTTTGTTTTCTAAAAAACTTGACCACCAGATTATTCAGCCGTCTAAAGTGCAAAGCTTCCTAACCAAGCAGCAGTCAGTAATAGGGCTGAATACAACAGGGCGCCAGCAACAAACAGGACAGGGTCCTTTCCCCCGCCTTTTGGAACTGTGTCTTTTATGGAGTTAAAAAGTATAACCCCTAAGATAACAGCGAGAAGCAAATACCCTACAGAATGACTCTCTGGGAAAAACACGGAAAGCCCCCAGCCAATTATAGGCATTAAACTAGCAAAATACCTGCCGAACCTTACATACAACCGCTTATAGTGGCTTTCCATTGTATGGTCTAAAATGACAAAGTGCAGGGACAAAGCTGCCGTGTAGAGCAGCAACTGGAATGCTCCTGTTTGAGCTTCAAAACGTAAAATGTAGCCGATTACTAAACTCAAAAACACAATAGTTACAAAGTGAATTGCAAAGGCATAGATAGTTGAACGGCCAGGTTTGCCGTTTTTTGAATGCTCTGCCCTGTAAGTTTTGAGTGCAAAGTGCTCTAAAATAAAAAACACCAAAAACCCGGCAAACGCAAATCCAGGGATTGCCAAAGTATTTAGAAAAGCAGGGATTGCACCAAACAGTCTTTCAAGGTGTACACGTGTGGTTTCAAGTCTTGGAAGCAAATCAAGAAAAACGTAAGCTACCGTTATGCCCCCAAATAGCGAAAGCATTTTGCTTCGGTGCCTTTCTGAATAGCGATAGATTCTATTAGAAAAAAGATGCACTAAAGCGAAAACCAGCGATGAAAAGAAAGCCACTAAAACTAAAACATCAACCATAAATATATCTTTAAAATTTTTGGGGCTTTTAACCTTTTTCAGAAACAGCTTTTTCGGCTTGTGCTTTGGCTATCAATAGTTAACACGCTTGAGCTTTATTCATGGGCAGGCTTGTCACTGTTTAGTTACACCCACAAACACTTAAGAAATAATGAGAAAAAATATACTTAGCAACAACAAGCAAATCATCTGTTCTAACCAGACGCAAAATTTCTATTTGTAGGAGGTGATTTTATGTTAAAACAAGAAAGAAAAGGCATGCTAGACAATAATACCTACAACTTACTGGAGCAGCTTACCATCGAAAACAAGAGTCTATGGCGAATAAAAAACAACTACAAAAAAGACGCAGCAGGCGACCAGGAAGCCATGGAATTCTGGAATTACCTAGAGCAAGACAAAGCAGACCACATAAAGAAACTAACCGAGTTGCTTGAGAAACGGCTGAAAACAAAATAGAAAGTGAAG
>QYYE01000161.1 GCA_003589585.1 Candidatus Bathyarchaeota archaeon
TACATGGATTTGGACTTAGCCACTGACCTTAAGTATCTTAAGCCTCTGGTGCAAGCCATCATATTGGAAGGCTATGATTTCTCCACTGGCTCCCGAATGATGCGTGAGAGCAGAGCTGAGCGTACCTTCAGCAGAAACCTTAGCTCTAAATCGTACAATTTCCTTGTTCGGCGCATGCTTGGTTCTAAGCTTAGAGACCACCAGTGCGGGTTTAAGGCTTTCAAAAGAGAACCGCTTTTGCATTTGCTTTATGAGGTTGAGGCTACGCATTGGTTTTGGGACACGGAACTACTGGTACGGGCCAATCGGCATGGGCATAAGATAAAAGAGTTTCCGGTGGAGTGGCGAAGCGGCAGGGGCACAAAAGTTAACCTGTTTAAAGATTCTTGGAATATGTTTCGGCAGATAGTTGGCCTCTGGTGGAAGCTAAAGGTGAATGGAAAGAGATAGCGCGCTCTATCTTCTTGCCAGTAGAACAAACGCTCGTGCGATCAGTGACAAGCCGAAAATCATCACTATTCCAGCCCAGAACACGAACCATTCGCTTGGCAACGTCATGTTCATGAGGTATGTGGCTATCAGGTAGCTTGCGCCAAGCCAGAAAACGATGTTTTCGATTGTTTCAGCCTTGCGTGAAATGGGTGAATGCAGCAAGACCCGAAGCGCTAGCACTATGATTTCTATGATGCCTATGCCTATGGCGAATTGGAAGACCGCGCCGTAGAGTTCCCTGTGAAGAGCAGGGTTGGTTGGTGCAGGCAAAAACAGGCTGGATATGCCGGGGACTTCGACTAGAGTGAGATTGGTGAAGAAGTCGATTATTCGGTCAAAAAGGCTGCTGGGGAGATGAATAAAGTAAATTACGCCAATTAGAATGAAGATTGAGCCTATATAGATGGCAGAAAACAAGCCCTCTTTTCTCTTGTTAGTTAACCCCTTGGTGTTCAAGTCACTAATCAAGCTGTCCTCGCCCATCGGAGTATGTTTGTTTGGGCACATATATCTTTCTCTTAAACCGTTTTACTGCAGGTTTTAAATACTAAAGCAGAATAGAGTATAATCAAGAGTTGAATTTCCATGTCATATTGTCCGAAATGTGGCAACAAAGTCGATGAAACAATGGCTTTTTGCCCTCGCTGTGGAGCACCCTTAAAAGGTCAAGCGCCAGCTAAGCCAGCCCCTGCTCCCCCTTACCGAAGGCGAGATGAAAAGTCTGAGAAGAATGAGAAACAGGAGAAAAGCGAGAAGGAAGAGCAGGAGAAAGGTGAAAAGCAGGAGAAGGGCGAGTATGGTTTTGTCGGCTTCTTGGTTGGCGGTTTAATTCTGGTTCTCTTAGGTTTGTTTGCATTGTTACGTTTCAGCGGCTATTTCATTGACGGTTCAGGCTGGGCGATAATGCTGTTCATCATCGGCATCATCATAATAGTTGCAGCCATATACCTGACAACCACCGCGCGAAGAAGGCATCCTGTGCCGCGCTAAAGAAGCCAGCTTAAGAACGCTCGGTATAACCTGTGCTCCAGCAGAGTTAAGGAATTGTTTCTGCCAAACACGCGGTAATAGTTTTTTCCAGCCGCTTCAATCAAATCCCCAATCTCATATCTGGGGAACATGCAAGAAGAAATTATCAGCCTGCCCCATTCCCCTCGTTTTAGCTCATGAAGCATTTTCACGCCTTTGCCTGTTGCAACTTCAAAGAGGTAAGTGTCAAAATTCGGGGTGACATAAGGCAAGTCGTCAAGTTGCTGGGCGAAAACGCCTTCGGTGGCCGTGTACATTTCCACAACTGGCATGTCACCAAAGTACTTTTTTAGTATTGGTCCGTACTTGAATTGGATTTTGCGAACGCTTGTGCAGAACAGTGCTTGAAGCTTCCATAGATCCACAGGTTTCTTGCCGTGTACGCGTTGGATATATCTGGCGAAAGCCAAAATCACAGGTGTTACACCCATGGTGGCGGTGACGTCTTTATCAAGTGCCTTCTGATAAACCAGTTCAAACCGCCTCTCCCAGTCTTTACGGTGGATTCCTGAGCCTAAAGAGTCAATTTCTTCTTGTCGAGGCAGAAGGCTGACTCTGTCAAACATGGGGTTGAGTCTAGCGTATGTTCCTGAGCTGTAGCCGTAGGTGACTTGTTTTCCGTTTTGGTCCATGGTGTGGACGCTTGAGGGAAAGTTCAGGTTAAGGATGACGCCGGTGAAGACTTCAAAGTTCTTTTTCCTAAGCGCATAGTTGATTAGTGCTCGGGCGCCGCAGGTAAAAATCTGTTTGAGGTGCGTTTGAGTGGCAGGCAAAACTTTTGATTTGCCGGTTGAGCCTCTGGTCATGACCCAGCATTCGGGTGGTTCAGGCAGTATAGCTTGGTAATCTCCCTCTTTTGCCTGCGCCAAATAAGGCTGAAGCCCAAGATAGTTTATGACTGGAAAGTGTGCTTGGAAATCGGCAATGGTGCTAACTTGTGACGCATTACATTTTTCGCCATACCGTGTGCAACCATACTTTTTTACCAGTTCGGAGAGTACTTGTTCTTGCGCTTTCTGCGGATTCTCAAGTGACTTGTACCATGGACCAATTATTGGCTGCAGTATGCTGTTTATGCTTTCTTCGTCGGGCATCATAACGTGTTCAGTTACAATTTGAATACGAATTTGCTTATATGCTTCTCCTCGAATAACAATACCACAAAAAGGTTTACGCCTTAAAGGTTGAAGGTTTATGACTGAAACTGTCCGTCTCATCGTTGAAAAAATAAGGAAACTGGAGGTTCAGGGTGCCAGAAACGTTGCCATTGCTGCTGTCAAAGCCCTCCAAGCACTGGCAGAAGAAACAAAAGCTAAAACCAAAACAGAGCTCCTAAAAGACCTTCAGCAAGCCCAAGCACTGCTTTATGCTTCCAGGGAAACTGAGCCCTTGATGAGAAACGCTGTCAAGTGGGTAATTGGCCAGGTTGAAGAGAGCAGCGAGGGAAACGTCAAAGCGCTGGGCAATGTGGTTGTTTCGAGTGCTGACTTGTTTTTGAAAAACCTTGAAGAGTCAAGAGAGCGCACTGCGGAAATCGGGGCTAAACGAATCCGCGACGGCTGCGTAGTTTTCACGCATTGCCACTCCTCAACCGTCACCCGCATGTTAGCCAAAGCAAAACAGGAAGGAAAAATCTTCAGCGTAATCTGCACCGAAACCCGCCCAGCGTATCAAGGAAGAATCACTGCCAGAGAAATGCTCAAGCTTGGCGTTGAAACCACGTTTATTGTTGATTCCGCGGCACGGTCGTTTATGGGAAACGCTGACTTGGTAGTCGTAGGCGCAGACTCCATAACTTCCGAGGGCAATGTGATTAATAAGATTGGGACAAGCGGCATTGCCGTAGTCGCCAGTGAGGCGAGAGTGCCGTTTTATGTGGTTTCAGAGCTTTTGAAGTTTAACCCAGCCACGCTGTATGGGGAGTATGAGAAGATTGAGCAGCGAAGCCCCAGTGAGGTTTGGAAGGAAGCTCCAGAAAAGCTGGTTGTGCGCAACCCCGCTTTTGATGTTACACGCCATGAGTACATTCATGGGTTAATCTGCGAAGAAGGCATAATCGCACCGCAAACAATAGTGCAGGTTATGCAGCGGAAGTACCCGTGGATTTTCTAGTTCGCCGTTAAATTGGCTATGCATTGGTTAGTCAAGAAACTTTGACTAAGGTTAGTCAAGAAATCTTTACGAATACCCTTTTATCACCAATAAAAAGTTAGCTTCAGGTATGGATAATTCAAGCAAAAATTCGGCATTGTTTCTCGTCTTATTGTTAGCTGTGTCAAGCTTAACATTGCTGACGGCTGTACCTGCAAATGCTCAGTCAACACCTAAACCATCAACACCAGAGTTTACTTTAAGGTATGTAGCCGATTTTTATGATGTACCAACAACATACAAAACAGACCCCTACACAGGCGAAAAAGTAGTTGATGTACAAGGTTATCTCGTAAATAACAGTTCAATACAAGTGCTGATAAAGAATCAGCCTTTTGTCTACTCATACAACGGAATAAACTACTATCTTTATTATAATGTAAGATACAAGGGTCATTTTTCTGAGCAATGGGTTACAAGCTATTATTACAGCAACTATACTCTAGAGATTGTTAATCCTAAATACCCGCCAACTCCACCAAAACAACTGGCAGCTAATAAGAACTCAGACTGCACGATAACAGAATATAAGACGGCTGATTATCAAGCAAACGCCCAA
>QYYE01000162.1 GCA_003589585.1 Candidatus Bathyarchaeota archaeon
AAACAAGCATCGTTAATAAAGTGCGTTTTACAATATTTACGGTGGAAAATTATTAAAGCATGATTACATGTTGCTATCCACTGTTAAGGTGGAATAAGCCATAAAGAACCTGTCAGTAGCCAAGTTTGGCGGCAGCCTCCTAGACATAGAAGGCAGAGGCATACCAAAAATCATCAAACGCATAAAAGAGCTCAAAGCAAAAGATGACAATGGACCAATCGTCGTGTTTTCAGCTCCAATGGGCTGCACAGACACGCTCATCCATATAGGTGAATCTTACGCTCAGTCAACACCGCTCTCAATTGAGCCTCTTTTTGAAATATACGACCGATTGGCAAAAGCTCACGTTAAAGGAGAATTATTGAACCAAGCGCTAGAGAAATTAGCCAATTACAAAGAGTTAACGCAGGTTGCTCTCGACTCAGTCAATAAGCGCTTTAGCGGCAACATCAAAGCTAGACTTCTCACTTTAGGCGGAGAACTATCCATGTCTACACTGGCAAACTATATCTTGAGAAGCAACGGCTTAGACTCATGTACACTTGCGCTTGAAGAATGGCCGATTGTTACAGATGACAACTTTGAAGATGCCGCACCAAACTACGAGATGAGCCAAAAAAGAATTCATGCATTAATCGAGCCACTGGAAGAGGATAAAGTAATTTCTTTAGCGGGCTTTTTAGGCATAACTGCTGATGAGTTAGAAACCATTCTTGGTAGAGGTGGCTCTGACTTAACAGCCGTTTTCATATCCTGCCTGCTCAAAAACATCTACCATACTGAAACGCTTCTCTATAAAGATGTCCCAGTCCAAAGTGCTGACCCTAAAGTGGTCAGGGGACAAAAAACCGAACACGTCAAAGCGTTAACTTATAATGAAGCACACAAAGCCTCCATGATGGGCATGAAAATAGTTCAAAGCCCGGCAATCGCCATGGCAAGGCGCTTTACCCAACCCCTGCTGGTAGTGCCTATTGACGAGCCAGAAAGTTACTCAGCTATAAGGTCAGAAACAAGCGATGGAGAAGTAGTAAAGTGCTTAACAGGCAAAAAAGGATGCGCCATACTAACAATGAACGACGAAAAAAGCCACTCACTGGAGGACTCGCTGAGAATTTGGGAGAGGCGTAATGACTTTATGGATTTGGGCGCCGAGCCACTGGAAACTGGCGAGAGGCTAAGGGACTTTCTGTTCTTAGACTCAGACTTTCTTATGAAAAACGAAGAGAAACTCAAGGGCTTTGATGAGAACATGAAAATCGAATATGGCTTAGGCGTTGTCACCCTCATCGGCGACAGAATGAAGGACTCTCCAGGTGTAGCTTCTCTTGCTATCGGCGCTATCTCCGGCATAAACATTAAACGGGGTATCTTTGCACCCCACACTTCGCAAATAATACTGGTTGTAGAAGAAAAGAATGTTAATCCTACTGTTGCTGCTATCCACTTAAAGAAGTCAGAGATGAACAGGTAAACCCAAAGACCTCATTTTGGCTAAAAAGCCTTATTGTACTTTAAAGTTCCAACATAGTTAGCGGTTAAACTTTATTTATAAATAGATGGTGTTATATACCCCATGCTCTATTTAAATAGAACCGAGCACGTGAGTTGAAAAATGAGCAAAAGAAAACCAATAATTTCAATACAGAACATAGTGGCTTCAGTATCACTCAACCAAAAAATTGACCTGCAGAAAATCGTGGAAAAATTTCCCCAGACAGAATACAATCCCAGCGTGTTCCCAGGCCTAGTTTTCCGACTAAAAAAACCTAAAACGGCAACCCTGATCTTCGGAACCGGTAAAATGGTTTGCACAGGCGCTAAATCAGAAAAGGAATCTCGAAGTGCCGTGGAGAAAGTGGTTAAGGAACTCCGAAGTGAAGGCATCCAGATTACAGAAAAACCCATAGTAAACATTCAAAACATCGTTGCCTCCGCTGAACTTGGCGGCGAAATCGACCTTGAAAGCCTTGTCTATAAACTTAGCCGCGTAATGTACGAGCCTGAGCAATTCCCTGGTGCAGTCTATCGTATGGATGACCCAAAAGTAGTGTTTCTTATCTTTTCAGCGGGAAAACTCGTCTGTGTAGGCGCTAAAAAAGAAGAACAAGTATACGAAGCAGTCGACAAAATCCAGCAGCTCCTCGAAGAAAAAGAACTAATCTACTACCCCTCCTAAACCTTCTTTTTCATTCTCCTGCGCACGGCAGGATTTAGGTCCGCAAGTTTTTTGAGGGTCATCTCAAACGTCTCGTCTTCAGAAAGCTCTTTTTTCACAAAGACCCCAGTTCTGCCAACTTCATCTCGCTTTAATAACGCACGAACCCTGTCCAAAACTGTTTCAGCAGCTACACCTAAAACCTTGGCAACAGACTCTTCTCTGCCTACAACACTACTCTCCACATGGCCTCTCTGCGTGGGCTCAATCAAAACAAGCCGCTTATCCACACCTGCAACCCGAATGCCCTCTTTAAGCTGATTAAGGTTCACTTCTCCTCCAAACCTGTAAAACTCCCGCTCTACCCTGCGCATCTGCATAAGAGGAAATGTGACGATGGTCAACTCGTCAATTTCAATGTGTGCTTTCATGGCGTAAGCGGGAGTTGCCTGTACAACCAAACGTGTGTTAATTGGTATTTTGGCTTTTTCGAGGGCTGTTTCTACCAAGAAGCTGTTTTGCACCTCTGGAATGAAAACGTCAACGTCACTGTCTTCTTTAACGTCGCCTCGCGCTATGCTTCCATGCACCAGCGAGGACAAGTGAAATGACTCCAACGCCTCCATTATCTCAACTGCTCGACTTCGAAGTTTGTTTAGCAAAGCCCACCGTGCACTACTGTACACAACTTCTTTGAAATCTGCGTGTTTTGTGGGCTTAACCGCCATTTTAACCAGCCATTTCTATCAAATAGTGGTGCATTGTTTATTTACCTTAATTCACAAATCAAGAAATAATATGTGAAGCAAAATGAGCGTAACCGTCTGTACTGCTTGCAAATCAAAACCCGCCTTCTACTACAGACCATACTCAGGCGAAACTCTGTGCAAAAAATGCTTCACCCAATCCATAGAGGCAAAGGTCAGAGCAATCATTACCCGCTATCACATGCTAAAATTCGATGACCATTTGGCTGTGGCGGTTTCAGGCGGCAAAGACAGCATCAGCCTCCTATATATACTTGCAAAACTTAGGCGGTTCAGACCCAAAACTTCGCTGACCGCGGTAACAGTGGATGAGGGCATCAAAGGGTACCGTGACGAAGCACTCGAAATTGCTTCTGCAACCTGCAAAAAACTGAACGTCCCTCACCACATTGTCTCGTTCAAGGATCTTTTCGGCTTCACATTAGACGAGATTATGGTTAAGGCAAGAGCTAATGGGCAGACAGAATTAACCTCCTGTGCTTACTGTGGGGTTCTGCGGCGTCGGGCATTGAACGTTGCTGCAAGGCAGGTCAAAGCCGATAAGATTGCGACTGCCCACACGCTTGATGATGAAGTGCAAACTATGGTTATGAACATGTTCCGCGGCGACATTATGCGCCTCGGAAAAGAGAAACCAGTCACCAGTGAAGTGCACCCGTTGCTTGTCAGGAAAATCAAGCCTTTCTGTGAAATCCCGGAGAAAGAAAGCGCGCTTTACGCGTACGTTAAAAAGATGGCTTTCCAAGATACGCCGTGCCCATACGCTTCAGAGGCTCAACGTAACGACATCCGCGCCATGCTAAATAACATGGAAGAGAAACGTGCAGGAACAAAATTCACCGTGTTCAAAGCCTTTGAACGCATAAGACCGGCGCTTGAGGAGACCATAAAGAAGGAAGACTTCAAAACATGCAGGGAATGCGGGGAGCCTGCAGCTTTGGATTTGTGTAAAACTTGTGAGATGCTAAGGCATGTGCGCTAAACTTTCTATGTAAAACCCTTTTGTTTTTTAAGTTGCTTTAGGATTTCTGATGCCTCATGCGCGCTGGCGCCCGAAGCGATTTTTTGTGCCTTCTGCAAGTTCACATGTGCATCGCAGTAGGGGCAGGTTCTTGTCTTCTGCAGGGCGTCTGCTAGCAGTAAGTTGGCGCATTTTGGGCATTTTACTATGAGTTTGGTTCCCATTTTCCTGTTTGCTTCCGGAAGGCTTTTCCACAAACAAGCAGATATTTGTTTAGGGAAGAGCGAAGCGTAATGAGCAGTGGAGAGGAAAGGGTTAAGCCCCGTTCAAGG
>QYYE01000163.1 GCA_003589585.1 Candidatus Bathyarchaeota archaeon
CACCCGCGATGTTCCATCATACGCTATTGTCGCAGGTGTGCCTGCGCGATTTCTGCGTTACCGGTATAACGAAGAACAGAGAGCAAAACTTCTAGACATAGCATGGTGGAATTGGTCAGATGAAAAAATCAGAGCTCATGCAGACGACTTTCATGAGAATACTGATAAATTCATAGACAAGTTTTGGCCTGAAACGAAGGTTAACCAGAAAACCTAACAAAGCAGACATCATTCTTTTAAATTTCAATTGAAAAATCGGCTGGATGCCATGAAAATCGGTGTTTTCGCCCAAACCTTGGATGTTTTCGGCGGAGGAGAATTCGTGGCAATAGCCATCGCCAACACCTTAGCCAAAAACAACTACCAAACAGTACTCTTCACCAACAAAAAAGTGAACCCGAAAGCAATTCAAGATTTCTTTGGCGAAAGTCTTCACCCGTCAATCCAAACAGTGAAGCAGCCAACACTTGTACACTCAAGGGGTCAAGTGGCAGATTTCTACCAAACTATCTTTCAATCGTATGCTTTAAAGTCCAAATGTGAGGTCTTCATTGACACATTTACCAACTGTGTTTTCCCATGGACAGACATTTGTTACATTCATTTTCCTTTTTTGAACCAGTACTCCTACAGCGCAAAGTTCCCCTACTTGAGCAGCCACCGCCTCCTGCAAGTGGGCGCTTTGCCTCAGGTGCTACTTGAAAAAAACCTCGTCCAATACAATGAAAAGCTCATATTAGCTAACAGTCGTTACACAGCAAAGGAAATCAAAAAATACTCCGGCAAAAAGTCACAGATACTTTACCCGCCTTTTACACCAACCATTTCCAAGCTAAGCAAACAAGAAAGAAAGCGTGAAAGCCTTATAGTTACCACTTCACGCTTTGAACCAAACAAACGCCTAGAAATAATCCCCCATATCGCAGCCCAAACAAGCCCAGACATAAAATTCGCTATCATCGGCAGGCTATACTCTAAAGAAACCTTGTTTGCCTTGCAAAAAACTGTTAAGAAGCTAAATTTGGAGGACAGAGTGAAGTTTTATCCAGACCTGCCTTTCAAGGAGAAAATTGACTTACTAAAGAGCGCCAAACTATACTTGCACACCATGATCGGTGAGCACTTTGGCATATCCATCGTTGAGGCTATGGCTTTAGGCTGCATACCTATCGTTCACAATTCGGGCGGCATGAGGGAGTTTGTTCCAAAGCAGTACTGGTATGAAACCTTACAAGAAGCCGCCTGCAGCATAAACAATCAAATCCACGACTGGTCTTCGGAAAAAATGGAAGAGTCCAAAGAAATCGCGGAATACTTTTCCTATGCGAACTTCTCCAAGAGGTTCATGAACCTTTTCTCTAACTACTGCGCAGTTAAAAATTGAATTTTCTTGTTTGAGGTGAACTTGTTTGCATGTTTGTCATGTTTGGGAAAGATTCTGGCCCATAGAAATAGGTGGACTAGAACGCTATATCCTCTGGTTATCAAATTACCTAGCCAAAAACAAAGACATAGATTTCTCATTGGTAACTGGACGTACAAAGATTCTTTTGGTAACAAAAAACATCAAAAAATTTGAGGATGCAGGGTTCCTGAAAGTCTACCGACTAGGCCCTAGCCCGGTTGACTTGGTTAACGGCGTTTTCATGTATGCCTTTGGTTCAAAACCCAAGTTGGTTGAGAAAATGAAGTTTGCAGGTTTATGCTATGAAGCTGAAAGATGGAAAACTGCTCAGTCTGCAGACTTATTCCATATTCACGGGATATGGGGAGACCTGGAATATATTAATCTGGGCGTATACCTAAGCCAGCGCTTCAAGAAGCCCTTGGTCGTTACTCTCCACGGCGGTTTTGTTGGAGACGCCTTGCACGGTGGAATGCCCTTAGAGTCACCTGCCATAAAGAGCATCTTGAAAGAACACGCTGCCGCCATCACCACATATTCAAAAGAGGTTTTAGGCGTTCTTGAAAGGATGGGGCTGGGAGAAAAAAGCCATCTTGTCACTAACTTTGTTGACACAGCCCACTTCACTAAACCTAACCTCTCTAATTCTCATGACGACACCGTGGTCTATGTGGGCAGACTTGAACCTGTAACAAGCCCAGAAGCCATTATCCGAGCCTTCAAACAAGTAAACGCCAAGTTTCCAAAAGCCAAACTTCAGATAGTAGGCTACGGTTCACTGTTCGAAACTCTTAAGGGTCTAATTCACGATTTAAACTTGGAGCAAACAGTCTTTCTAATGGGTAAACAAACTGACGTCAGACCGTTCCTTTGGAACAGCGATATCTTCGTAGCAACAAACTTTGGATACATCGCTTCGCTGGAAGCTTGGTCTGCAGGACTTGCCGTGGTCGCTCCAAACTTTGGAATAATGAAAGAAACAATCACTCATGAGCAAAATGGTCTCCTTGTCGAACCGCAGAACATTGATCAACTCTCTTCCGCCTTCATCAGCCTCATAGGCAATAAAAGACTGCGGCAAAAACTTGCATCAAACGGAAATAAAACCGCCCAGAACTATGACATCCGAGCTGTCGCCCCAAAAATGTCCAGCATCTACCAATCAGTAATTAAAAATTAAGAAGCGTTTAGGCGAGTTAAATTTTGGATACTCAACCGAAAATTCTCTCTCAGCATTTTCTAGGCGTCGTCATTTTCCTGCAAATCATAATGTATGTTGCGCTTTTTCTTGACTTCCCAGTTGTTAGGCAAGCCATAGGAATAATATACCTCACTGTGATTCCAGGCGTTGTCTTCATTAAACTACTAAAACTAAATGACCTAAGCCCCCTTGAATTCATACTTTTCTCCGTAGGTTTCAGCGTTGCTTTCCTGATGATCTCAGGTCTAATCCTAAACGAGTTTGGGCCACTAATGGGGCTTAGTTTTCCTCTTGCAACCGTTCCGCTGTCTCTCTTCATCAATACGCTGATTATTATGGGTGCAGCCATAGCTCACTTAAGACAAGGAGCAAAACAGTATGTTACGTTCCAAAACCTAAAGTTCCATCCCTCAATACTGCTGCTTGTATTAATCCCCCTCTTAAGCATCATTGGCACCTACCTGGTTAACACCACAGGGAACAACTCCATCTTACTGGTCATGATTGCCTCCATAGCCGCCCTGTTTATTGTCAGCGCATATTTTGACCGTTCAGAGAAGTTTTATCCAATCGCTATCCTCATGATTGCCCTCGCACTTCTATTCCACTACTCCTTGATATCCAACTATTTGCTGCCTTACGGCGGAGACTCTCCAGTCGAGTTTTTTGTCTTCAGAAACACCCAGATCAACGGTCGCTGGTCTCCCACTTTGCAATTCGCTGGTGATCAAGGCTTAGGTAGATTCAACGCGATGCTTAGCGTCACCATACTGCCAACTGTCTACTCAAACATGCTGGGTATGGACCCCACCTGGACCTACAAAATCATTTACCCCTTAATCTTCGCTTTATTACCTCTCGCCCTCTACCTGCTATGGCAACCATACATAGGCAAAAAATACGCTTTCCTCGCAGCCTTCCTGTTCATGGCACAATCCACCTTTTACACAGAAATGCTTGCGTTAAACCGGCAGATAATAGCTGAACTCTTCTTTGTTCTCCTGTTCCTAGTGATTTTAAGCAGGAAGATAAAGCTTGAAGCAAAGTTTGTAAGCTTTGTAATCTTTAGTTTTGCCCTAATATTTTCCCATTACGCCCTGGCTGAAATCTTTCTCTTTTTAATCTTGGCTGCATGGGCTGTCGCTGTGTGGTTCTTAAAGAAACCAAGCATAAATTTGCAGTTAAGCATGATTGTGCTCTTTTTTGTAGCAATGTTCAGCTGGTACATTTACACTTCGGGTGCCGTGGTGTTTGACAGCTTTATCACATTCACGGGGTATGTGACCAGTCAACTCGGCGACTTTTTCAACCCCGCCTCCAGAGGCCAAGCAGTTTTAACCGGGATAGGTCTTGCCCAGTCGCCTTCATTATTGAACACTGTCAGCCGAGTATTTGCTTATCTTACCGAGTTATTCATTGTCCTAGGCGTAGTAGCTCTTATTCGGCAAAAAACAAGGTTCCGCTTCGAAAGAGACTACACAATCATCAGTCTGATAGCCATAGTA